>JBGGMZ010000120.1:0-34261 GCA_041287745.1 Chthoniobacter sp. | reverse complement strand
TAGTGTCCTGTCAGGGAAGTTTCCTCCTTAATTCGGGGCGCTTATTTCGGGAAGTATTAGTAATTAACCACGAAGACACGAAGGCACGAAGGTGGGCGCAATCTCAGCAGCAGCCCTCGCTCTTTGCCCCTTCGTGCCTTCGCGTCTTCGTGGTGATCTTCCTTCTCCATGCCCGATTTTTGCAAAGCACTTGGCTGACAGGACACTAGGCTGATTGATTAAACGCCGTTGGCGTTTCACACCCGCAGAACCGTCCCAGTTTGCATAATAGGCCGGCTGCAAAGCAGCTGGCTTGCGGCGGGCCTCGAGCCGTGAAAATGGTTCCTCGTTCCCACCCTCCGACTGCCTCCCTCCAAACCCCAGGGAAATGCAGCTCGACTGGCCCTGCCTTAGCGGTTCCCCCCGGTCCACTAAGACTATGCCCTCCAGTCGAGCTGCTCCCCTATTTGGATTTTTTCCCCGTCCGAATTTCGGACATGCGCTCCTTTAGCAACGGCCATGCCAAGCGCGTTTTCGGTGCCAGAAAAACGCATCCCACAGAGTAAAATTTGCCCCGCGTGGGATGGCACCGGATACCGTTGCGTAGGAACACGCTGGGCGAATTTAGCCACGCTGCTAATTGTCGACGCCCAAAAAGCGTCACGTCAGGAAGTTGTTCCCAATCGGTGAATAAGTCTGCCCAAGCGCGGGCGGCGCAGATCGCCTTCTTCCGAGAGGCTGCACGGCCTGACTGCTTCTTTTCAGGCAAAGGTGCTGTGGTTCGCCCAGTCCGGCTCCTGTTGAGACAGATGGCTTTACGTCTGCAGCGCCGTACGCACGTTCCAGCCCGCGTGCTCGAGACGGGTGGCCGCTTCCTCGTAGCTGATCTTCAACTCCTGGCTGACCAGCCGCACGCCGCGGTCGCGCAGCTTCGCATTCGAAATATGCAGGTCGACCATCGAGTTTCCGCGCACCCGGCCCAGGCGCACCATGGCGCAGGTGGAGAGGATATTGAGCACCACCTTGGTCGCGGTGCCGGCCTTCAGCCGGGTGGAGCCGGTAACGAGCTCCGGGCCGGTGGGTAGGTCGATCTCCACGTCCCAGCCAGTCGCCGTGCGGGTGGGATTGCAGCTCAGGAGAATCGTGCGCGCGCCGACCTGGTGGGCTCGGGCCAACGCGCCGAGGACGTAGGGAGCGCGCCCGCTGGCCGATATGCCGCAGACTACGTCGCCACGTTTCACGCCGCGCTCCAGCATGGCCAGGGCGCCCGCCTCGGGCTGATCTTCCGCGCCTTCCACCGCGCGATGCAAAGCCGTGGCTCCGCCGGCGATGATGCCCTGCACCAGTTCCGGCGGCGCGCCGAAGGTGGGGGGGATCTCGCTGGCATCGAGCACGCCGAGTCGTCCGCTTGTGCCTGCCCCCACGTAAAAGAGACGGCCCTGTGCGACCAGTGCTGCGCTGACGAGATCGACGGCGGCGACCAGTTGCGTGCGCCGCGCGGCGAGGGCCTCGGTGATTTTCGGCTCCTCGCCGATGAAGAGATCGACGAGCTGCGCCGTGCTTTGCTTTTCCAGATCGGCCGAGCGCGGATTGCTCTGCTCAGTGCTGGCCGTGGCCAGCGCGGCGGCATCGGCCACCACCACGCTCTCGCGCACCGGCGGCTCGCTGGGGACGTGCTCGGCGAGCCACGCGGCGCCAAAGGCACCCGACTCCGCGCAGACTTCCACAGTGGTCTCGGGCAGCAGCGTGCCCAGGCGATAGCGGAAGAGTGCCACGTATTCCTCGTGATGGACAAACATGCCGCCGATCAGCCGGATCGGCGCATTCGGGAAATCGAGGCGCTGCGCGACAACATGGGTGAACTCCGCCAGCACTTGCGCGCCCGTCTCGATGATCTCGAGCATTTGCGGGTTGCCTAGCCGGGCCGCGCGGAAGACGGCGGGGGCGAGTCGTGCCACGCTCATCTTGTCCGCCTGCATGGCCCAGCCCACGAGGTCCTGCAGCCGGTTTAGCGCGAGCATCTGGAGGATGTCCTGCGCCACAGGGGTGATCTCGTGGGTGAGATCGAAATGGGTGAGCACCTCGCGCAGGCCGCGCCGGGCGAGATCGTAGCCGCTGCCGCGGTCGCCGAGCAATTGTCCCCAGCCGCCGGCCTTCTCGATGTGCTCGCCCTTGCGTCCGTGGACCGCCGCGCCGGTGCCGGCGATGACCGCAATGCCATCGCCATCGCGAAAGGCCGTGGCGAGACCGGAGTCGCGATCGCTGCCGATGGCGAGCTGCGCCTGCGGCCAGATCTTTTCCGCCAGCCGATGCAACCGCGCCCGATCTTCCGCTGTGCCACACCCGGCCAGAAACGCGCCGACGTGGGTGGCGTCACCCGGGAGGACCGAAAGAAGATCGGACAGCGCAGTATCGGTGATGAGCTGGAGATTCGAGGCGGGCAGCACGCCTTCCCGCAACACGGAGCCGTCGCTGGCCAACAGCACCCAGTTCGTTTTGGTGCCGCCGCCTTCGATGCCGAGAATACACTTGGGACTTTCCATGCCGCTACTATCGTGAAGCTTCGCCCTGCACACAATCCCGCCTGATGGTTATCACCGAGAGAATTCGCCGAGCACGCAGGTTTCCAAACGAATGAAGAAATACTCGCGCGCGGTCGGGGCGCTCGCCCTTTTCTGTTTTGTTTACGTAATGGGTTTCGGAGCAGCGGTCCGACTTTCCGTTCAGAACAGCCGAACAACCAGATACGTCGATTTTCTTTACGAGCCCATTTTCTGGCTGCGCGATGAGGTGCCTGCGTTCCGTAAATTGACTGGTTGGTATATGGACTTCTGCATTTACTACCACACGGATTCAGAGCGAAACGGCGACTAATGTCTTCCTGCCATAATCGTATTTCCCGATAAAACGAATGCTCTCATCCCGTTGGTTTCGCATTTTTTGTTGGGTCGCCGTCTTCCTCTGGGCGGGCACGATTTTCTTTCTCTCGTCGCTCTCCGGCAACGAAGTCGAGAAGCTCAACACGCTGCACTGGTGGGATAAGGCGCTGCATTTCCTCGCCTTCGCCGCCGGCGGCGGGGTCGTGGCTTTCACCTTGCGGCGCACGCGCGATTGGGATTGGAAAAAGGTCGTGCTCATTACCACTATCGTGGTCTCCGCTTATGGCTGGTCCGATGAATGGCACCAGCAATGGACACCCGGCCGCAGCGCCAAGGATGTCGGCGACTGGACCGCCGATACCCTCGGCGGCGCAGCCGGCGCGCTGCTGCTTGTTTCTATTTATGCCCAACGTTCCAACTCGCATCGCCCAACTCCGCCAGCAGCTCGAGGAGCATAATCGGCGCTATTACGACGAGGCTACGCCGACGATCTCGGACGCGGAATACGACGCGCTGTTTCGTGAACTGCGCGACCTGGAAGATGCGCATCCGGAGCTGATCACGCCGGATTCTCCGACGCGCCGGGTCGGGGAAAAAGCGACCGCGGGCTTCAAGCAGGTGCAGCATGCGGTGCCGATGCTTTCGCTGGACAATCTTTTTGCCAAGGAAGGTTTCGAGACGCTACGCAAGTGGATCGGGAGCGTGGAGAAGCTGGTGCCCGGCGAGAAACTCGAATGGTTTGTGGAGCCGAAGGTTGATGGGCTGGCGGTGAGTTTGCTTTATGAAAATGGCATCTTCACGCGCGGCGCGACGCGCGGCGATGGCGAGCGTGGCGATGACATCACGGACAATCTCAAGACGCTGCGCAGCATCCCGCTGCGGTTGCACGGCAAGGATGTGCCGGAGGTGCTCGAGGCGCGTGGGGAGGTGTATCTGCCGGTGGCGGGGTTTCAGCGCATCCGCGAGGAGATGATCGCGGCGGGCGAAGAGCCATTTGCCAATGCGCGCAACACTGCGGCCGGAACACTGAAACAACTCGACCCAGCGCTCGTGGCGAAGCGTCCACTGGAGATCGTGCTCTACGGACTGGGCGAGCTGAGCGTCGAGCCGCCGCCGACGCAGGCTGCGCTGCTGGCTTGGTTCAAGGATCTCGGGTTGCGCGTTCCGAAATTCACGCGGGTGTGTCACACGGGGGAGGAAGTGATGGCGGCGATCGAGGAACTCGATGCGATTCGCGACGGCTTCGGCTACGAGACGGATGGCGCGGTCATCAAGCTGAACTCGATGGAGCAGCGGGAGCGCGTGGGGTTTCACTCCCGCGCGCCGAAGTGGGCCAAGGCGTGGAAATATGTCTCGGAGCAGGCGGAGACGGTGCTGGAGAGCATCACCATCCAGGTGGGGCGCACCGGGGTGCTGACGCCGGTGGCGGAATTACGGCCGGTCTTTTTGCGCGGGAGCACGATCAGCCGCGCGACCTTGCACAATGAAGACGAGATCAAGCGGAAGGACATCCGCATTGGCGACACCGTGGTGATCGAGAAGGCGGGTGAGGTGATTCCTGCAGTGGTGAAAGTAGTGCTGGAGAAGCGCCCGGCCACGGCGAAGCCGTTTCATTTTCCGACGGAATGCCCGGTGTGCAAAACGCCGGTGAAGCGCGACCCGGATTTCGCGGCGTGGGTGTGTGAGAACGTGAACTGCCCGGCGCAATTGACGCGCCGGCTCGAATATTTCGCCAAGCGGGGCGCGCTCGATATCGACGGCCTCGGCGGCGTGGTGGCGGACAAGGTGGTGGAGCGGGGCGTGGTGCGCGATCCTCTGGATTTGTTTGAGCTCGCGACGGAGACGCTCGCGACGCTCAACCTGGGCACCGATGAGGAGCCGCGCATCTTCGGCGAGAAGAACGCGACGAAGGTGACGGAGGCGATCAAGCGTGCGAGGACCATGCCGCTGGCGCGCTGGCTGCATGCCCTGGCCATCCCGGAGGTGGGCGAGGAAACGGCACATGACCTGGCGAAGCATCACCCTTCCATGGAGGCGGTGCGCGATTCGCAAATGCTGCGCGATGTCGTGGCGCTCGATCGTTTGCACACCGAGGCGGAGGAATCGAATCCGCGCGGCAGACGGAACAAGGACAAGTCGCCGGAGGAAAAGCAGCAACTTGTCACGCGTCACGCCGAGCTCATGGCGCAGGCCCATGCCGCGGGGAAACGCCTGCTCGACGCTGGCTTCGCCGCGCCGGCGAAAAAGAAAGGCGCGACCGAGGCGGATGTCGTGACTGTGGTCGGGCCGGTCGTGGCGAAGGCGGCGCTGGACTGGTTTGAAAGCGAGCTGGGACACGAGACGCTCCAGCGCTTGCATGATCTCAAGATAGGGCCCGCTGGCAGCACGCCGGGCGCGGGTGGTCAGATTTTCGCCGGCAAGACGTTCGTCCTCACCGGCACCTTGGAAAAATTGGGCCGCAACGAAGCGGCGGAAAAGATTCGGGCGCTGGGTGGGAATGTCTCCAGTTCGGTGAGTCGCAAGACGAGCTATGTCGTCGCCGGCCCCGGGGCCGGGTCGAAGCTGGAGGATGCGCAGTCCCTCGGCGTCGCGGTGCTGGATGAAGAGCAATTCCTCCAGATGCTCGAAGAAACCGGCGGGGGAGCAGGGAAGAAAACGGAGACGGGCGATTTGTTTGGCTGAGCCGCCAAACTTGCAACTCAGCCCCGTCTCACCGATCGATCTTTAGCGGCGGCTCGGGCGGATTCGTCGTCGAGACGCGGGCGTCGGGATTGTCGGTGGGTGTGACGGTGAATTGACGTTCGGAGCCTTCGCGATAGACGCGGATGACTGTGTCATCCTCGGCCGTGAGGAAGAAAGAGGCGTCGAGCACGTCCTCGGTCGAGGTGATTTGGTGATCGCCGATGCGGACGATGACGTCGCCCGGGAGCAGGCCGGCTTTTTGTCCGGGAGCATCGGGCAGCGTTTCTTCGATGGCCGCGGTCGAGCCGTCGAGAGGTTCTTCGAGTGGCTTGATGCGCACGCCGATCCAGCCGGGGCGCACTTCGCGGAAGCGCACGAAATCCTTCCGAATTTTCTCAGCCGCTTCGATGGGCAGGGCGAACGCATTGTCGGCGCCAAGTCGGCTGATGAGGATGCCCACGACTTCACCACGCGAATTGACCATCGGAGCGCCGCCCTCGCCACGTTGCACGGGGAGATTCGCGCGGATGTGTGAGGTGGCAAAGTAACGGCCCTGATACTTGAGATCGAATCCGCCGACGGTGCCGAACACCGGCGTGAGCGGAAGAGCCATGGGATACCCGATGGCGATGACGGGCGAGGCCAAGGCGAGCTGGCGCGAGTTGCCGAAGGTGAGGAAGGGTGTCTGCGCATCGATCTTAAGGATGGCGATGCCGCTGCGCACGTCGCTCACGAGCCGGTGGGCCGGATAGTGCGCGCCGCCGAACGCGACCTGGATATCGTGCGACTCACCGCCCACCGTGTAGGAGGTGTAGAGCAGGCCGTTCGGGTCGATGAAAAAGCCGGTGCCTGAGAGATAGCCATGCTGGTCGGTCGCTTCGATGCGCACGACCGAGCTGCGGCATTTCTCGAAGATGTTCTGCACCTCGCGCTGGATGGCGTCCAGCAAGGGAGGTGACTCGCCATCCGCAGCCAGGGCGGAGCACGAAGCGGCAGCGCAGGCGATGAGCGCACTCACCGCCGCCAGGCACGCGCGCTTGCTCGATGCCCGAGGCTTACAGACTGTCCGGAGGCAGTTCATAGCTCGCGGGCCGCGTATCCATGATGTAACGCGGCTGGTGAGCTGCGGGCAAATAACCGCTCAGCCCACTCGGCAAAGACGGCGTAACATCCAGAGCGAGCGCCGACTTATCGGAGTTATCGAGTTTCAGAAGCTGATGGTGCGGGGCCGACTTGGCGAAATGCTCTCCTGTCGAACCTTGTTCCACGCTTCCGCCCGAAGTCATCAACCCAATACCCGCCACACCCACTACCAGCACTCCCGCGAGTGCCCCGGCATAGGAGAGATGCCCCATGCTGTGCTCGCTGAAAAACGTCTGCACCCGCTCCGCCGCGATCTTCCACAGCGGGCGACGGAGAAGCTCCGAGCGCTGGCGCCGATGGATATCCTGCAGGAGCCGATCAAAATATTGCGGAGGCGGCTGTTCGAAGCGCTTGATCCGGAGCAGGGCGGAGAGTTGTTCTTCGGTCATGATGATGGCTCGGGTTAGGAGTGAAACTCAGTAAGGAAATTTTGCAACTGACGATGTGCGTAAAAAAGCCGGGAACGAACAGTGCCCTCCGAGATTCCGAGGATCTTTGCGATCTCCGCGTGGGGCATTCCCTGAATGTCGAACATGGTGACCACCGCCCGATGATCATGAGACAGCTTCTGCATGGCCTCGTTCAACCTTTTCTGAAGTTCGCTTAGATCGGCCTCGCGCACCGGCGTGCTGGAGGCGGTAAGCTCGATGAATTCCTTGTCATGCTGCACGTTGGAATCGATGTCATCGAGGCTCAAGGTAAAGCGCCGACCGCGCTTCTTGAGGAAGTTGATCGTCATGTTCACCCCGATGGAGTGAATCCAGGTGTAAAACGAAGATTTACCGCGGAAGCCGGCGATCGAGCGGTAGGCCTTCGACCAGATGTCCTGCATCAGGTCGTTGGTGTCCTCGTGGTTCGAGGTCATGTTGTAGACCAAGCCATACAGACGCGGGCTGTATTTCACCACGAGCTCGTCAAACGCCGTCGCGTCGCCCGCTTGCGTGCGGGCGATCAGTTCGTCGTCTTGCTTGCGGCTCAGGTCATCCTGCATCGTCCGCCCCTTCGTAACAGGCTTCTCCGCGGAGGGGAATGCCGTTTCCGCGGGCGCGGGCGTAGGACCAGCAGGGGCAGGGCAAAGAGGCCAAAGATTGGAGGAGGGGAGAGCGGAGGCGAAACTCATGAACGAGGGCGCCGATAGGTGGCGCGGATGCGCACGGGGACCGGAGCCGGGGAAGGCCGGGCTGAAGCTGCCAGAATCAAGACGGCGAGGGAAAGCAGCAGTAGGGTCGCAAGCATGCGGTCAGAGTAGACAACGACCCGCGTGCCGTGTTCAAAAAATGAACGGTTTACAGAGGGAGATAGGGTAAAGGGACGGTCGCGAAGCGCAAAACGAAGCGTGCGCTCATCCGGAGTCGGAAGGATTCATTTTGGCCACGGATGGACACGGATGAAACACGGATGGAGGATCAAAAGCGGAAGGTGAGTGAAATCCGCCCCCCAAAATAACTGATCGCCACTACGCATGACGATTTGAACCCGAATTTCTCAATCCGTGTTTCATCCGTGTCCATCCGTGGCTAATTTTCCTGTATCGTTCCGACTCAGGACGACCGCGAGAGGAGAGCAGGCAATTATTTCTCAGCCCTTCAAATCTCAAACGGCTTCGGGTGACTTGAGAGCAACCGAATCCCCGTCTTCGTGATCGTCACGACATCCTCGTGCCTCACTCCGCCGAGCCCGGGAACGTAGATGCCCGGCTCGACCGTCACCACTTGTCCCGGGTGAAACGTCGTGGCGCCCACGCGCGGGGATTCGTGGATCTCCAGCCCGAGGCCGTGCCCGAGCCCGTGGAAAAATCCGCTCCAGCGTCCCTTGCGCTGCTCGGTCGGGTACCCTCGCTCCGTGAAAAACGCGCGCACCGCATCCTGCACCTCTTTGCCGGGACGGCCCGGCTTGATCGCGTTCAACGCGCGTGTCTGGCCTTCGAAACAGGTCTCCCAGAGGTCACGCTGCGCGCTGCTCGCCTTGCCGCGCACAACCGTGCGCGTGAGATCGCCGAAATATCCGCTGCCCGCCGCGCGCGGGAAAATATCGAGAATAATGAGTTCATTCCCCCGCAGCGGTCCGTGCCCGCGCTCGTGGGGATCGCAGGCCTGCTCGCCACCGGCCACGATCGTATTCGCCGGCACGCCGCCGGCCCGCAGGATCGCGGAGTCGATCTCCGCGCGGAGAATCTCCGAGGTCAGCGGTTTCCCATTCCACCGCAGGACCCGCTGCGGCCCGATCTTCGCCGCGCGCAAGACCTCCACGCCGCGCGCCATGCCCGCCTCGGTGATGACCAGCGCTTGCTTCATGAGCTTCAACTCCTCCGCAGTCTTGTGCTCGCGCTCCGGCCAGAAGAGCCCCGGCTGCGGCACCAGCTTGATCCCCGCCTTCTCGAGCCCCGTGGCGAGCCCGAGCGGAAACGACGACGGCACCGCCGCGCGCCGCACCTTGCGCTCCTGTAGAAATGCCACGGCATGCTCGAGAAAATTGGCGTCCTTGCCCTTCTTCAGCCGCTTCGAGATGGCGGAGTAGGCGACGATCTTGTCCACGGTGGCCTCCTTGCGTCCGCGATCGATCTCAAGATCGCTCAGGACGATGGTGGAGCGCTTCCCCTGCTGCAGAAAGATAAACGGATCCGGTACGAAAAAGCCGGTCGCGTAGAGCATGTCGGCATCGTGGTCACTGGAGGCGATGATGAGTTTCGGGAGAGGGGCTTTGCTCATGGTGGTGAAGAGGGCGGCTGTAGTCGGGTTCAATGAAACCGGCCTGATCAACGAACGCAATGGCAACGCTGGAGAACTGATTGAGCGAGTGGACCGGGGTCACTGACCCCGGCTACAGCGCGCGCTCGCGCCGGAGTTGCACGGCCACGTATTCCGTATCGGGCAGGATGTATTTGCGCAGCTCGACCTCGACGGCGCGCAAGGGGTAGCGCACGAGCAATCGCTCCGCGATATCCTGGGCGAGGGTCTCGATGAGATGCCGCGGGCCGGCAAGGCTGAGCGCCTTTACAAACTGACAGACGGAAAAGTAATCGACCGTGTTTTCAATCCGATCCTCGAGCGCGCTGAAGTCGCGGGTCGGCTCCAGCACGAGGCTTACGGTGAGACGCTGCGTGGTGCGGCGTTCGTCGGCGGGTACGCCGATGTAGGAGGCCAGCTCGAGGCTGTCGATGCGGATGCGATCGGCCATGCGATGTCGTCAGCCGAGGCGGAACTTGATCTCGCGCACCGTGCGCGCGCCGAAGCGTTCCTTGAACTTGGCGATGATGTCGCGCTTCCACACGCGATCGAGCTCGAAGTGCACCGTCGGCTGCAGCACGGCGACGTAGAGCACGCCATCCTTGAGCTGCTGGGGCGCGGAATGCTTGGCAAAGAAATCGCCCACGACCTCGCGCCACGCGGCCACTACTTCGTCGGACTTGAGGCGGCTACCGAGCCCCAGGCTCTCCATCACCTTGCGCACGGCATCGGCCGCGGTGGTCGTGCGATCTGGCCGTACATAATCCGTCGGCAGTCCCCGCCATTCGGCGAGAGCACGGGCGCGGATTTGAGCAGGCTTCATGACAGGAAGTCTCCACGAAAGCCGCGCCGAAGCAAGAAGCCCATGAACGCGAAAAGTACGGTGGATAAAGCATTTCGGCGATTTTCCTGAAAGAAGGGGTTCGTTGGCTCCGTATTGGAATCTGAGGCGGAAGATTTCCTCCGCCCCTCTTCCATGTTCAGCAAATTCCGGCGTCTCTCTTCCTACCTCATCGGCGATTTTCATTGGCAGCCTCCCGGCTGGCTCAGTCGCCTCGTGCTGGCGGCTGTGTCCTGGGTGCGATCGCATCGACGAGCCACCTTACTGGGCCTGCTGGTGATTGCCGCGCTCGCCGCCGGGAGCTGGCGGACCTGGGATTGGTATCAGCATCGGCCCAAGCCGGTGACGATCAGTGTGAAAGTCGATCCGCCCGGCGTGACGCCGCCCGGGAAAGAACTGAAGCCGAGGCCGCTCGTGATCCATTTCGGCGGGTCCGTCGCGCGATTGGAACAGATGACATGGGTCTCATTGCAGCTCTCCGGTCCGGCGACCCGGAGCACTCCGGCGCCCATCTCCCAGGGCATTCGCATGGATCCGCCCGTGGAAGGAAGGTGGCACTGGGCCAACGACCATCAGTTGGTTTTCGAGCCGAAGCTGGATTGGCCGGCCGACCGCACGTATCACATCACCTTCGATCGCACCCTGTTTCCTGAGCACGTTCTGCTGGAGCACTACACCGTCGAGGCGCACACCCCGGCGTTCATCGCGACGATGTCGAAGATCGAGTTCTACACCGACCCGACCGATCCGACTGTGAAGCAAGTGGTGGCCACCTTTGAGTTCACCCATCGGGTCGACATGGTGGAGCTGGAAAAACGCCTGAACCTCGCGGTCATCGGCGGCTCGGAGATTTTCAAAAAGGGCGTGCCTCACTTCACCCTCACCGCCGGGTTGAACCAGCGGTTGGCCTATCTGCGCACCAGCCCGCTCACGCTGCCGGAACACGAAGATTTCCTGCGCGTGACGCTGGAGAAGGGCCTGCCCACCTTGCAGGGCGGCGTGGTGACCAGCAATGAGGTGGAGAAGAAGGTGTCCGTGCCCGATATCTACAGCTTCTTCCGCATCGCGAAGAGCAGCGGCACCATCGTTCGCAACAACGAAGGCGACCCGGAGCAGGTCATTCTCATCGAGTCGAGTTGCGCGGCGAAATCGGAGGAAATTCAGAAAGCCCTGCACATTTATCTCCTGCCCAAGAAGCGCACAGTCAAAGACCACGAGGACGCCGACAACGACACCTGGTCCGAGGGCGATGAGATCGATGAGGGAGTGCTCCAGCACGCCACGGTCCTGCCTTTCAAGCTGCTCCCAGCCGGTAAGGAAAACAGCGAGCTGCACAGCTTCAAGGTGAGCCTCGAGACCGACGGCCAGCTTTACGTCACCATCGACAAAGGGGTGAAGGCAATGGGCGGCTTTCTGCTCGGCGACAATTACTCGAATATCCTCCCAGTGCCTGTGCTGCCCCGGGAGATCGAGATCCAGGGGACCGGTGGCGTGCTGGCGCTCAATGGCGAGCACAAGCTCTCCATCAAGTCGCGCGGCGTCCGCACCATCGAGTACGAGATCGCCCGCGTGCCCGCCGATCAGATCAACCATCTCGTGAGCCAGACGCGCGGCGAGTTCCAGAACCCGGAGTTTGTGAACTCCCACTTCGGGCCGGAAAACATCGCGCGCATCGCCACGGAGAAGCAATCGATCAACGTCAAAAACAAGTTCAAGGCAAACTACTCCGCCTTTGATTTCACCAAGCACCTGCGCGCGGCGGAGGATGGCGGCAGCCCGATGCAGGGCCTCTTTTTCCTCAAGGCGCGCGAGTGGCACCCGCCGAAAAAGAAGCCCGCCAAGGATGAAGAGAGCGTGGCGGCAACCGACGATCGTCCGGCGGACGCTCAGACGGATGAGGAAGAAAGCGACGAGGACGAAGACGAGAGCGCGGTGGGCGATGGCCGCTTCATCCTCATCACCGACCTCGGCATGGTAGTGAAGGAAAACACCGACGGCAGCCGCGACGTCTTCTTCGTCTCGATCAAGACCGGCACTCCGCTGGGCGGCGTGGAGGTGGAGGTGCTGGCGAAAAACGGTGTGCCGCTGCTTAAGGGCCAGACCACGCCCGATGGACGCGTGACCTTTCCCTCGCTCGGCAAGCCGACGCGGGAGAAAGCGCCCGTCGCCTTCGTGGCGCGGCTCGGCAATGACGTGGCCTTCATGCCCTACGCTCGTGAAGATCGGCAGCTCGATTTCTCGCGCTTCGATACCGGCGGCGTGGAGAGTCGCTCCGGGGCGGAGCTCGATGCCTTCGTCTTTACCGAGCGCGGCATCTACCGGCCCGGCGACGAAATCCGCATCGGCCTCATCGTGAAACAGCGCGACTGGGCGGGCAAACTCGAGGGACTGCCGGTGGAGACGGAGATCCTCGACGCCCGCGGGACCAGCGTGCAGGTACGCAAGCTCGCCCTGCCCGCGATGGGTTTCGCGGAGACGAGCTACCAGACTGCCTACGAGTCGCCGACCGGCGTCTACTCGATCAGCGTGTATCTCGTGCGCGACGGAAAGCGCGGCACGTTGCTGGGCGAAACATCCGCGACGGTGAAGGAATTCCTGCCCGACCGCATGAAGATCGAGTCGTTGCTTTCGAAAGAAACGAAGGCCGGCTGGATCACGCCCGATGACGTGCACGCCGCGATCACGCTGCGGAATCTCTACGGCACGCCGGCCACCGACCGCCGCATCAAGTCGCACCTGGTGCTCTCACCGGCGGATTTTCGGTTTGAGGAATTTGCCGGGTTCAATTTCTTCGACCGTCTGCACGATGAGAAAAAGGAACTGAAGTCCCAGGATGTCGAGTTGGGTGAACAAAAGACCGACGAGCAAGGTGTGGCCAAGGTCGACCTGCAGCTCGAGCGCTTTGCCGATGCCACCTATGCGATGACCTTATTCACCGAGGGCTTCGAGGCCGACGGCGGGCGCAGTGTCAGCACCAGCAATTCCGTGCTCGTCTCCGCGCTTCCTTATGTGATCGGCGCGAAGTCGGACGGTGATTTCAACTACATCAAGATGGGCGATGCCCACGCAGTGGAGTGGATCGCGCTCGATCCGACGTTGAAGAAGATCGCGGTCGGTGATCTCGAGGCGCGCCTCATCGAGCGTGTCTATGTGTCCGTGCTGAGCAAGGCGGAGAACGGCAACTACGTCTACGAATCCGTGTTGCGCGAAAATGTCATCCGCAGCGAAGCGGTGAGCATCAGTGCGGACGGACTTAAGTACCCGCTGCCCACCGATGTGCCCGGCAACTACGTGATCGAGCTGCGCGAGAAGAATGGAGATGCCCGCGTCAGCCAGGTGTCGTTTTCCGTGGTCGGACGCGGCGCGGTGACGCGCTCGCTGGAAAAGGACGCCGAGCTGCAGGTGAAGCTTTCCAAGCCGCAGTACAACACGGGCGACGAAATCGAGATCAGCATCGTCGCGCCCTACACCGGCAGCGGCCTCATCACCATCGAGCGCGACAAGGTCTACGCTCATACGTGGTTCAAGGCTGATCGCACCAGCACCGTGCAACACATTCGCGTGCCCGCCGATTTCGAGGGCACCGGCTATGTGAACGTCTGCTTCGTCCGCGCGCTCGACTCGAAGGAAGTCTTCATGTCGCCGCTCAGTTATGCCGTCGAGCCCTTCAAGGCGAATATCGAGAAACGCCGCCTGCCCATCTCCCTGCGCGCCGTGGCCAAGGCGAAGCCGGGTGAGCCGCTCCATATTGGTTACAAGACCGATCGCCCTTCGCGCATCGCGATCTTCGCCGTCGACCAAGGCATCCTGCAGGTGACCGACTACCAGCTTCCGAATCCGCTGGCGCACTTCTTCCGCAAGGCGGCCCTCATGGTGCAGACCAAGCAGATCGTCGATCTCATCCTGCCGGAGTATTCGATCCTGCGTTCCGCCTCGGCGTTTGGCGGCGACGGCGAGAAGCACCTCAATCCCTTCCGGCGCGTGACGGAGAAGCCGGTGGTCTTCTGGTCGGGCGTGGTCGATGCCGATGCCCGCGAGCACGAGGTCATCTACGATGTGCCGGATTACTTCAGCGGCACACTCACGATCATGGCGGTGGCCGTGTCTCCGGATGCGGTCGGCTCCACCGAGATGAATTCGCTCGTGCGTGGGCCGTTCGTCCTCACGCCCAATGTGCCGACTGTGGCCGCGCCCGGCGATCAGTTCGACGTGAGCGTGACCGTGGCCAATGGCGTCGAAGGCTCGGGCGAGAACGCTGCGGTGGAGGTGAAAGTCGAGCCTTCCGAGCACCTGGAGATCGTGAAGTCGCCCGCGAATCCGCTCCAGATCAGCGAAGGGCGCGAGATCAGCACCACCTTCACCGTGCGAGCGCTGGAGAAATTTGGCTCCGCGAGCCTGCGCTTCCGCGCCAGCCTCGGCGGGCAGGAGTCGCAGTTGCGCTCCACGCTGAGCGTGCGGCCGGCGGTGCCGTTCATGACTTCGGTGCGCAGCGGCAATTTCACCAAGGACGCGATCGAAGTGCCGATCGAGCGCACGATTCATCCCGATTTCCGCAGACTCGATGCGACCGTTTCCGCTCTGCCGCTCGGTCTGGCGCGCGGACTGGATTTCTATTTGAAGAACTATCCGAATGGCTGCTCCGAGCAGATCACCAGCGGCGCTTTTTGCCGCCTGGTGCTGGCGGACGAAGCGGACTTCGGTCTCACCCGCAACGAGGTCCACGCGCAGATGGAGCGCACCTTTGCCACGCTGCGCCGTCGGCAAAACGACCAGGGCAGCTTCGGCTACTGGGCAGCGGACAATAACGACCGGATCGATTTCGTCTCCACCTACGTCATGCACTTCCTCATCGAGGCCAAGGCGGCCGGGTTTGCGCCGCCGCAGAATGTTTTCCAGAGCGGGCTACGGCATTTGCAGGCCATGGTGGTGCTCGAGCCGGGCAGCTTGCGCGAGGCGCGCATCCAGGCTTACGCCATTTACCTGCTCACTCGCGAGGGCGTGGTCACGACGAACTACATCCTCAATCTGCGCGACTACCTCGACAAGAGCTTCGAGAAAAAGTGGGCCGGCGATTTGACCGCGGTCTACCTGGCCGGGGCGTATGAGCTCTTGAAGAAGCGCGATGATGCGCAGCGTCTGATCAAGGGTTACAAGCTGGGCGTGCACGACCCGCACGAGTGGGGCGATTTCCATTCCGCGCTGGGAGCGGACTCGCAATACATCGCGATTCTCGGGCGTCATTTCCCGGACATGCTCAAGCGTGTGACCGCGGAGGATTTCAAGACGATCACCCGCCCGGTGGGCGAGGGGAGTTTCAACACGCTCTCTGCGGCTTACGCGGTCCTGGCGCTGAAGAACTATTCGCACTTCCTCAGCATGAACACGCCGCAGCTCGGCATGGCCGAGCTGGCCGCAAAAAAGGAGACCGCCCTGCGCATGGAAGGCAGCGCGCTCTTGAAACGGGCGACATTCTCCGCCAACGCCACTGCGCTACGCTTCACCGCGCGCAATCCCATGAAGGGGATGGGCGCCTTTTACCAGGTCGTCGAAGCGGGTTACGATGCCGCACTGCCGACGCAGCCGGTGGCCGATGGGCTGGAAATCTTCCGCGAGTTTGTGGATGCGAAGGGGGCGGTCACGCGCACGGCGGCGCTAGGCGAGCCGATCACCGAGCGTTTGCGCATTCGCAGCTTGAAGGGTGAGTACACCAACGTGGCTATCGTCGATCTGCTGCCCGGCGGATTTGAGATGGCCGCGGGCTCGCTGCAGCCGGGGGTGAATGTGTCGGGGTTCGATTACGTCGACGTGCGCGAGGACCGCGTGGTCTTCTTCGGGACCGTCGGCCCGGCCGTGCGCGAGGTCACTTACAAGATCAAGCCGACCAATCGTGGTGAATTCGTGGTGCCGCCGACTTTTGCCGAGTCGATGTACGATCGCACGGTGAAGGCCCGCGCGCTGGCCGGGAAGATCACCGTGACCGACGCGCCATGAAACTCAGCCGGAAAAAAGCAATTGAGCCACGGATGGACACGGATGAAACACGGATGGGAAGAGCAGCAGCCCTGCACGTTAAAATTTGTTCACCACGAG
Source organism: Chthoniobacter sp. (assembly GCA_041287745.1). Lineage (GTDB taxonomy): Bacteria > Verrucomicrobiota > Verrucomicrobiia > Chthoniobacterales > Chthoniobacteraceae > Chthoniobacter. The sequence goes on along the minus strand of JBGGMZ010000120.1, from coordinate 17,921 downwards.
GGCAGTGTTACGGCAGCTCCCGAAGTATATCGAAAGGCTTTATCCGTGTTTCATCCGTGTTTATCCGTGGCTAATTCAACCGCATGGATACGGCTTAAACGCGAGAGGTGGTGGCTAGTCGCCCTTGCGGCTGCGCTACCGCTCGTGCTGGGCCTGGGTTGGCTGCTGCTGCCAAAGCCGCCGCCGCTCGATGGCGTGAGCTGGTCGCAGCGCGTGCTGGATCGCGATAGGCGACTGCTGCGGCTGACCTTGAGCGCAGATGACAAGTATCGCCTGCACACGCCGCTGAATCAGGTCGCGCCGGAACTCGTCTCCGCCACCCTGCTGCACGAGGACCAGTATTTTTGGAAGCACCCGGGCATCAACCCGATCGCCGTGCTGCGCGCCACCTGGCATGCGGGCCTGGGCCACGACGGGCGAGGCGGCGCCTCGACGATCACCATGCAACTCGCGCGTCTCCGCTACGGACTGCACACGCGGACGGTGCACGGTAAATTCCTCCAGATGTGGCGGGCGCTGGAGATCGAGCGGCACTACACGAAGGCGCAAATCCTCGAGAGCTATCTCGATCTCGCGCCCTACGGCGGAAACATCGAGGGCGTGGGCGCGGCGAGCACACTCTATTTCGGCAAGGCAGCGTCGGGACTCACAAGGCACGAGGCCGTGGCGCTGAGCGTGGTGCCGCAGAGCCCGACCCGCCGCACGCCGCGTGGGGATGCGACCAATACGGCGCTGCTAGCCGCTTCGAAGCGGCTGGCCGGGCGCATTTCACACGCGACGGCGGACGGTGAATTCGAAAGCGGGGAACTCCGCCTTCGCCCCGCGCGCGACCGCGAGTTTTGCGCGCCGCACTTTGTTCTGCGGGTCATCGAGCGCAACCCAGTGACGCGGGATATTGCCACGACGCTCGACCGCGACTTGCAGCGGCTGATCGAGCGGCGCATCGCCGCCTACATTCAGTCGAATCGCCGGCTTGGGGTGAGCAACGCGGCGGCGATGCTCGTCGATGTCCGCAGCATGGAAGTGCTCGCTCAGGCGGGGTCGGCGGATTTCTTCGACACCACCATCTCCGGACAGGTCGATGGCACGCGGAGCCGGCGCTCCCCGGGCTCCACGCTCAAGCCTTTCATCTACGCAGCGGCGATGGACCAGGGGCTCATCCATCCACTCACCATGCTGACCGATGCCCCACGGCGTTTTGGCGGATACAACCCGGAGAATTTCGACGGAGACTTCGCGGGGCCGATCAAGGCGACCGACGCGCTCGCGCGCAGCCGGAATGTGCCCGCAGTGGCGCTGGCGGCGCAATTGTCGCACCCTACTTTTTATCAGTTTCTCAAGCGGGGTGGAGTCGCGCTGCCGCGCGAGGAATCCTTCTACGGCCTGGCGTTGCCGCTCGGCGGTGGCGAGGTGACGATGGAGGAACTCGTGCGCCTTTACGCCGCGCTAGCCAATGGCGGACGGCTGCGTCCCTTGCAGCGCACGCTGGCGCACCCGCCAGCGGAAGGCGGTGTTCGGCTGGTGAGCCCCGAGGCGGCGTTTCTTGCCCTGGAAATGCTGGGCCACGTGCCACGCCCGGATCTCGGCACCGAGGCGGGAATCGATGGCATCTACTGGAAGACGGGTACCTCGATGGGCTTTCGCGATGCGTGGTCGGTGGCCGTGTTCGACCACTATGTGCTGGCGGTGTGGGTGGGGAATTTCGATGGGCACCGCAATGCGGCTTTCGTGGGGCGGACCTGTGCCGGGCCGTTGCTCTTCCAGATCATCGACACCATGCGCACGCAGGGGCGGGCCCGGCCGCGGCCGCTCCAGGTGCCGGCGGAGGCGAATCTGCAGCGGGTGGAGTTCTGCGCCGTGACAGGGCAGCTCCCCTCGGCGGCCTGCACTCACAGGGTCACGGGCTGGTTCATTCCCGGCGTATCGCCCATCACGCCGTGCGAGGTGCATCGCGAAGTCCTCGTCGATGCGGAGACGGGCTTGCGCGTGCCTTCGGATGACGGGACCCGCGAGTTGCGCCGGGAGGTCTTCGAGTTCTGGCCCAGCGACCTGCTGGCGCTCTTCGAGCGGGCGGGGCTGCCGCGGCGTCGTCCACCGCCCTTTGCCCCCGATGCCGCGGTGGAAGGCATGACGCGCACGGGCAAGCCACCGCAAATCACCTCACCGGCCAATGGCCAGGTCTTCGCCGTGCGCCCCGACGACAAGGCGCGGAACACCATCGCGCTCCAGGCTCGCAGCGAGGCCGATGTAGCCCGTCTTTACTGGTTTGCCGGGAAAGCCTTCCTCGGCGCAGCGGGTTCCCGGGAGGCATTCTACTGGCACCCGGCTCCGGGCACGTATCGCGTCGTGGCCTTGGACGATCGTGGGCGATCGACGGCCTGCACGGTGACGGTGCAATCGGCGGGCGTAGATTGAGCGGTGGTCTCGCGCTGATCGCTGTAGCCGCCCCGCTCTGTCGGGGCGTGGGCGCAAGGCCCATCTGGTCATCCCCGTTTCACCACCTACCGTCCTCCACACGGCGGCGGAGCGCCGTGGCTACAGCGCCCTGGTTGCGACCGCGCGGTAGTCGCTCGCCGTTGGCTTTGATACAGGCCGATCCCGAATTGCGGGTGGGCACCAAAACAAAAAAAGCCCTCACCGTCACCGGCGAGGGCTTTTCTGAAAGAGTTAGGACTGGGCTCGGGAAACCTTATTCCGCGCCGTTGCTGCCGATCGCTTCGACCGGGCAACCTTCCATCGCTTCCTTGCAGAGAGCGGATTCGGCGTCGTTTTCGGGCTGTTTGTAGACGTAGCTGTGGCCGCCGTCGTCGTTGCGGGTGAAGTTTGCGGGTGCAGTTTCGCGGCAAAGATCGCAGTCGATGCACTGGTCATCGACGAAGTAAGAGCCGGTAACGTTCTCGGGATATTTGTTGGCAAGTTCGGCCATATTCTTTTGGTGTCCTAAGTTTTAGAGCGCGCAAAAATAGGGGGAGCGCCCGGATATGCAAAGGATTTTTGCGTACATTTGCGAGGGAGAACATTCAAAGGCAGAACATCCAACACCCAACACTGAACACCCAACATCCAATGAAGGCCTCCCGCCACACGCTTGCGCCATTGGATGTTCGATGTTGGATGTTGGGTGTTGGATGTTCAGTCTTTTCCCAGCGAATGTTCTGCCTTTCTCCTCGAATTCCGCCGTTGACCGTGCCCGCGAGGACTCGGATGCTACAGGTCCTATGACAGACAAATCTCCCGCCCCCATCATCTCCGCCGAGGGTTGGCACGTGATGCACCTCTTTTACAAAGTGGAACAGGGTGCGTGGTCGCTCCTCTCCCCAGAGGAGCAATTTGCCGCCCGCACGCGGCTCAGCGACGTCATTGCCGAGATTCGCGGCACCGAAGGCGCGCAGGTCCTGACCTTCGCCATGGTGTCACCGAAGGCCGACCTCGGTTTCATGCTGCTCTGCGCCGACCTGCACCTGGCCAATGCCTTTGAAAAGCGCCTGACCAATGCGCTCGGGCCGGAAGTCCTGTCGCCCACCTACAGCTTTCTCTCGATGACCGAGCGCAGCGAATACACCACGAGCGAGGCCGAGTATGGCGAGTCGCTTGTGAAAGAGGAAGATCTCGCCGCCGGCTCCCCCGAGCACGAGGCAAAGATCGTCGCCTTCCGCGAGCGCATGGCGAAATACATGAAGGATCGCCTTTATCCCGTGCTGCCGCCGTGGCCGGTGATGTGCTTTTACCCGATGAACAAGCGTCGCGGCACCGATGGCCAGAACTGGTACGCGCTGTCCTTCGAGGAACGCAAAAAGCTCATGGGCGGCCACGCCAAGGTGGGTCGCACCTGGCACGGCAAGATTTTGCAGCTCATCACGGGCTCGACCGGTCTCGATGATTGGGAGTGGGGCGTGACGCTGCTGGCGCACGATCCGATCAACATCAAGGGCATCGTCTACGAGATGCGCTTCGATGAGGTCAGCGCGCAGTTCGCGGAGTTCGGCGAGTTCTTCATCGGCCTGCAATTGCCGCTGGAGGAGATCTTCGGCCGGGTTCAGCTCTGATCGCGGCGCTGTCCCGGAATCGCCGCGGATTTTAACCGCAGAGGGCGCAGAGAACGCGGAGGGCCGCAGAGATGAAGCGCGGCGCCACGAACCGGAGTCCGCGAGAATTTTTGACCACGGATTACACAGATTTTACGGATGGAGACTCTGCCGCGTTCGCCTTCCATCCGTGGCATCCGTGAAATGCGTGGTTTATTTTCTCTGCGGCCCTCTGCGTTCTCCGCGCCTCTGCGTTGAAGATAAATCTCGCGTGAATGGCGCGAGTGGCGTGAGTGGTTATGAATTTTGGGCGTAGTCGGGCAAAATCGGGCGCATGAGATCGAACCTTGCACCCACCAATCACCATGCCGTCGCCCCCTTGGGAAGATCACCTGGAGGGTGGCAAATCGCGATTTTGGCGGCTGTCGAGAGGCAGAATTCCAGGCCAACGCTCCAGAGTAATCGTGCTCAATCGTATCTAATCGTGCCTAATCGTGGTGAATCGAAGGAGGCCTGGAGAGCCTGGCTTGGAAGGCCACGCGTGGCGCGACTTGGCAGCCCGCCGCGTTTGCGCGAGAGTGGTAGACCCTCATGAAGCCTAAATCGTCCCTGCAACCCTACGTGCTTCTCGCACTCGCGTGGCTGGCCTTTGCCGCCTACGTGTGGTGGTCGTCCGCGCAATTGCCGGAGCGGGTGGCCACGCACTTCGGCGCGAATGGCCTGCCGAATGGCTGGGAGACGCACTCCGGTTATCTCCAGTTCACCCTGATCTTCGGTGCCGTGGTGCCGGCTTTTGTGATCGGCTTGTTTGCCATCATGCGGCTGGCCAATGGCTGGGGGCTGAATATCCCGCATAAGGACTACTGGCTCGCACCAGAGCGTCGCGCGGAGACGATGGGTTTCATTCAGCGACAGGGGACGTGGTTTGCCCTCCTGCTCGTCGCCTTCTTCGCCGTCATCCACTCCTCCATCCTCGGTGCGAATGCGCAAGCACCGGCCAGTCTTTCCCCAACCTCCGCGATCTGGATCGGTGGCGGATTTCTGGCCGCGGCGGGCGTGTGGGTAGCGCTCTTCATCAGTTACTTTTTCCGCAAACGGGCATGAACGAAAAACTCGCCAATCTTCGCGCGCAATTGCAGGCGCACGCACCGCTCGTCATCGCCTACAGCGGCGGCGTGGACAGCGCTTACCTGCTCGCCGAAGCGCATCAGACCTTGGGTTCGCAAGTGCTCGGGGTCATCGCCGATAGCGCGAGCCTGCCGCGCCAGGCCTTGGCCGACGCCCTCGCGCTCGCGGAGAAAATCGGCGCGCGCGTGGAGGTCGTGAAGACGAGTGAGCTCGACAATCCCGACTACGCAAGCAACCCGCCCAACCGCTGCTATTTCTGCAAGGCCGAGCTGTTCATCAATCTCGACTCGCTGGCCCGAGACCGCGGCTTTCGCGCGATCGCCTATGGCGAAAATGCCGACGACATGAAGCACGAGCGCCCGGGCCGGAAGGCGGCCACGGAATTTTCCATCATCGCGCCGCTGCGCGATGCGGGGCTGACCAAGGCGGAGATCCGCGAATTGTCTCGCGGGCTCGACCTACCCACCGCCGACGCCCCCGCGCAGCCCTGCCTGAGCTCGCGCATCCCGTGGGGCACGCCGGTCACGGTCGGCGCGCTGGACATGATCGAGCGCGGTGAAGCAAGCGTCCGCGCGCTGGGCTTCCGCATTTTCCGCGTGCGGCACATCGTGAAGGAAGCGACCACGCCGGGCACCGCGATCGCGAAGGTGCAGATCGCGCCGGAGGAAATGGCGCGTCTGCCCGAGGTGGAGAGTGATCTCACCCGCGGCCTGCTCGCGGTCGGCTATGCCGGTGTGGAGATCGATCCCACCGGGTATCGCTCTCCGGCGTAGGGTTCGATGGCCGTTTTTCGCGACAAAGAACCGCCGAAGATGCGGGTGCGAACCCCGCAGGGGACTGCGAAAGTCCTCCGCGCCCATCTCGCCCAGCACAACCGCCGCGTGCTCGCGCTCGCCACCGCTACGCTCGTCGCCGCCCTCGCTGCGTGGGCGTTGCTCTACATCGTCAGTTGCTGGGTGCTCGTGCTGGCCATCGCGATCTTCGACCTGCCTTTCACCCGCGTGCCGCGCCACTTCTTGCTCGTCTATGTGGTCGCCGCCGTCTGCGGCATCGGCGTGGCGTGGGTCGATCAACGGCTCACGCCCAATGCCCGCCTGCGCGACAGCAAGACGCTGTGGGAGATCTTCATGGAATTTCTCCTCGCCGTGCCCAACATGACGCTCGCCGTGGGTGGCACGCTTGGCGCCTGGCAGAGCTTGAGCAACGAAGAGCTGCTCGGTGCCGCGGAGTTGCTCCACCGCCTCGGCGAAGAGAAACGTGTCCCCATGTCCGGCGTACGCCTTCAGATCACCGATCCGGACGCCGCCGTGCGCATCCTTTTCGCCCTGCAGATGACCCAGGTCATCGACGCTTATCGCGAGCCGAACAACGAGTTCTGGCTCCGCCTCAATGCCTTACGCCCGGCGAATCTGCGGATGGCGCGTGAGGATTCGGCGCCCGCGTGAACGGGGGAGTGCCCCTAATAACCGACAAATTCCCGCTTCGCCGAGATCAATGCGAGATGCATTTGGCCTCTCCGTTTGACCCAGAGAAATTCCAAACGGTAATCGAAAGATTTCTTCTCGGCGTCCTTGGGAACCGTGGCATCAGCCCCAAGAATGAGCCTCCTTGAACCCCTCCACTTCGGTTCGGCAAACGTCAGACAATAGCGCACGTCGTCGAGGCAGTGCTGTCCCTCCCGTTTAAGGAGAGCCCCGCGAAAAGCTCGCTCGATGTCTTTAGTGACATTCTGTGCGCGCTTTTTTTGCGGCTCAAGCCACGCCATGCTCGTGTTGTAACGGTCCTCGATCATGACGAAATCTTCTTTCCCGTTTGGCGACCAAGCGTCCTCAAACTGGCAGTGACTGCGAATCGGACTGTATGAAAAGCCTGATATAACGGCGATGGCCCGGTGGGTCCGGAGGTCGACCAGATAGTTCTTTGGGTCCTTCGGATCGACACCATGTGCTGCCCCGTATTCCTCGAATTTTCGAAGGAAGTCGTTTTGAAATGCTTCGTCGTCCGGAGGCAAAACCAGTTTTAGACCCTCGAGTTTCGTGGTCCGGGAATCACTCGTCCCATAGGCTAACCCGTAATGCCCGCTTCCTATCTCCCAAAACGATTTAATCTCGTCCGCGCTGCGTGCCACGGTAGCCAAGGATAGCATCATCGACCATGCGGCGAAAATTGAAGCGATGCATCTCAGCGTCATGAGTCCAAGTCGGGAGAAAGCCGCGGACATCAGCTGATCCGCGGTAAGAATATAGAAGATACCGCGCCCGACAGCGACCTCAAACTGGTGGCCTCTTGGAAAATCCTCTCTCCCTTGACGCAACAGGGGCCAACATCAAGAATGACTCGTTTGAGCCGCCGTGGCTTTCCAAAGTAGGGTACTTCCGAGCGGGGCTTACGCGCACGCGTAAAACGTTTGAACCACGTCGCACTTGCCAGCCGGCTCGCCCCCCGGCTACTCGTTGCTCCCCCTCAATAAGCATTCCCCTCACTATGCCTGAAAAAATCGGTTTCGTCGGAGTCGGCCGCATGGGTGCAAACATGGCGCGGCGGCTGAAAGATGTCGGTTACACCATCGCCGCAGTCTATGACGTGCGCGCGGCCGCGGCCCAGGAGCTGGCCAAGGAACTCGGTGCGGAAGCCACCACACAACTCGCGCGTGTCACCGAGCTCAGCGACGTGATCATCACTGTGGTCACCGATGACAAGGCGCAGCTCGCCGTCTTCACGAACAAGAAGGACAACCTCCTCATCGGCGCGAAAGGCCGCACCTTCGTCAATTGCGCGACCATCGCCCCGAAGACACACATCGAGGTGGAGAAGCTGGCCAAGAAAGCCGGTGCTGCTTCGCTCGAGGGCTGCATGGCTTCGTCCATCACCCAGGCGCGCAACGGCACGCTCTATCTCATGATGGGCGGCGACGAGAGCACTTATGAAAAGGTGAGGCCGGTGCTGAGCAAACTTTCCGATGACGGCAAGCTGATGACCTACATCGGCAAGGCGGGCAAAGCCGCGCAGGTGAAGGCGCTGGTCAACATGGTCATGAACATCAACACCGCCGGCCTCGCCGAAGGCCTCGGCCTCGGTTCCGCGCTCGGCGTGGATCTGCCGATTCTCATGAAGGTCTTCTCGCAGACCGGCGCGAACTCGCGCGTGCTCGTGACCGATGGCGAGGACATGTTGAATCGCGACCACAGCTGCTTCTTCAGCGCCTCGCACGCGGCCAAGGACAGCGGCATCGCGCTCGGCCTGGCCAAGGAGCAGAAACTCAATCTCCCCCTCGCGGCTGCTGCGCTCGCGCAGTACAGCAAGATGGTAAAGCTCGGCCTCGGTGAACTCGACAAGAGCGGCATTGCGGAACTCACTTTCAAAGGTCGCGGACCAAAGACCAAGCCTGCTGCGAAGAAGAAAAAGCCGGCCGCCGTGAAGAAGCCGGCGAAGAAGAAAAAGAAGTAACCACCTTCCCCATTTCCGTCGAGGCCGCGCCGCGTGATGTGTCGCGGCCTCGGCGAATAAACCAAACCAACAAACCCTACTAGATCATCATGAGCACTTACGTTCCTCTCATTAGTTCCGGCACCGCCGGTCCGCTCGGCGTTCTGCACCTGCCCCGTCTGTGGCAGAAGCTCTCCCTCGAAGCCGCTGGCAAGCTCGCCGCGGGTTACCCCGGCTGCGGCAAAGGCTACGACGGCATGACCCTCGGCGCTCTCGGCCTCGATGAAGCCGCGACCAAAGCCTTCATCAAGAGCGACAAGCCCACCTATCCGCAGTTCGAAGCGTGGGTGAAGCAGAATGGCAAGAGCGTCACCTCCGACGCGATCGCCAAGCACAACGCCGCCGTCACCGGCTACATTCACGACGACGACACGCGCAAGAGCATCCTCAGCGCGAACGGCCTGCCCGACGGCTCGCCGAAGGACGCCGTGAACCTGAACAACCTCGACGACTGGTATGAGTTTCACCAGTCGGTCTTGAAGTAAGGCCAGGCATTTACGAGCCGGCGGAGTGAATCTCCGCCGGCTCTTCTTCTTTTAACTCTTAATCCTAATCTTACTCTTAATCCCTCCGTGAGGCGTGGGCTGGGGATTAAGATTAGGATTAAGATTAAGAACCCCCTAACCCCCCAATCCCCCCATGACCCCCGAATATCTCTTTCCCCATCGTCTCGGCCGCCGCGATTTCTTGAAAATGGGCGCCGCCTCTGCCGCCGCGCTCGCTGCTCCTCGCTTCGCTTCCGCTGAATCCTCCTCACCGGTGAAAATCGGCGAGGGCAAATGGACCTACACGCTCGATGAAAACTGGGGCCAACTCCCGCAGGGCATGAACTGGGGCTTGGGCTGCGGCATCGTCGTCGATTCGAAAGATCGCGTATATGTCACGTCGCGTTCCACCAGTCCGTGCGTCGCCGTCTTCGGCACGGATGGCAAGCTCGAGGAAACGTGGAGCAAGGATTTTGGCAACGGCTATAACCCCGAGCAGGTCATGGCCACCGCGCATTGCGTTTACTGGAGCAAGGAGCCGGATGGTGAGTTCCTCTACTTCACCGAAAACGTGGCGAAGGATCAGCCCACGCTCGGCAAGCGAGTTTATAAGACCGATCTCAAGGGCAAAGTCCTCTACACCATCGGCAACGTGGAAGCCGAAGACGCCACGCACCAGAAATTCACGTGGACCAATCCCACTGACGTGGCGATCGCGCCGAATGGCGACATCTACACGGTCGATGGTTACGGCAGCCAGATCGTCAGCCGCTTCGACAAGAGTTTTAAGCACCTCAAGACCATCGGTGGCCGCGCCGAGAAAGACGCGCCGAAGGGCAAGGACGCGCCCCACGGCACCTTCAATACCTGCCACGGCGTGTGGATCAACACTCTCAAGAGTGAGCCCGAGGTCTACATCGCCGACCGCGCGAACAGTCGCTACGAAGTCTTCGACCTCGACCTCAATTACAAGCGCACCATCGCCGGTGATTTCGTGCGCAATCCCTGCTGCTTCTATCAGCACGACGGACACGTCTACATTCCCGACCTCGGCGGTCTCGTCGCCATCATCGACAAGGACGACAATTGCGTCGCCCGCCTCGGCGACGGCAAGGGCGTGAAGAAGGACGAATTCCAAGCCGGCCAGAAGGACAAATTCGCCGCTCCGCACGCCCTGTGTGTGGATAGCAAGGGCAGCCTGTATGTCCTCGAGTGGGTCCCCTACGGCCGCGTGCGGAAGTTCACCCACACACCGGCGTAAACCGACCCTGGCCGCCTGGAATGCTGGCGGTGATCGCGACTCTGGATCAAGGTGGCTACATGCCCCAAGACTACATCTTGCGATTGATCGAGCAGGCGGCGGCCATGATCGGTGCGGTTATAGCCAAACGACGCAAAGGCGAAATCCAGGAGGCGCGGCAGGATTTACAGACGCTCTGTTTGCAGAATGTCGGGCTGCCCCTCGAAACGGTGAAGGGCCTCTCGCCGGACGCTGTAGCCGAGCATCTCACCACCGCAGGTGGCCATCGCTTTGTGCGCGCGGTCATGCTGGCTGAACTCTTGATCCAGGACGCGGAGACATTGGAGACACAAGGGGACGCCCAGAGGGCGTTGCCCAGTTACGTGCACGCGTTCTGCCTTTTGTTCGATGCCTATCCCGTCCTCTCCGAGGAGGAGCGGGCGATCTACCGGGTGAAGTTGGAAGCGCTCGGTGGAAAGGTCGCCGAGCTGCCGCCCAATCCGTACACAACGGAAAGACTCGAAGCATTGCAGGATCTGTAGGAACTGACGTCGCTACGACACTTCGGCCGGTTCGGGTTCCTCGACACGCGCCGGCTTTTCTTCCAGCAGCGTCGTCGATTTTCCGAAACGGAGCGTCGTTGCCGCGGCCATGAGGCCGAGCAGGGCGCAGCCGAACCACACGAAACGCGAGTCGAGACCGAAGAGGCGGAAGCCGAATTGTGGACCGAGCACGCCGGCGCCATTCCAGGCAAGACCGAGCACGCCCATGTAACGGCCGCGCAAGCGCACCGGCGCGATCTGCGCCACGACCGCGCTGGTGGTGGGCGAGCTGATCATTTCACCCAGCGTGAAGATCGTCATGGCGATCAGTAGCGTGGGAATGCTTTGGCACCAAGCATTGAGCCCGAAGCCGAGACCGATGAGCACATAGCCAACGGCCATCACCCGCCGCGCATTGAAGCGCAGGGTGAGCGAAGTGAGGGGTAACTCGGTGAGCACGACGAGCACGCCGTTCCACGCGATGAGCAGGCCGTAGACGGTCTCCGGTGCGAAGTGAAAACCCAGCCCATCGAACGTGAGTCCGAGCCGCATGATGTGCAGCGAGTAGGTCGAGCCGAACTGAGCGAAGACCATGGCGGAGCAAAACGCGGCGAACCACAGCGCCTGAAACGGGCGATCGTTCGCGAGCGAGTGGAAGGCATCGCTCCAGGGTGCATTCTTCGTCTGTGCGCGCAGGCCGTGCGGCAGCCACAGCAGGGCGATTATGCCGTAGCAGGCGGTGGTAAGTGCATCGCCGGCGAAGAGCCAGAAGAGCGAGTAGTTCGCCAGCAAACCGCCCACCGAAGCGCCGCAGGCAAAACCTGCGTTGGCCGCGAGACGAAACGCCGCGTAGGCCCGCACGCGCTGGGCGCTGGGCACGATGTCCACGAGCAGTGCGCCCGCTGCGGGGAGGTACGTACCGCTGGTCAGCCCCACGAAGGCCGTGCAGGCGATGATCGCCGGTAACGTCGAGGCGGCATAGAGCGCCATCATCCCCACGGCCGTGGTGAAGGTGCCGAGGATGATCGTATTGCGCCGCCCGATGTGATCGGCCAGCCAGCCGCCTACGGCGTTGCCGAAAATCGCGCCGATGCCAAACCCACTGATCGCCCACGCGGCAGCCTCCAGGCCGTGTCCACGGCGCGTGAGATAGATCGTGAGGAAGGGCCACACGAACGTGCCGAAGCGGTTGATGAATGTGCCGGTAAAAAGCACCCAGAACGACCGGGGCAAGGCGCGCAGGTCGCTGATCATTGATTGGGGTTGAGCGGGCGGGGTCATATGCAGAACGCCGCCGAAAAACAAAAAACCCTGACACCTCTCGGTGGTCAGGGTTGCATTCGGCGGTCTGGAGTTTGGGTAACTTAGTCAGTCATCGAATAACAACCCTGCGCGGGGAGGCGTCGGTTGAGTTTGGTAACGGGAACGACCTGGACGGACTTTTCCGCGCACGCAAACGACGCCTGCCAATAGGCAAAGGCCGGGAGGGTGTGCGAGATGGAAAAGCTTGGGGTCATTAGTGATGGAAAGCCGACCATGCCAAACTAGTTAGGCGCGGTCAAGCGAGGGATGTTTTTTGTGTTTGGCTGTGTACTCCCAAACGCACGCGTCGTTCGTTCGCTCCTTTGTAGTATTTTCAATTTTCGTTGTTGTATCGACCGTAGCGGCAGCGCCGAAAATGCGGTCATCCTGAGCGGAGCGGGGAATCATGGGCGGAGTCGAAGGACCTCCATCTTCCGTGGGTTTCCGAGCGGAGATCCTTATGCTTATTGAAAAGTTTTCGTTGTGCAGTGCCACACGGGTGAAGAAAGGCATGCTCTTTTCAGCACGTGTTTCAGCTCCGCACGAAAACCCGCAGATATTGGAGGTCCTTCGACTCCGCCCATGATTCCCCGCTCCGCTCAGGATGACAAAAGTTTGTATTTCGGCGCTGTCGCTGGATTCGTGCGCCAATCTAAACCGAAACTGCTCTACACCCGCGCCTCGTAGGTCCCGCGAGTCACGCCGAGCTGCGATTGCGCCTGCAAGGTATGCCACAACTCTTCGCCCGCCTGTCCGCCGCTGAGCAGAGCCTGATAGGCGCGAATGACCCGGCGCGAATCCGCGGCGTTTTCCTCGAGGAGCTCGATGCGATAGTCGCGCAAGCCGGCGGCCTCGAGCTGCGCGAAAAAACGCGCGCCGGTTTGCGGCACCGCATTGAAGAGTGTATTGCGGCAGCCGACATCGGCCCGTAGCGGATGCTCGATGCCCACGCGATCGCGCAGATGCACGCGGTGCGTCTCGCAGGGCCGGCCGCAATCGAGGAACGTCTTGCCCTTCGAGAGAAACGCCGCGAAGACGCAGTGCTCCATGTGAAACATGGGCATGTGCTGATGGATCGTGAGCTCGAACCACGACGGCGGAGCGGCGGCGAGCAGATCGAGCACCTGCTCGATATTCAAGTCGTAGCTCACGGTCACGCGCTTCAGCCCTTTGCCCACGAAATGCGCGGCGGTCAGCGGGTTGGCGACATTGAGTGAGAAATCGCCGACGAGCGGCAGAGAGCTCCCGGCGAAATAGGCGATCGCGCCGAGATTCCGGATGAGCACGCCATCGGGCGCGGCATTTTCGATCAGCTTGAAGAAGCCCTGCTCGCCGGCCTTTTGAATACGAGGCGTGGCGAGGAAGATCTTCGTGCCAGTGCCGGCCTCTCGCACCCGAGCGACGGCATCCTTGCCGCGGCGGATGTCTTCGAAATCGACATAGACTTCTTCCACGCCGGCTTCCAGCGCGGCGTCGAGTTGCTCCATCGTGCGGCACAGCACTCGCAGCGTGGCGCAAGTGGCCGTTTCACCCGCAGCGGAACTGCGCACGCGTGAGACGATGTCGGTGACCGTGGTGGGCGCTTCGCGGCGAGTGACCGCGCGAGCGGCATCCAGCTGGAAAACGAGTTCACGGCGCAGACGATTCAATTCCCCGATGGGCAGGATGACCTCGCCCTCCAACTCTGAGTGCAACTCACCGAGCTCATATGCGTTGTCGCCAAATCGTCCAAGATGCTCGCGCAGCTTTTCGAGCGTGAGCGGTGCAGTGCGGGCGGTCTGTAGCGGGATCGCAGACTTCACCGCGACAGTGCCAGCGACTACTTCCAGCGGTTCACCCGCGCTACCACCGACGCGCAAGTTCACTTGCTCGCGACGGCGTGCTTCGATGCGGCCGGTGAAGGACTGGCGCAAGTGCTTGTCGAGCTCCGGATCGTCGGTCTTCCACACCCGATCGCCCGTCTTGAGCCGCCCGAAATCGATATGGTCGTGCTGGAAGAAGAGCCGTTGCCCCTTGATCTGGAAAATGCGCCCGCCCTGCTCCGCGTTCGTGTCGCCGCCTGTGTCGAAAACGATCCCATCACCGGCCTTCAGCGGCACCTCTGGCGTGAACTCTACGAAGTCGCGCCCCACGCGCGCAATCCGTCCGGCGAAGGCGCCGCGCTTTTTACCGAAGCGTGCGGAGACGAGCTCCTGGTGATTCACGCCATGCATCCAGCCGGGATACAGACCGCGCGAAAAAGTCATCTCGAGCTGGTAGCGGTCGGCGGCGGTGGGCCGAAATTCGCGGTCGGCCAGCGCGGCGTCGATGGCCTTGCGGTAGACTTGGCACACCGCGGAAACATACTCGGGCGATTTCAATCGGCCCTCGATTTTGAAACTGATGACACCTGCTTCGACCAACGCGGGAATCTCGTTCACTGCCGCGAGATCCTGCGGCGAGAGCAGGTAGCGCTTGTCGCCGAGATCACGCACTGCACCATCGACCACCAGCTCGTAGGGCATGCGGCAGGCCTGCGCACACTCGCCGCGGTTGGCGCTGCGCTGGCCGAGCGATTCGCTGGTCAGACACTGGCCGGAATAGGCCACACACAGCGCCCCGTGAACGAAGACCTCGAGCGGCAACGCAGATTCGGTGTTGGCCTGAAACTTCTCCAGCTCTCGCAACGACAATTCACGAGCGAGGACCGCACGCTCGATGCCCAGCTCGCGGGCAAACTCCACTCCCTCCGGTGAAGTGATCGTCATCTGGGTCGACGCGTGGATCGGCAGGTCGGGCACGATCTCCCGCGCCAGGCGAATCAACCCGACATCCTGGACGATAAGTGCATCCACTCCCGCGCGGCTCAGTTGCCGAAGATATTCCGCCGCGTCGGGCAACTCGCCGGTGAAGACCAACGTATTGAAGGCGACATAGGCCTTCACCCCGTAGCGATGGCAGAAGGCCACGACCTCCGGCAGCTCGGCCTCGGTGAAATTGTGCGCCCGCAGGCGGGCATTAAAACGCGGCAGCCCGAAGTAAACGGCATCCGCCCCATTGGCCACCGCGGCACGCACGCACTCCCAGTCACCCGCGGGAGCGAGCAGTTCGGGAGTTTCAGTGTGGCGCGAAGTATTCATCGGACGGATTCCTAACAAGCCACAGTTTTCGCAGGAGGAAAGGGCAGATTGAATTTACCACGAAGACACGAAGGCACGAAGAAGAGGAAGCACTGCCGTATTCGCCCCTTACTGCCCCTTCGTGCCTTCGTGGTGAAAACCGTTTCGATCGGGCTCTCGCTGCGCTGCCCGGATCGGGTGTCAGCGGTAGCTGTTGATCTTCTGCAGGAAGGCGTCCCAGCGGGGGCCGGGTTTGCCGTGCTCGAGCAGGATGCGTGGGCAGTTCTTTTGGTTGTTGTGGAAATGCACTTGCGGCCAGTGGTAGTGCGGCACGACATGGTCGAGCGCGATGTGCTGGTCGTTCATGAGCCACGCGGTAAGTCGCGCTGCGCGATCGATAGCGGCGGCCTGGCGTTTCGGGTCGCGGAATTCGCTGATCTCGATGCCGATGCTGGTAGTGTTGCCCGGGCCGTCGTGATCGGCGTGCTCTCCCTGGATGTTCAGCGGCAGGGATTGGATCGCCTGGACGTCATCCACGGTGAAGTGCCACGTCATGTAACCGGTGCGATTCCATTTCGTCTTACCGCGGAAATTGCCGGAAGCCATTCCCTTGGCGTGCTGGAGTGCGGTTCCACCGGGATTGTCCGTGGAGTGAATGGTGATGTAAGTCGCGTGGAGCGGGAATTCGATGTGCCGGCCATACTTGCCCTTGGGCACGATCATCTGGCGCAGATTGACGGAGGCTGGAGCAGCGCTCTGCTTGAGCGTCTCACCGCCGACGGCGATGGTGGTGGTGTCTTCGTGTTTGGTGGAAGCGCAGCTGCCAAGAAGCAGGGCGGCGGAAAGGACGAGCGGAATTGCGGCGATTTTCACGGCACTGTCTTTAACTCATGAAAGACAGAACATCCAACATCGAACACCCGACACCCAACATCCAATTTTAAGCGGCGCGCTTCACACGCGCTCGCGCCATTGGATGTTCGATGTTGGGTGTTGAGTGTTGGATGTTCCGCCGTCAGGCGACCGCTACGGCCTTACCTGCGGCGCGATTCACCGCGCCAAGCACGGCCTTGATCGAGGCCAGCTCGATATTGGTATCCACGCCGGCGCCCCACTTGGTCTTGCCGTCGGGCAGGCGGATCTGGATGTAGGCGATGGCGCTGGCTTCCGTGCCGGCGCTGAGCGCGTGCTGCTTGAAGTCAGCGACCTCGAAGCGCGGGGCGCCGCTCTGGTGCAGGGCGTGGACGAAGGCGGCGATCGGACCGTTGCCTTCGCCGACCAGCTTGACCTGTCCTCCGTCGTGGCGGGCGGAAGCGCGGCAGGAGAAGCTGCCATCCACACCATCGGCATGGAAATGGATCAGCTCCCAAGGCTCCACGCGCTCGATGTATTCGCGCCAGAACATGGCTTTCAATTCCGCGGCGCTGACTTCGCGACCCAGGCGGTCGACTTCGTCATTGGCCAGCGGACCGAATTCGCGCTGCAGATCTTTCGGCAGCTCGATGCCGAATTCGCTCTCCAGCAGGTAGGCGACGCCGCCTTTGCCGCTCTGCGAATTGACGCGGATGACTTCCCGATACTCGCGCCCGATGTCGTTGGGATCGATCGTCAGGTAGGGTACATCCCAATGATCGCGCCCGGTCTGCTCCCATTCGGCGAGGCCTTTCTTGATCGCATCCTGGTGCGAGCCGGAGAAGGCGGTGAAAACCAATTCGCCGGCATAGGGCTGGCGCGGGGGTACCGTCATGCCGGTGCATTGCTCGTACGTTTCGATGAGCGATCCGATGTCGCGGAAATCCAGCTTCGGATCGATGCCGTGCATGTAGAAATTCATCGCGACATTGACGATGTCGAGATTGCCAGTGCGCTCGCCGTTGCCGAAGAGCGTGCCTTCCACGCGCTGCGCGCCGGCCAGCAAGCCCAGCTCGGTAGCGGCCACGCCGGTGCCGCGGTCGTTGTGCGTGTGCAGGCTCAGGATGATGGAATCGCGATTCTTGAGGTTGCGGCTCATCCACTCGATCTGGTCGGCGTAGACGTTGGGCATCGCGACTTCGACGGTGTCGGGCAGATTCAGGATCACCGGGCGCTCCGGCGTCGGCTGCCACACATCCATCACGGCTTCGCAGATCTCTTTTGCGAACTCCACTTCCGTCGCGGAGAAACTCTCCGGTGAATACTGCAATCGCACATCGGTACCGGCCAGGCGAGGCAGACGCTCCTGGATCCAGCGGGCGCCTTGCACGGCGATCTGCTTGATCTCTTCCTTCGTCTTGCCGAAGACCACACGCCGTTGCGCGGGCGAGGTGGAATTGTAGAGGTGAATGATCACCTTCTTCGCGCCCATCAACGATTGCACGGTCTTCTCGATCAAGTCCTCGCGCGCTTGCACGAGCACCTGGATCGTCACGTCATCGGGAATGCGGCCTTCCTCGATCAGACTGCGGTTGAAGGCGAACTCAGTGTTCGATGCGGACGGGAAGCCGACTTCGATTTCCTTGAAGCCACACTTTACCAGTGCGTCGAACAACTCGAGCTTCTGCGAGACGTTCATCGGCACGGCCACGGCTTGGTTGCCGTCGCGGATATCGACGCTGCACAAGCTGGGTGCAGCGGTC
>JBGGMZ010000119.1:0-12927 GCA_041287745.1 Chthoniobacter sp. | reverse complement strand
AGCCGGCCGGCGAGCAGCGCATGTGGGTCGAGGGCTCGTGGGTGCAGGCGCCGGTGTAGCCATCGGAACCGCGGTCGCGGTCGCCGGAGCGGCAGGCGCAGACGGGCTGGCGGAAGAGATCGAGGGCGCGGCCGCCGTTCCCGACCCATTCGGAGGGGGCGGCGTGAGAAAGCGGAAGCTATCCATGCTCTCAAAGATCTGCGGGTCTTCATCCGCCTTGCCACCATTCCAGATCATGCCGCGCAGCAGATAAAAATGGTCTCCCGCCGGGATGGTGCGCGACCATGTGGAAACGGAATTCTGGCGCCATTCACCCACGCCCGTGCGCTCGTAGCTTTTCACTCCCTGCACGAATACGAGTTTGCCGGTGAGCCGCTTGTTGCCGCCAGTGACACCGATGCTTTTCTCGTACTCCTCCATGAACCGCTCATCCAGTTCCCCGGCTGGCGGCACCTTGTCATCGCGAAAGACCAACACCATCCGCTTGCGATCCGTGGCGAGGAAAAAGGCGATCAATCCCTTGGAGGGATTCACGTCGGTCACATCTTCCCAAGTATCGGGCAGGCTGATCGCGAAGTTCTGCTTCGTGTACTTCATCATCTCGCCGGCGAAGGTCACGGCGGGGATGACAAAAAAGGTGGCGCAAAGCACTGAAGCGACTTTGCGAAACTGGGGGAAATGCATAAACAAAAGTTAACGGACGGGCGTCATTCGCCGCGAATGATGCAAGGCGCGTGCCTACGTAGAGTTTCCGTGGAAAATCGTGCGACACTGCCGGCGGCGACGACCCGTAGTGCAATGGTGGCGAACATTGCCTATGCCGTCGAGAGCGATTTCGCCCTCCTAATGCCTGCTGCTGGCGTTGGTCCGGGGTTTAGCGCCGGTCTTGAATCAGGGCGGTGAAGATCAGGACCAAGCCCAGCGTGGCGGTCAGCCAAGTCACTCCCGGCGCGGCCAATGTCAGGTTCATCATTCCATAGGGCGGCGACCAATCCTCAAAATACCCAATTCGGATAAATTCGACTCGGGAAAGATGGGCGGAAACCCCCGCGATGAGCAGGCACACGAACCCTGAAATGAAAGAGATGTGAAAGCGTCGCTCCCGTGGCGAGCGGCAAACCCACACGGCAAGCGCGGCACCAGTGGCGGCTGCAACCCAGCCGAATACCGCGGCGAATTCGCGATGGTAGGGCGGGCTCTCTGCATCTATAAATACTGGTGGAAGAGTGTTCTCATACACGGTGCCGTAAATGTGTCCGATCAGCCCTAGGGACAGAGCGCACACCAGGGCAGAGGCAATGGTGATGTTCCAGGAAGGTCGGGGCTCGGAGAGGAGCGCGGTTCGGGACTGACGCTGCAGCGACAAGACTCGTCGCTGCGGAAGTCGATCGAGATAAAGCGCGGTGAGGACCAACATGAGGCCGGCGGCGATGCCGATCAGGGCCATCCAAGGCGTCTGAATGACTGCGGTATCCTCGTAGACAAGACGGTTCCGAACTTCTCCTGCCCACACTTCATGCCAAGCCTTCTGCATGGTCGAGCGGACGTGCAAGAAAGTCACCACCAGCAGGCCAATGCCGGCGGCCAAAGCAATGTGGTAACGCACTTCCCGGCTCGAACGCCACGTCCATGCTGCGATCACGGCACCAAGGCAACCGGCGGCGCACGCGCACCATATCATCAGGTCTTCCCGGCTCTCCTTTACCCGAAAATACGCATCGAACGCGGCGGCGTTATCGGAACTGTCCGGGGGCGTTGGGAAAGAAAGCAACGTCGTCAAAAAAGCCGCGGTGAGGTCGAGCGAAAAGATCGCGATGACCAGCGCGAATAAAATAGCGCCCAACCAGGAGGGGCGCAGCTCTGGAGTAGGAATAGGGCGCATGGGGAAAAGCACCGGGCGCTACCACGCTGGTGAAAGACGAGCTATTTGTCGAATGCTCTCACCTCACTCGATGCGCCGCAGATACATCGTGTTCTTGGGAAAATTGAAGGTCACCACGTGCCGGGCGAGGAAGCGCAGACCGAGGAAATTGTGATCGGCGGAGTCGATGATGAGCTTGGAATAGGTCTCGCCGTTGAAGGTGGCATGCGGGAAGCCGGCCTCGACAACGGGGCGGCCCTCGCCGGAGGGGAACTGGCGCGTCCATTCCGGCTGCTGCCGCTGCCAGGCTTTTTCGAAGATCGGCGGCTTCATGACGGCATCGACGGTGCAGCCGGTATCCACCTGGTAGAGCGTGGGGCCGGTGCCGAGCAGGTCGCCCACGACGAAAATGGTGTTGTTGACCAGCGTGAGGAGCGGGAAAGCGCGGCCCAGCGACGGGCCGGTGGCACGCTCAGGATCGAGGAAGCGCACCGTGCGCGTGCTGAAGTCGAACTGCACGCAATAGTGCCGGAGACAATCGAGACCGAGAATGCCGTCGACCCCGCGACCGGGCCAGATCTTGCGCAGGTCATCGCTCCACACATGGGGGCCGCTGAGCAGCAGGGTATTGCTGAGGAAAAGGCGCGGTGCTGCATGGACTTGGGTGACGGCATCGCCTGACCACGCGTATCGGATCGCCTCCGTCCCGATCGATGGGCCGAGCCTGTTGCGGAAGGAGCGGTCCACAATGGTGATGGGCGAGCCGGAGTCGACGAGGAATCGCCAGTTCTCTCCGCGCTCGTTTTGCAGGCGCAAGCAGAGCACGCGATTCGTGCCCAGGCCGCGATCAAAGGCGGTCGCGGGCGGCAGCCCGGGACGGGCGGGATCCGCCGGCATCGGCGGCGGCACGCTGGCGCAGGAAGCGAGCAGCAGACCGGCGACAAGCGCAGCGAGGAAGCGAATGGGTGGGTGTAATCTCAGGGACACGCGAAGGGCAGTGTCCACGAAACACACGAAATGACACGCAAGGAAACCAAACCGCGAATGGACTCCATTCGTCGGAACTAGCAAAGGCAGTTCGCAGGACTGCGATCCGTTGCGCCCCGCGCCGCACCAGGAGCGCTAGATGGCATTCACCGGCTGATATTCCTCGAGCAACCAGTGCTCCGCGGCCTCCATCTCGCGGTAAACACGGATCGGAAAGGTTTCCTCCACGAGCGTGGAGAACATGCGCGACATGCCAAAGACGGTATCATTTTCCACGACGATGGCGCGCGGACCGGGTGAGGATTTCAGCGCGATGGCAAGCACTGCCTGCGCAGCCTGCCAGATCTGCGCGCTGGTCAGGTACGGGGAAGTAACGCCGCGCACATCGATCACCTCGCAGTGACCGATGGTTCCGTTCTGCACGTGTGAGACGAGATGATCGAGAATCTGCGGGATGGTGACCGCTCCCGTTACCTCGGTACGCAGGAGGTTCGAGTTTTCTTCGGTGAAGCAAGTAATGGGCATACGCGCTGGGGGGTGCGAGCAGGATGCGAGGCATAGGCTAATCGCATCCCGGATGTCCAGCGACTTTTCGCTGCGGACCCAATTTAACTATGCGACGCCAGTTGTTCAGCGATGCGCCTGGCCTTTTTCCGACGCTGCCGATGGTCGTCACGGCGCCGTTCCAGCGCCTCGATGAAGCCATCCGGCGACTCGGCAAACGTGCGGCCGGCGAGGTCGAAAGCAGCATCCAGCAACTCCTCGCGGCGGAGGCTGAACATCTCAAAAAACGAATCGCGGGCCTGACCGGGAGGGATATGGCGCGGGTGCCGCTCGAGCAATTCGCGCAGGACCACGATATCGTGATCGTCGCCGAGAAATTCGCCGATCACCTCGAGCTCGCCGGCGAGTTCTTCCATGAAATCCGGCGCGATGCTGTGGCAGAGCAGGATGTGATAAAGCAGATCCTTCGTGCGGCGGCGCCAATCATGCAGCGCACGCGGCCTCGGCTCGGCGCTGGCATGCCCCCAGGCGTCGCGCGCCCGGCGGTAGCTGCGACGCAGGGCGGCTCGCAGGTCTTTCCAACGGAAGTCGTCGAGTTCCCACTCCGCCACGCGCAGGCGGGCGTTGTTCAGCCCAGCAAGCACAGCCGGGCCCACGGCATTCCTCGCCATTTTCCGACGCGCGCTCGTCTCCTCCGCCGCAAGCACCCGGCCGGCGGCCTGCACGATAGGGGGACGACGGGTATCGAAAAACCGATCGACAAGGCCGCGCAAAGTGGCCGCTTGAGCGTAGGCATCGCGCAGGCGCTGAAACTCACGGCCCGTGTCGCGATAGAAGGCTTGCTCTTCCTTCACCACTTTGGCTCCCAGCGGCTCGCGGAGCAGTTGTACCAAAGCCCGCAGCTTCTTGAAATGCTTGCGCGCTGCGTGGACCGCATCGGAGACGCTTCCGGCCTCCATGGACTGCAACTCCGCCACTGCGGCCGCGATCTCCTGGTCGGCTACCCGCTTGAGCGAAGCGCCAATACGGCCACGGGTCTTGATGCGAAAGCTCATGGGAAACGAAATCTCGGGGAGGTGGATCGTAGCACCGCCGCAGGTTGCGCGTCCCCATTTATCGAGGCTGTTACCGGGATTTTACAATCCGCTCGGGAGAAGGCGCTTCGGGAGGAAGAAACAATGAAACATCGGGAGAGGAACAAACAGTCATCCACAGGGGCGGCTCGAGAATGCCGACATCCAATCGTCATCACCCAAACGTTCGAAGTCGGATGTTCACATAAATCGGGCTGGCCCAGCCGTGGGGCATTCGCGACACTCTCCGCGCATGTCCGCACCGCGCACCGTTGTCGAACTCCTTCAAGACCTCGTCCGCATCTCGAGCGTGAACCCGCACGGCGATCCGGGCACCGATGGCGTGGGCGAGGCGAAGATCGCGGCCTACCTGGTGGATTTCCTCCGCGAGATCGGCGCCGAGGTGGAATTGCGCGAGGTCTTGCCCGATCGCCCCAATGTCGTCGCGCGCTGGCCGGGCGACCGGCCCGGCAAACCGCGCGTGCTTCTCGCGCCGCACACGGACACGGTGAGCGTGGGCGGCATGAGCATCGATCCTTTTTCCGGCGAAGTCCGCGACGGCAAGATCTGGGGCCGCGGGGCCAGCGACACGAAAGGCCCCATGGCTTCCATGCTTTGGGCGTTGAAAGAGGCGCGTGAGAAGCTGCCCGGGCTGGCTCACGAGATTTGGTTCGCCGGACTCATGAGTGAAGAGGCCGACCAGCACGGCTCACGCGCGCTGGCCGCGCAGGAGCAGTTCGACTTCGTCATCGCCGCCGAGCCGACCGATCTCGAAGTGGTGCACACCCACAAGGGTTCGGCATTTTTCAATCTGCGCACCACGGGACTCGCCGGACATGCTTCGCGCCCCGAGCTCGGGAGCAATGCCATCGACAAGATGCTCGACGTGCTCGCGGTAGTCCGGACCGAGTTTGCCGCCGAATTCGCCGCACAAAAGGATCCCGTGCTGGGCCAGTCCACGCTCAGCATCGGTACCATCCGCGGCGGCACGAAGACGAATATCATCCCCGACTACTGCGAGGCGACCGTGGACATGCGCTTCGTACCCGAGCACTACGATCCGAGCTTGATGGACCGCTATCGGGAACGGCTCCAGCAGGTCTGCCCGGATGTCGAAGTCTTAGCCACTCCTGCCCCTCCCCTCTATACCGATCCCACGCACCCGCTCATCGTGACGCTCGGCGAATGCGGCGCCAAACCCGTCGGTGCCCCGTGGTTTTGCGACGCCTGTTTCTTCGCCGAGCGGGGCATGCCCGCCGTGGCCCTCGGCCCCGGCACCATCCGGCAAGCTCACACCAAGGACGAGCACATCGCCATTGCGGACTTGGAGAAAGGCGTGGAGTTTTTCGGGAAGTTTATTGGGAAACTATGAGTGAGGAGCTGCATCCAATCCAAATCGACCGCATTCGCCAGATGCCTCTGAGCGAACGCTTCGGACGGGGATTGGCTTTTCTTCGCTCGGCTCGCAGTTTCGTCGCAGCGGGAGTGAAGGCGAGGCATCCGGAATGGACCGAAGAGCAGGCTTTGGCTGAAGCCCGTCGTTTGATGCGCCACGGCGGAAACATGCGACACGAAGATTCTGCGTCGTGCTCTCCTCGCGCGTCATCCTGAGCGGAGTGTAACGGAGTCGAAGGATCCCGTAGGTAAATCAGTGGTCGCCGGGCGGGATCCTTCGACTCCGCCCATGCTTCCGCGCTCCGCTCAGGATGACACGCGAGCCGTTCGGGAAAGCGCGCCTTGCGGTAAACCGGCGTAGCAGTTAGCTTCGCCGCCCTTTTCTTTACGCCCATGAGCCAGCCCCAAACCGCCATCACCCCGACCCGCACGCAGGATTTCCCCGAATGGTACCAGCAGGTCGTGCGCGCCGCCGATCTCGCCGAGAACAGCGACGTGCGCGGTTGCATGGTCATCAAGCCGTGGGGCTACGGTATCTGGGAAAACATGCAGCGCATTTTCGACGGCATGCTCAAGGAGACCGGGCATCGCAACGCCTACTTTCCGCTCTTCATTCCCCTCTCCTACCTCGCGAAGGAAGCGGAGCACGTGGAAGGCTTCGCCAAGGAATGCGCGGTCGTCACGCATCATCGCCTCGAGTCGGATGGCCGCGGCGGTCTGCGTCCGGCGCCTTCGGCGGAACTGACCGAACCGCTCATCGTACGGCCGACCAGCGAGACGATCATCGGCGCCAGCTACGCGAAGTGGGTGCAGAGCTATCGCGACCTGCCCATCCTCATCAACCAATGGTGCAACGTCGTCCGCTGGGAAATGCGTCCCCGTCTTTTCCTGCGCACCGCAGAATTCCTCTGGCAGGAAGGCCACACCGCGCATGAGTCCGCCGAGCATGCGTTGGAAGAAACCGATCTCATCCTCGGTCTCTACGAGAAATTTGCCCGCGACTATCTCGCGCTGCCCGTCATCACCGGCGAGAAGAGCGAAGCCGAGCGCTTCCCCGGCGCGGTAAAGACGCTCTGCATCGAGGCCATGGTGCAGGATCGCAAGGCCATTCAGGCCGGCACCTCGCACTTCCTCGGCCAGAATTTCGCCAAGGCCAGCGGCATCAAGTTCCAGTCGCGCGAGGGCAAGGAAGAGTTTGCCTGGACGACGAGTTGGGGCGTAAGCACCCGCCTCATCGGCACGGTGCTGATGGCGCACTCGGATGATGATGGTCTCATCCTGCCACCGCGCATCGCGCCTTCGCAGATCGTCATCCTGCCCATCTCGCCCAAGCCCGAGACGCGCGACGCCATCTTCGCTGCGGCCGACAAGCTGGCTGCCGAGTTGCGCACGCAGACGGCCTTTGGCGAGAAGATCACTGTCGAGGTCGACAAGCGCGACATCGGCGGCGGCACGAAGAGCTGGGAGTGGATCAAGAAGGGCGTGCCGATTCGTATCGAACTCGGCCCACGCGACCTCGAGAAGGGCAGCGTGGCCGTGGCCCGTCGCGATCGCGGACCGAAGGAAAAGGAATTCGTGGCCAACGCGGACTTCGTCGGCAAGGCCGGCGCCATCCTGGAAGAAATCCAGGCCGGCTTGCTCGAGCGCGCTACGAAGTATCGCGACGAACACACGGTGAAGATCGACACCAAGGAAGACTTCTACGCCTTCTTCACGCCCAAGAGCACCGACAAGCCCGAGATACACGGCGGCTTCGCTCTCGCCCACTGGAACGGCTCGCGCGAGGTGGAGGAAAAGATCAAGGAAGACCTCAAGGTCACGATCCGCTGCATCCCTTTCAACGCCCCCGAAGAAGACGGCAAATGCATCCTCACCGGCGAGCCGAGCAAACGGCGCGTGGTGTGGGCGAAGTCGTACTAATATCGTCTGCCCCGTAGCCGGGCATTGAGTTTTACCGCAGAGGCGCAAAGAACGCAGAGGGCCGCAGAGAAAGGCTTCGACCTGTGCGCCCCCGCTCGGCGCGCTCGTGCCCAAGCTCCTGCTTGGGCACGCACACGTCTTGGAAGCTCCAGCTTCCCTCTCTCATCGTCGAAGCACAGGCTTCGCAGAAGGCAGCCATCGCAAGGACGACACCGGGAAAGACGCGGAAAAAAACAAAGACGGCCCGGAAATCCGGGCCGTCTTGTGATTTTTTAAAACGGGTCGCGCGCCGCGTTACTTCTTCAGCTTGTCCAGCTCCGCGATGAAGGCCGAGGGGCCGCCGGGCTGATAGCCGAGCTGGCCGACTTGTTTGCCGTGCGAATTGAGGACGATGATCGTCGGGTAACCCTCGATCTTGTATTGCGCCTGCAGCTTTGCATTCTGCTGCTTGATCGGGGCCGCCTGGGGCTTGGTCTGCGGGAAATCCACTTCCATGAGAACGAGATTCTTCGCCGCGTAGTCCTTGAACTCCTGTTGCGAGAAGACCTCCTTGTTCAGCTTGATGCACCAGCCGCACCAGTCCGAGCCGGTGAAATCCAGTAGGAGCAGTTTGTTCTCCGCCTTGGCCTGCGCCTTGGCTTTGGTGTAATTTTCGCCCCAGCCTTCCGCCGCGAACGCTGCAGAAGCGCCGAGGGTCAGGACTGCGCAGACACTGAGGATTTGGGTGAAGAGCTTCTTCATAGGCACACTGAGACGCTGATAGTTGGTCATATGTTCAGGAATTTACGAACCAGCCACCAGTTTGATTGCGCGTCCTTCAAAAGAACTGCGCCAATGACGGCCAGCAAACCGCCTATCACCGCCCGGCGGGTGGGCCGGGTGCCATCGATGAAAAAGGAGAGAATGATCGTGACCAGAGGCGAGGTCGCCACGATGGGCAGCACCAGGCCGCTCGGGGTGCTGCGCAGGGCCCACTGGTAGCAGCCCACGCCGATGGTCGGGCCGGCCAAGGCATTGGCCAGCACAAGAATGCCGCCGCGCCGCCAGCGATCCTCGGGTTTCGGTTCGGTGTCTTTAGCCTGCGTCCGGCGGATTAAAAGGAAGCCAATGATCGTCATGAGCAGGCCGCCGATGACCCTCTGATAGGCCGCCGTGCCGCCATCGATCACATAGCCGGTGAGCGCGGCGGCTTCATTCGCCTTCCGGCTCAAGACAGCACCGCTCGCCTGCCCTAGGGCCGAACCGACGCCAAAAAGAACGCCGATCCAAAAGATGCGCGGCGAAACATCCATTCCGTGATCCGGCGCCAACGCGATAGCCACACCCACGAGGATAACGGCCGCACAAGCCAGGTCCACCGGACGCACCGTGGTCCCCAGCCACCACCATTCCACGACTGCCGCAATCGGCGCCGCGAGACATTGCGTGATGAGGATGGCCAGCCGCGGCCCAATGCGCGGCAAGGCTCCGAAGAGTGCCATATCACCGAGACCAAACCCAATCACGCCGCTCAGGAAAAACCACGGCAACCCACCGCCATGCAGCCCCTGGCCGAAAAGATGCGCCCATAAGGCGAGCATCACCGTGGCCACGCTGATCCGCCCCAGGTTCGCAGTCTGCCCACCCAGCACCCGCGCTGAACGGGCGGCGAAGATGACCGACAGCGAAAAGAAGATGGTGGTGAGAAACGAGGCTAGCACGGGGCAGGAGGGGCGGGCAGTTCAGCGCAGAGTGCGCGGGCTGTCGAGCCGTCGGAGTGCCGAAAGAGCGACGCCAACCAAGCTCCCGCCTAGCTCTTCAAAAACCGCTCCAGCGCTCCGCCGAAGAGGTCGCGCACGTCGCGCTCGATCTCGGCGCGGGTCGGCTCCCAGCCAGTGACGGCGAGGTCCTCGTATTTGTCCGCCAGCACCTTGCCGAGGATGCCGCGGGAGTGCTGCCACTTGTAGACGAGCTGGTCGAGCACGCGGCAATCGCTGTGCTGCGGCGTCATGCTCAGGCCGAGGAGCTCCAGGCGCATGCGCGTGATCTCCTCGATGATCGACGGGTTGTTCATGAACCACCAGCAGCCGAAGACGTGCAGGTTGCGGAACTTCCGCGCGGTGACACACAGCTCGTGCTGGTTTTCGCGCGAGAGCATGGTGCAGAGAAATTTGTTCTCAGGATATTCGCCGCAGAGATTTTCCACCGCAGCGATATCCGCCATGCCGAGACTGTCGCCGGCCAGGCGCAGGCGTGGGTTGACATTGCGCTTCACGCCAATCATTAGCGCGAAGGCCTGGTTGTATTCCCGGCCGTGCGGCATGATCGCATGCTGGATGAGCTGCGCGGTGTCGGTGTGCGCGGGGAAGGCGAAATCCGGCGTGAGCGACACCATGCAGTACTGGGCGTCGATCTTCTTCGTCCAGTCACCGAGGAAGCGGCGCACTTCGTCAAAAGTCTTTCCGCCAAAATCGACGTTCACGTCATAGCCCCACGCGCTCAGCTTCGGCACGGTATTCGGCCAGTCGAGCAGCAGCGGATCGATGCGCAGCGCAGCGACGAAACGCGGATCGCGCGTGAAGCCGCGGTCCCACACCGGCTTTTCCAGATCGTCGAACGGCGAATTCGTCATGCAAATCTGCCGGACATTCGCCAGCTCCATGCAGCGGGTAATGAAGTCGTCGGTCTTCCACTTCGCGAAGTGCTGGCGCAGCGTCGGCAGGTCGCGCTTTTTCACGTCGAGCCCGAGCGCGTTCAATACCGTGAGCACGCCGCGGCAGGCTTCAGAGATGGGCGAGTGATCGATAAACAGCGCCTGCCAGATGGCATCGGCCTGCTGCGTCTTCGTCATCGACCAGAATTTATCGTAAGGCAGGTCGAACTGCCGAAAGCCCTCTGCGATGAGGTAGTGATAGATGAGCAGCTCATCGATGCCCCACAGCAGCAACTCGCCGAACGCCGGGTCGTAGAGATGCGTGTGAATATCGTAAACCGGCGTGCGTTGGACGACGTCGAGAACCGTTTCGCGAAGAGCTGCGGGGGCATGCATGGCGTCTATTTACGTACCGTCTGGAGAAACTCCAAAGCGGAAAATGCACGCGTGGGTTAAATATCGGTCACCAAAGACCAAAACGGACTGACACAACACGACGGCCTCTGGCCGGCATGGGGCGGAGCCCGAGAAAATATCGACCACGGATTTCACGGATGACACGGATTGGAGAAGAGCCGACCACCGACTCTTTCATCCGTGAAATCTGTGTAATCCGTGGTTAAAAACTCTCCCGCGAGGCCTCTCCTAAGGCTTCGGCGCTTTTGCGGTTTCATACTGCGCCCTCTTTCGGCTATTTCCTCCGTCCCAAGTCGCATGAAAACCCTCCAGACCCTCGCTCTCCTCACCCTTACCACCCTCGCCGCCCGCGCGGAAAACTGGCCGCAATGGCGCGGGCCTGCACTCAATGGCACTTCGCCGGAGACCGGTTTGCCGTCGACCTGGACGAAGGAGACCGTGAAGTGGACGTCCCCCATGCCCGGACCGAGCGGCGCCTCCCCGATTGTGTGGGGCGATACGATTTTCGTCGTCAGCCCGGATGCGGACAAGAACCTGGCGCTCCTCGCCCTGAACCGGAAGGACGGCAAGGTGCGCTGGCAGAAGCAAATCGCCACCGGCGACATCACCAAAGGCCGCGCCAACATGGCCTCGTGCTCGCCCGTGACCGACGGCAAAGCGGTTTATGTGATCTTCGGTACCGGCGACATGGCCGCGCTGGATTTCGACGGCAAGGTCCTGTGGAGCCGCAATCTTTCCTCGGAGTACGGACGCCTGTCCTTCAACTGGATCTATGGTTCGAGCCCGTTGCTGTTCCAGGGCAAACTCTATCTCCAGATTCTGCAGCGCAATCCCGCCCCACCCGACTATCCGGGGCAGGCGGGCGGCGACGCCGCGCGCGAGAGCTTCCTGCTCTGCGTCGACCCGGCCACCGGCAAGAATATCTGGAAAGTGGGACGCACCACCACAGCGCACGATGAATCGCAGGAAAGCTTTGGCACGCCCGTGCCGGCGACGGGTAAGGATGGCAAGACGCAGCTTCTGATCATCGGCGGCGATTGCGTGAGCGCGCACGACCCGGCCACCGGCGCGGAGCTGTGGCGCGGCTATGGGCTGAACCCGACCCAGCGGGGGGACATGCGCGTGGTGCCCAGCCCAGTGAGCGTGGATGACCTGGCGGTGGTCGCAGGACCGAAGAAAGGCCCGCTGCTCGCCTTCCGCACGGACATGAAGGGCGACATCAGTGAAAAGGGCGTAGCCTGGCGCTTCGATGAAAAGCGCACGCCCGACGTCTGCACACCCGTCTACTATCAGGGCAAACTCTTCGTCCTCGACGGCGATTCGCACACCCTCACCGCGCTCGACCCGAAGACGGGCGAGAAGAAGTGGCAGGGTGAACTCCCCACGCGCGCCGTGGTGCGCAGCTCGCCCGTAGCCGCGGACGGCAAGCTCTACTTCATCGACGAGAAAAATAACGTCTTTGTCACCGGGACCGGCGATAAATTCGAAGTGCTCGGCAATATCCCCATGGGTGACAGCGAAGGCACCCGCGCGACAATCGCCGTGAGCAACGGCGACCTCTTCATCCGCACCCCGCAGGCAGTCTACTGCGTGGGAAAGTGAGAGCGAAGTAGCGGCCGCCTCCCAGGGGCTTTTCTCGTCGGTTTTCAAATTCCTGTCATAGACGGCATCCACCTCGCCGAACACGGGCCGACGTGTACTGTCGGTGTTCCCGATGGACACGTCGAACATCCCCCAGACCCACCGCATCGATCCGGCGTTCCGCGACGAGATCGATCGCGTTCGCGCACTCTTCTTCTCTCGTGACCCAGCGTGCTGGCCGGTCTTCGGCGACCCGGTATTTTCGGAGGTAGTGGAGTTCCGGAAAAAGAAAACGCCTCCCAAAGAGCGGGTGCGGCAGTTTCCCGATGGCGAGACACTGCTGCGGCAACTGCGCGAGCAGAATAGCCTGCCTAAGGGCGGCAGGGATCCGCGCGCCGGAGTAGATCCCACGCTCATCTTCGCCGCCGCGCTTTCGAAGAATTGGGAAGATCCCGCCAGCGTGGAGAATGTAATCACCTCGCCTTCCGATCCCGCGCTCTTCGGCAGCATGGCCGGCGTACTGCCGAATGCGAATCTCGTCCATCCCGAATACTCCG
>JBGGMZ010000118.1:0-23488 GCA_041287745.1 Chthoniobacter sp. | reverse complement strand
CGGAAATCTTTCGTGCAATTCGACCGACGCCGGGGACGGCGCCGCTACAGGCACAGGCGTGAGGCTTCAAGTCGAGCTTGCTCCTAGCGCCCGGTGAAATCGGCGAGATGGATCTGCAGCTTCGCTCCGTCTTGCGCGCGGGCGAATTTGCGCGATTCCGGCGTGCCGCCGGTAAAGAGGTGGTCGACCTTCGCCAGCGGGCTGAGGCTGCACATGGCGTGATGGCCGAGCTTGGTGTGATCGACCAGCAGCGCGACGCGCTCGCTTTGCTCGATCATGAGGCGCTCACTGGCGAGCACGGCTTCGTTGTGATTCGTGGCTTCTTTCGCGTCGACGCCGGCGGCGCTGAGGAAGGCCCAGCGCGCGTGATAGCGCTTGAGGAACGCTTCGGCGGGCGGGCCGCTCAGGACGCTCGACTCGGGCTGAAGGATGCCGCCAGTAAGATAGATCTCCGCGCCCCGCTGACGGCCTTTCAGGCGATCCACGGCTTGGGCGATTACGAGTGAATTGGTGATGATGCGGATGCGCTTGAGCGCGATGAATTCGCAGAGCTGGTAGGTGGTGGTGCCACCATCGATCATCACTACGTCGCCGTCCTCCAGCAATTGGGCCGCCGCCTCGGCGATGGCCCGTTTCTCCGCCGCGTTCTCGGTCAGGCGATGCTGAAAGGCAGCGGGACCGGCGGGCTCGGCGCCGGCAGCCTTGAGGCGGATGCCGCCCCAGGTCTTCTCCACGCGGCCCTCGGTCGCGAGCTGGGC
The DNA here is from genome assembly GCA_041287745.1 of Chthoniobacter sp. Taxonomy (GTDB): domain Bacteria; phylum Verrucomicrobiota; class Verrucomicrobiia; order Chthoniobacterales; family Chthoniobacteraceae; genus Chthoniobacter. Next base: position 22,730 of record JBGGMZ010000118.1, on the reverse strand, counting down.
GAATTCGCGGCGGACGGTGGCAGCGGAGGCACCCAGTTTCGCGCATGCGTCATCCACACCCAGCTCGGGATCGAGCTGGAGAAGCTCCAGAATTTGGCGCTGGCGTTGACGGCGTTTCATCGGTGACGATGAAAATTCTTGTTGCGCCGGTCGAGAAAATCAATCAAAATTCAATCACTTCTCGATCATTTCTAAATCAACCCTGAAACCCACCCCATCATGTCCTCCTACCGTTTCGTGAACTACTCCTGGGACGACGCCAAGGCCGCGTCGCTCGATCCCGTCGCCCGGCTCGTCTACCGCTCGAACATCCTTGGCGCCGACCAGCGCGTGACGAACACCGGCGGTGGCAACACCTCCTCGAAACTGGTGGAGAAAGATCCGCTCTCCGGCGAGCAGGTGGAAGTGCTGTGGGTCAAGGGCTCGGGCGGTGACCTGCGCACCGCGGGCCGCGAATTTTTCTCCTCGCTCTATCAGTCGAAACTCGTCGGCTTGCAGAGGGTCTACGGCGACCGCAAGGACAAGGGCCTGAAGTCACAAGCCGAGGACGACATGGTCGCGGCCTACACGCACTGCACGTTCAATCTCAACCCGCGCGCCTCCTCGATCGACACCCCGCTGCACTCCTTCGTGCCGGGCAAGCATGTCGACCACATGCACCCGAACGCAATCATCTCCATCGCGGCCAGCAAGCGCTGCATCGAGCTGACGAAGGAAATTTTCGGCGGCACGATGGAGTACGTTCCGTGGATGCGCCCGGGCTTCGAGCTCGGCCTCGCCATGCAGGAGATTTCCAGCAGCCACCCGAACACGCGCGCCATCATGATGGGCCAGCACGGCTTCATCGCGTGGGCCAATGACGACAAGGAGTGCTACGCGCAGACCCTCGACTTCATCGAGAAAGCGGCAGCCTACATCGACGAAAAATATGAGGCCAAGGGCGGTGACGCCGCGGCCTTCGGCGGCGGGCGTTATCAGACATTGCCCGAGGAGAAGCGCCAGGAGCTCTTCGCCGCAGTGCTGCCGTGGCTGCGCGGACAGGTCTCGCAGCAGCGCCGGTTCATCGGCACCGTGCAGGACGACGAGAAGATCCTGCGCTTCGTGAATTCGCACCACGCTCCGCGTCTCGCTGAGCTCGGCACGAGCTGCCCGGACCATTTCCTGCGCACGAAGATCAAGCCGCTCTACGTCCCGTGGGATCCGCAGACCGGCGACCTCGGCGACCTCAAGAAACTCCTCAGCGAAGGCCTCGCGAAGTATCGCCAGGACTACAAGTCGTACTACGAGAAGTGCAAGCACGACAACTCGCCCGCCATGCGCGACCCGAACCCGACCGTGGTGCTCATCCCCGGCCTGGGCATGGTTGCCTGGGGCAAGGACAAGAGCGAATCGCGTGTGACCGCGGAGTTCTACAATTGCGCGGTGGAAGTGATGCGCGGTGCGGAAGCGATCGACGAATACATCGCGCTGCCGCAGCAGGAGGCCTTCGATATCGAGTACTGGCTGCTCGAGGAAGCGAAGCTCAAGCGCATGCCCGCAGAGAAAGAACTCGCCCGCCAGGTCGCGGTGGTCATCGGCGCCGGCAGCGGCATTGGCAAGGAGACCGCCCATCGCCTGAGCAAGGAAGGCGCGCACATCGTGTGCGTGGATCTCAAGACCGAGACAGCACAGGCCACGGCGGATGAACTCATCGCCAAGCTCGGTCAGGGCATCGGCGTCGCCGGCACCGGCATCTCCGGTTGCGGCCCGGCCATTGGCCTCGCGGCGAATATCACCGATCGCAAGAGCGTCCGCGCCATGCTCGACCAGATCATCCTCGCCTACGGCGGCATCGATCACATCGCCGTCACCGCCGGCGTCTTCTGGCCCAGCGACACCACCGGCCACATCCCGGATGACAAATGGGCGTTCGTCTTCGCGGTGAATGTCACCGGCAGCTACATCGTCGCCGATGAAGCGTCGAAGACCTGGAAGGACCAGGGCCTGAAGGGCTCGCTCGTCCTCACTACCAGCGCGAATGCCGTCGTCGCGAAGAAGGGCAGCGTCGCTTACGACACGAGCAAGGCCGCAGCGAATCACCTCGTGCGCGAACTCGCCATCGAGCTCGCCCCGCTGGTCCGCGTCAATGGCGTCGCCCCTGCGACTGTGGTGCAAGGCTCGGCCATGTTCCCGCGCGATCGCGTGATCGGCTCGCTGGCGAAATACAACATCGCCTACACCGAAGACGAAGCGACTGAATCGCTCGTCACCAAGCTCGCGCAATTCTACGCCGACCGCACGCTGACGAAGACCCCGATCACTCCGGCCGACCAGGCCGAGGCGTACTTCCTCCTCATCAGCCAGCGCCTGAGCAAGACCACCGGCCAGGTCATCACCGTCGACGGCGGCCTGCACGAGGCCTTCCTGCGGTAATCGGCAGACGCTGGAAAACCGTTCGGTTCCACTCCACCAAGGCCGCCATCTCCGGATGGCGGCCTTTTCCGCAAATCAGTCTATGCACTTGTCGGCAAATCGGTCCGGCTTACAGTGACCCTCTTTTCGAAAAAATGCGCGAACTCGTCATAGGGGACATTCATGGGTGTATCCGCTCGTTCCAGAAGGTACTGGACGCCGTTTCGCCGCAGGAATCGGACAGGATGATTTTTCTGGGCGACTACGTCGACCGCGGGCCGGATTCCTGCGGGGTCATCGAGACCATCATCGCCCTCCAAACAAAGTGCACCGTGGTGGCCATCCGGGGAAATCACGAACAAATGCTCCTGCAAGCGCTGGAAGACCGGGAGGCCTACAAGGCCTGGTGCAGCTATGGCGGGCGCGAGGCGATGGATTCGTACGTGAAACACGGGCACGGCTGGGGACCGCATACCCTGCCCAAACAGCACGACACTTTCCTGCGAGACCAGCTCGTGGACTACTGGGAAAATGACCAGCACATCTTCGTTCACGCTTCGCTGAACCCGGAGCTGGACATGAAAGAGCAGCCGGAATGGCTGCTGCGCTGGGAGCCGTTTCACAATCCGACGCGGCACAAGTCCGGCAAACAGATCATCTGCGGACACACGAGCCAGAAGTCAGGCATACCGGCGCTGTTCGACGGCGGCCTCTGCATCGATACCTTCGTCTATGGCACCGGCTGGCTTACCTGTTACGACACCGGCGCGCAGACCTTCGTCCAGACGAATGAGCGCGGCGAGCAGCGCTCGTTCGACATGGAGCGCCTGAAAAATGCCAGGGCGTAAGACCCACCTGCGCTGAGGGTTGTCTGAAAGGAGCAATGGGGCGTCCAGCGGGAGTCTTGCATTCGCCACAGCCGCGCACTAGATAGCCCGCAACTCGTTAACGGAGGAACTACTATGCCACTGCCTACTGATGAAAAACGTTTGGCGCTCGCCAAGGATGTGATGCAAGCCTTTGACGACTTGCACGGAGTGTTTCCGGGACATCGCCCGGCCCATGCCAAGGGAATCCTCGCTGCGGGGACCTTCACGCCGACCTCGGAGGCCGCGTCCCTTTCGGTGGCGCCTCATTTCCAAGGTCCGGCCCAAGTATTCGTCCGCTTCTCCAATTTTGCCGGCGTGCCGATGGCAGCGGATAACAAGCCGGACGAAGCCAGCCCGCGCGGTTGTGCGGTGTGTTTCCAGCTCGGCGCGCATCAGCACACCGACATCGTGGCGCATTCGACGGATAGCTTTCCCGTGCGCACGGCCCCGGAGTTCATCGAGTTTCTCCACGCCCTGAAGGCCAGCGGTCCGGACGTGCCGCACCCCACGCCGATCGAACAATTTCTGGGAAGTCATCCGAAGGCGCTCGCGTTTGTGCAGACCCCGAAACCGATTCCGACGAGCTTCGGGCGCGAGACGTATTTCAGCGTGTCGGCATTCAAGTTCGTCGATGCGGCGGGGATAGGACGGTTCATCCGCTATCGCATCCTGCCCGAGGCCGGGAATGAATACCTGAGCACGGAAGAAGCGGCGGCGAAGGATGCGAATTTCCTGATGCACGGATTGGCCACCCAGCTCTCCACGGGGCCGGTCAACATGCAGCTCTGGGCGCAACTCGCCGAGGAGGGCGATGTGACCGACGACGCGACCACGCAATGGCCCGCAAACCGCCGGCAAGTGCTGCTCGGGGTGATCTCACTCACGCGGCTCGTGGCGGAAGACGACACCGAGGGACGCCGCATTATTTTCGACCCCATCCCGCGCTTGGCCGGGATCGAACCCTCGGCGGATCCGCTGCTGGAACCGCGGGCGGATGTGTACGTGCTGACCGGCAAGCGCCGCCGGGAGCAGGCTGGGATTTAGAGCGCACTAGGAAGTATTCCAGGCCGAGGGCCCGATACTAGCCAGCGAGCGCCGCCTTGGGCAGTTTCGGGTTAGTTAGTCGCACGCCCTAGCGATAGCGCCGAAAAATTAAGCTCTGTCATCCTGATCCGTGACGATGCAATTGAGCCACGGATGAACACGGATGAAACACGGATGGGGAAGAAGAAGCGGGCGCGAGACGAAATCCGTTTACCATAAGGTGAGTGGCACGGCACGCCACAAGTGGACCGGGATGGCTCAATCCGTGTTTCATCCGTTTTCATCCGTGGCTAATTCAATTGCATCGTTCCGGCTCAGGGTGACACGCTTTTTTGAAAAACGCTATCGCGCGGGGCGTGCGAATAACTAATCGCCTGCTCGCGAATCTTTGCCCCGGGAAAATTTTCGGGCAAATGTCGAAATGCACATGAGCGGCGCGTCATCGTGATGAAGCCAGGACGATTTCCTGGCGGCTGCAAAATCCAAAACGACAACCTCATTCATTGTATGAAATACGCCTTACTCGTTCACCAACCGCAGGAACAATTCGACAAACGCAACGACCCCGCAGCTATGGCCGCAGGCCGGGCCTACGGCGAGGCGCTGATGGCGGCCGGCGTCTTCGTCGGCGGGGCGGGGCTGGAGTCGCCGCGCGCGGCGACGACGGTCTCGATCCGCGATGGAAAGCGGCAGGTCCACGACGGACCCTATGCCGAGACAAAGGAGTTTCTCGCCGGCTTCGGCATCATCGATGTGCCGGATCTCGATGCGGCGCTGGAATGGGCAGCGCGCCACCCAGCCGCGGCTTACGCCACGGTGGAAGTGCGTCCCCTGCTCGGCTCGCATTTTGTGGCCGGCACCCCCAAGGCCTCTTGATGAGCGAGGCTGCGACGAGGGACGCGGTGGAAGGTGCGGTGCGGAATTCCTATGGCCGCCTTGTCGCCTTTCTCGCCGCGCGCTCGGGTGACGTTGCCGGCGCGGAAGATGCGTTGGGTGACGCCCTCGTCGCGGCTCTCGAAAAATGGCCGGTCGAAGGCGTGCCCGAAAAACCGGAAGCGTGGTTGTTGCACGTCGCGCGCAATCGCCTGATCGATGCTGCGCGCCGCCGACAAGTGCGGGAAGATTCCGAGACGACGTTGCAGCAGATCGCCGAGGAAGCACAGCTGGCCGCGGGCGGGCACGAGGCCTTTCCCGATGAACGGCTGAAGCTGCTTTTCGTGTGCGCGCACCCGGCGATCGATATCGCAGCGCGCACGCCGCTCATGTTGCAAACCGTCCTCGGTATCGACGCGGCGCGCATCGCCTCCGCCTTCCTCGTGTCGCCGGCGGCGATGGCGCAGCGGCTCGTCCGCGCAAAAAGCAAAATCCGTGACGCCGCCATTCCCTTCCGCGTGCCCGAACCGCCGGAGTGGAATGAGCGCATCGCCTTTGTGCTCGATGCCATTTACTCCGCCTACACCGCGGGCTGGGAAAGCGTAAATGATGCGGGCTCCACACTCCACGCGCTGGCTGCGGATGCCATTGCCATCGGACGCATGCTGGTGCAACTCATGCCCGGCGAACCCGAGGCGAAAGGTCTGTTGGCGCTGATGTTGCACTGCGAAGCGAGGAGTGCCGCACGGTATACCCGCAGCGGAGAATTCGTGCCGCTGGATCAGCAGGACACGGCCCTGTGGTCGCGACCGATGATGGAGGAGGCGGAGGCGTATCTCCACGCGGCTGCACAACGCAAATCCCTGGGCCGCTATCAACTCGAGGCGGCCATTCAGTCGATTCACGCGCATCGTGCGGTGACCGGGGAAATCGACTGGAAGGAGATCGTTTTGCTCTATGGAGGCTTGGTGCAAGTGGCGCCCGGAATCGGATCGCAAGTCGGGCGCGCGGTGGCGATCGCCCAGGCAGGAAATCCTCCAGCCGGATATTGTGCGCTGGAGGAAATTCCCGCCGAACGGGTGGTCGACTATCAACCCTATTGGGCGGCGCGCGGACATCTCCTGCGCTTGCTGGACCGATACGAGGAAGCGGCCGAAGCGTTTACCCGCGCGGCGAGTCTCACGGAGGATCCAGCACTACGTGCGTATCTGTTCCAGCGCGTGGCAAAGGGAGATTGAACCGGCTTGCATGAGGAACGCTCGGCGGTCGTTCCCTACCAGCCGGCAAGGCGCTCGTGTCAATTGGCGGTCGGTGTCGGGGTGTCGGCGGACCGGGGTCGCAGAGAATGCCACCACCCTCGCGGTCATCCTGAGCCGCAACGATGCAGTTGAATTAGCCACGGATGAACACGGATGAAACACGGATTGAAGCACTCCGAAGCGAAATCGGGATGTGCTGTGATGCTCACCTTTTGGTGAACGGATCTCGCCCGCTTTCCGCTTCTTCTCCCCATCCGTGTTTCATCCGTGTCTATCCGTGGCTCAATTGCATTGATCCGGCTCAGGATGACCGCGAGGAGAGAACGCGTCACTTATTTCACAGTCACTAAGCCGACACCTGCTGGCTGGTTTTGCTACTCGTGATTGCTACACTGCCTTTCATGCGTTTCCCCCGACTCCCCCTCTTCCTGCTCGCTGCCGGCCTGGCCAGCCTGGGCCAGATGGCACGCGCGGAAGATTGGCCCGGCTGGCGCGGGCTGCGTGGCGATGGCACGAGCGCAGAAAAGCAAGTGCCGGTGCAGTGGGATGCTACCAAGGGAGAAGGCGTGGCCTGGTCCACCGAGATTCCGGGCGAAGGGCACTCGTCCCCCATCGTGCTTGGAAAGCGCGTGTTTGTGACTTCGGCGATGCCGGAAACGGAAGAGCGGCTCCTGCTGTGCCTGGATCGTGACTCGGGAAAAGAGCTGTGGCGGCGCACGGTGCTGACTTCTCCGCTGGAGCGAAAGCACCGGGAGAATAGCTATGCCTCGAGCACGCCGGCCACGGATGGAAAGCGTGTGTTCGTGAGTTTTCTCGAGGGCAACAATGCCGTCCTTGCAGCCTACGATCTCGAGGGCAAGCAACAGTGGGTGGTGCAGCCGGGCGTCTTTCACAGCCAGCATGGTTTCTCCAGCTCGCCGGTGATCTTCGAGGACAAGGTGATTGTGAATGGGGACCACGATGGCGATGCCTGGATCGCCGCGCTTTCCCGTGAGGATGGCCACACGATCTGGAAGATCGATCGCGAGAACAAGACGCGCAGCTATTGCACGCCGATCATTCGCGACCTCGCCGGTCGCACGCAGATGATCCTCTCCGGCAGCAAGTGTGTGGCCAGTTACGACCCGCGCAATGGGCAGCGGCACTGGATCATCGATGGCCCGACGGAGCAGTTCGTGGCCTCCATCGTTTACAATGCGAAGCACGACATGCTGTTCATGACGGGCGGTTTTCCCGCGCATCACATCCTGGGCATCAAGCCGGATGGCCAGGGAAATGTGACCGATTCGAAGATCGTGTGGCGTACGAACAAGGGTGTGTCGTACGTGCCTTCGCCGATCTCGGAGGGTGATTACTTTCTGGTGGTGAGCGATGGCGGCGTGGCGAGCTGCTTCCACGCGGCCACGGGCGAAATGTACTGGCAGGAGCGGGTGGGACCGCACGCGCACTCCTCCATCGTCTCGGCCAATGGACTCGTTTATTTCACGGCGGACGATGGCACGACGACGGTGGTAAAGCCGGGGCCCACCTTCGAGGTGGTGGCGAAAAACGTGCTGGGCGAGCCGACCGAGTCTTCCCCGGCGATCAGCGATGGGCATGTGTTTCTGCGCGGAGCGAAGCACCTGTATTGCCTCGGCGCGAAACGTTGAAGGGTGTGCTGAAAATCGGACGGAAAAATTTGAGACCACGGATTTCACGGATGACACGGATCACGGATGCAGCGGACATCGGAAAATCCGTGTCATCCGTGCAATCCGTGGTCATTTTCTTCTCCGTAAAATGAATCTCGGTACACGCTTTTAGTCGCATGCGGCTCGATCAATGGCTCTGGGCGGTGCGCGTCTACAAATCGCGGACGATGGCGGCGGAGGCGATCAAAGGCGGGCTCGTGAAGGTGAATGGTGAGCGGAGCAAGCCGGCCCATGAGCCGAAGCCGGGAGAAATCATCGCGTCGCGGGTGGACATCATGACACGGACGGTGCGCTTCCTGGCCGCGCCGAAGTCGCGGGTCGCGGCGAAGCTGGTGCCGGATTTTGCCGAGGACCTCACCCCGCCGGAAGAACGCGAGAAGCGCCGGGAGCCGAACCTGCTGCCCCCGGGTTTCCGGCCGAAAGGCACCGGACGACCGACGAAGCGCGAGCGAAGAGTGATCGAGGAGTTCGGGGAAGACGCGGAGGATTGAGCCGGAGTTTGGTCACGAATTGCATTCGCTCAAACGTGCCGGCCTTCTCCCACGATATCTCTCCGCCTCTTCGGTCCTCTGGCGCATTTCAAGAGACGTGCCCAAAACGGTAGAGGACTACCGCACCCCAAAACGCAGGCGCAGATTGCGTGCGCATTCGAATTCGGATGCGGGTTATGAACGCACAGTTACGCGCTGATGCGGGTATCCCCGTAAAAACAAATGGGCCGGACGATTGCTCGTCCGGCCCATGTGAATTTGGAGTGTTAGCTGCGCTCGCTTAGAACTTGATCTGGCCGGTGAGGGCGACGTTCTGCGTGGAGGCGTGATCCTGGAAGAAGCGGGTCTCCCAATCGAGGATGACCGCCGCGCGATCACTGATCTCGAAGGCCACGCCGGCGCCGACGCCGAGGTAGTCGGAACCCGCTGCGCTGGTGCCGCCACTGGCATTGAAGCCACCGGTGCGGCTCAGGCTGGTGCCGGTGCTGTTCAGCGCGTAGTAGGGCGAGTTGTTCAGGCCCACGGTGATCGTCTTGGCCGTGTCGAGGTACTCGTGCACCCAGCTGGCGTGCGCCTGCGGGGTGATCGTGCCGAGGCCGGTGTGGATCGGCACGGAGAGCTGCCAGCCGAGTTCCGAGGTGAGCGAGTCCACATGCTGGTCGGGCACCGTGAGGTTGGCCGCGCCAGCTTGGTTTTCGCTGTAACCATCGACGTCGCCATGCACCCAGGTAAGGCCGGCGATGGGGCCGGTCAGCAAGCGACCGCAGGGAATGTTATAGCCGGTGTTGAATTGAACCGTGTTCGTCAGGCTGTCGGGACTGGCCGTAGCCGTGCCGAAGATGGTGTCACGATTGATATGGTTGCTGTAGGTGCCGAGCGCGTAGAGCAGGTCGGCATAGAAGTGGTTGGCGGCATACGAGACGTAGCCGTCGAAGCTCCAGCCTTCGATGTTCGCGCTGCCGATCGAACCGAGGTCGTTATCGGCCTCGATGCGGCTGGCGGCGATACCGACAGTGAGAGCCGGCGTGATCTTGTATTCACCGCCGATGGAGGCTGTGAAGACGTTGCTCGTGAAGCCCGCGGCGAGGTCGACGTTGTTCTGGTCACGATAGCCATAGGCGCCCGTGGCGAAGAACGACCAGCGCTTCTCTTCCGGAATGATCTCCTTCTTGGATTCTTTCACGTCCTTGCCGTCGCCGCTCGGGCCGGCTGAGCCTTCCGGACGCAGGTCCGCTTCGGCACGCAGGCGGAAGAGGCGGCCATTGACGTCGCGGTTCGCATTGGAGGCGACGTTGAGGAGGATCTCACGCTGCGCGAGCGCCATCGGCAAGCCGCTCGAGTAGACGGAATTGATCGCGTCCACGTCCTGCAAAATCACATTGTGGAAGACGATCTTCAGGTTGCTGATCGCCAATGCCGAATCCACCTCACCATCGATCGTGTCGGAGGCAAAGAACGCAAGCGTGCTCGTCTTACCTAGCAAGCCGTTGATTTCCTTATCAAAGGATTGCACAGTCGAGGAACGAAAGAAGCCGTAGGCGCCCGGGTTGTTGTCGTTCGAGTTGCGCAGATCGTTCACGAACAACTGCTGGCCGTTGAGTTCACCACGGACGTAGTCGTATGGTGCCCCGGGGCTCTCGTTGGAGAGCGCCTGCCAGTTAAAGTTGAGGTGAATCGAACCACTCTTCAGTTGCAGGCGGCCGCTGCCCTTGGTGTAGGTCGGCAGATTCAACTGGAAGGTCTGGCTCAATCCCGTGGCAACGAGCGGGCCCGGATCTTCCGAATGGATGATCGCAACATTGCCGGGGCCGAATGTCACCTGGCCCGGCACAGTGCCGAGATCCTTCGGCGTGAGATTGTATCCAAATGGCACGCGCGTGTTGGTCCCTTGGACCGTCCAGTCGTTGAGGCCTCCGGAAAAGTCGCTGTTGATCAGCTGCGCTTTCGCGGTGTTGCCGAAGAGCGCGCCGCTGGCCAGCAGGGCCAGAAGTGCGGATTTGGTTTTGATTTTTTTCATACGCAATTCCCTAATGTTTGTTCCTTGGGTTTCGTTGGGATTTTTTGGGGATGCCAACCGCTTTCACGGAAATTCAGCCCCATGCTGTGTATTACAGGCGTTTCTGACTAAATGCACAAATAGTGTCAACCAGTTTCAGTCGCCCTGTGCTACGGGCGGGACACGTCAACACCTTCAGCCGCAGGTCACTGCGCCGATCCCGACTCCGTTATATTTATCCAGGTGACATATCGAGAGCGTCATCAAACTGACGGCGAGACGATCGTTTGTTCGGCCCGTGCCACGCGAGGTGCCATTGGCGACGATCTACGCAGGCTTGATCAGCGCCCTTTGCGCGGATTGTTCATCGAGAGAATGCTCGTGCCCCGCATGATATTGCCGCTGCCACCGATGATGATGCGCTTCACCGGCAGGCCGCTCTCGGGATCGTGCGTGAGAGCCGGGTCGCTCATCTTCTGCACGTATTCAAAGCGCTTGGGCTTCTGGCCCTTCTTCTGGGGAATGGTTTCGTAGAGGTAGGTAGCCATGGCGGGGGGAATTGAGGATGGAAGATGGACAATTGGAAATGGAAAAATTCGTCCGGGCGTGCGCGCGATCCGGGGTGGCCACTGCAGCGGCGCCCTCCCGGCGTCGGTCGCATCCGCTGGAAGGCTTCCGATCTCGGAGACTTCGCTTGGAGGTCAAGTTCCGGCGACCTTCGGTACTTGGCCTTACAGCCGATGGAAAAAGCCGTGCTTCAATCCCGCGACAGAAAGCTCCATCTGCCGGCGCATCCAGGGCACCGCGCAGAGCAGCGGCAGCCCGAGGTCGCGACCCCAGCCGAGCAGACGGCTTTCCGATTGGAAGAAAGGGCTGAGCGCTTGGGAAAGGATGCTGAGGTAGCGGGAATGTGACCGGCGTTCGGTGGCGTAGCGGCGCAGCACCTCGGGGAGGGGTGATTGGGAGAGATGCCGGGCAAGGCACTCGGCATCGAGCAGGGCGAGATTCGCTCCCTGCCCGAGGTGCGGGCTCATGGCATGGGCCGCATCCCCGGCCAATACCACCCGGCGTGAGTGAACCCGGCGCGGCAGCGCGTGCAGGTAGCCGGCGAAAGTGAGGTGATCGAAGCCGCCGAGTTCATCCACCACCGGGAGCGCCCGTGGACAAAGCGCAGCGACGTCCTCGCGGAATCGGTCGAACCCGCGGGCGCGCAACGCTTCCAGACCATCGCGCCGCAGACCCCAGAAAAAGGCGACGCGCCCTTCGCCGATGGGCAACAGGCCGAGCAATTGCCGCGTACTGCGTGCGACCTGGTGCAGGCTATCGTGCGGCGAATCGAGGCGGCCGCTGCCCCACAAGGCGCCGTGCGTGTACTCGCGCCGGCGATCGGCCGAGGGATTCAGCCAGCCGCGCAAATGGGAGCGGGAACCATCTGACCCGACCACGAGATCGAAAGGGCCGAAGCTCCGCCCGGCGGCATCGCGCACGGTCACGTGCGTGTCGGTTTCTTCCACCTCGGCGATCTCGGCGGCGAGGATGACATTCACGCCGGCGGCCACGGCGGCATCGTGCAATGCTGAGAAGAGCACCCCTCGCTGCACGCCATAAGCGCAGAGGTCTGCGCCTGCGTTACCATAACGCAGATCGGTCAGTGACCTGCCGCTCTCGGTGAACGCTTCCAGCCGCTCGATCCGAGCACTGCGGCTTACCACGCCTTCGAGAAGCCCGAGCTGCGCGAGGACCTGCTGCCCCGCGGGCTGCAAAAGAAAACCCGCACCGACCGGCCCTACTTTCGGCGCGCGTTCCAGCAGCGTGACGTGATGTCCGGCCCGCGCCAGCAAGATGCCCAACGCGCCACCGGCCACGCCAAAGCCGCAGATCGCAATGTTCAGGGGTTCACTCACCGCGCCACCCTCGCCAGTGCGAGGGTGATATGTCCATCGCGGACTGGGATTCGATCTCCCTTAAAAACCGCCGACGCGCAGAGACGCGGAGGAGAGGAAATATCCTCTCGTGCCGTTTCTCTGCGCCTCTGCGTCGCTGAATTTCAAAACCCCTTATTTCCCACCCACCCAGTTCACCGAGTTCTTCAGCAGCGCCTGGTATTCCGGCAGGTCGTGCGCCCGGGCGTCGTGGCCGAGCGTGATGCCCACGATGCGTGCCTTGGGATGTTTCACGATGAAGACCTGCGGGAAGGTCTTGCCGGTATTCGGACTGGTCGCCGTGGCGAGCACTTCGATCGGTGTGGCGGCGGGATCGGCGTTGTAGTTGTAGAGTTCGTCGGTGATCTCGAATGATGGAGTTACACCCTTGGTGATGGGCGAATCCGGGTTCGTGATCTTCACGGTGTAAGGCCCGAGCTTGTCGTGCCCGCGCGTGCCTCCGCCGATCACCTCCTTGTTCCACTCGGGGAAGTTATTCCACGCGTACCATGTCCCGGGATGCAGCGCGACGATGCCCTTGCCGCTGTTTGCGAAATCGATGAGCGCCTTGCGCGTCGCGGAACTGATCGGCTGATTCGCGCTCCAGACGAGCACGTCCACGCGGTCGAGGATCGCCGCAACGCCATTGGCATTCTGCGTGAAGTCCACCCAGCCCACACCGGGAGCGAGCGTGGCCTTGTCGGAGGCGCCGAAAAATTTCACGAAGTCATGCGACGAACCGCCGCCCACGAGCAGCACGCGCGGGCCACTCGCCGGACGCGTGGCCGGCGGCTGCGGGACTTCGTCGCTGAACTGCGGCTTGAAGCCCGCATCTGCATCCGGCTGGGGCGCCGGTCCCTGCGCTACTGCGACCGGGCCGCTGATGGTCGTCGTTCCCGTGTAGGTATGGGTGCCTGTAAGAATGAGCGTACCCGTGCCGACCTTGCCTGAACGCGTTTCCGCGTTCGCACTCGCCGCCGCTGGCGCGGGAGCATTGATATCCGCCAGCTCGGCGGTGATGGCCACGATAGTCGGTGCGGCATTGGTGCCCGCGCTCTCCAGCGTGATGCGGTCGATATCCAGCGGGCCGCTGAGCTGCTTCGTGAACCAGCGCATCTGGTGATCTTTCACGATGCCTTCGGCGTATTTCGAACCGGGCACATCGATGCGCCGGATGTAATCGGCAAACTCTTCCCCGTTGCGGCACTGCAGCGTCTCGTGCTGGTCATTGGTGGTGTGCACGGTGATCTTCAAGACGTCGCTGATCTCGCCGCCGCTCTTGAAACCCCAGCCCGTCACGCCGCCGAGGATGTGCAGCCGGTTTGCCTTGAACCCGCCGACCTTGATTTCCACTTTCTGTGGCTGCGACTTGGAGTAGGCATTGTCCGGTCCACCCTTGAGCACGACGATGTTCGAGCCGCCCACCGCTTTGTCCGGCGATACGATGCTGAAGGGAATACCTTCCACATTGACCGTGCCGGTCTTCGTGAACTCGAATGACTCTTTCTTGCTGGCCGCGGAGTTGTAGATGCCACCGCTCGTCGAAGCCGTGAAGGCATCGTGCAGATCGAGAATGCGGAAGCGTCCGCCATCTTCCACTTGGAGATAGGTAATGATGTCGCGCAGCGCTTCGCCACCGAGTCCCTCGAAACCCTCGGGCATGAGTGAGCGGTGCGTGTTGTCGCGCGATTTGATGTCCGCCGTCTTCACTTCCTGCACACCGGCGAGGCTCTTCAGTGTGATGCTGGTGGGATTCTCCGACGCGATCACGCCGGCGTAAGCCTGGCCGTCCTTCGTCTCGATATTCCACTGCACGAAGCTCGGGTCGACTTCCGCATTCGGGTCGACGATGGCGGTGAGGAGTTCATTCGCGCCGTGCGTGCCCATGCCGGTGAGGATCGGGCCGATCTCCGCGCCCGCGCCGTGGAAGTTGTGGCAGATCGCGCAGGTGGTGGTGAAGAGTTCCTTGCCATGTGCGGCGTCGCCTTTCTGGCTGGCGACAGTGAGCAGTTTTTCGATGGCGTCCTTCTTCGCCTTCGCCAGCGGGTTCATCTCATCGAGCAATTTCACCGCGCGCTTGGCGACCGCCTTGTCCGGGTGCGAGCGCAAGCGGGAGGTATTTGCCGGGCCGAGCGTGGTGGGATCGATCTCCTTCGCTTTCACCGCGTCGAGAAAGGCGTTCGACCAATCCGCGCGCTTGAGCACGGCGTCGAAGGCCACGGTCTGCACCTTGGCTGGCAACTTCGGATAAGCCTTGGTCAGGGCAGAGCCGATGCTGGTGTCGTCCGATTCACCGAGCACACCGATCAGGCCGCGCTGGAAATCGGCGCCGTCTGCATCATTCAATTGCGCGATGACGGTGGGCAGGATCTCTGCATTCAAGCTACGCAGGCCGATGAGGCTGCGGGCGGCGGTCACGCGGACATCATCGGGGCTTTTGCCGTCCTTCAGCGTCTCGAGCAATTGCGCGGAGAGTTTCGTCACCTGCGGCTTGAGCTCGCCGTCCTTGTCCCATTTCGCCGCAAGGGTCAGCACCGCGCCGCTCAGGTTGCCCTCGAGCAACTTGGCGATCGCCGCAGAGAGCTCTGGCGTCATCGTGGGGGTGTCTTTGGTCCCGCGGCCCAAGCCCTCGAGCACGCTGCGGGTGAGCGCGTCATTCCCCGCCGGTTTCAAGGCGAGCAGGATAACGATGCGGGCGGCGGCATCCGCCTTAATGTTTTGGGCGAGCGCCTTGATGAGCGGCGCGAGGGCCGGCGCGTCGGTGCTCTGGAGCGCGGCGGAGATCGCCGCAACCGGATCGTGCGCCGCCACGCCGATGGCCGCGCTGCGCTGGAAGTCGTCGTCGAATTTCGGCCAGGCTCGGACGATCGCTTCCGCCGCGGGGCGGTTGAGATCGTGCAGCACGCCGGCGTTGTCCTCCATCCGATTCAAGTCACCGCCGAGTGCGCACAAGGCCGCCAGGCGCACGGTCGCATCGGGATCGTCCACCGCTTTGATTAACGCTTCCTCGAAAGCAAAAGAACTGCTCACCTCCTGCGTGAGCGCAGCATTGCGGCGCAGGATCGGGTTGCCATCTTTCAGCGCGGCGAGAAACGGCTCCACGCTCATCGGCCAGGTGAGCGCGTAGGTCCAAAGCGCAGCCACTCGCGTTTCGACGGGAGCGTTGGTATCGCCAATCAATTTCTCCAAGGTGCTCGTGCCGTAAGCTTCATCTGCGCGCGCCGTCCGCACCGTCTCGCCGGCAATGATGTTCGCGCGATTTTCCTCCTTCGAAAGTTTTCCATCGGCGCCCACCGTCGTCGCCGCGGGCTGCGGGCGTTCTTGCAAAAGCCGATTCGCGGTCAGGCGGACCACGCGGTTCGGACTCTCCAGCGCTTTGACCAGTTCGTTTGCTCCGGCCTTCGACAAATCCGGCACCGCGAGCTTCTGCGCATCCTTGTGTTCGACGCGCCAAATGCGGCCGAAATAGTGATCGCGGTCAGGACGCACGGCGGCATTCACCTCATTGTGATCGGGCCCACGCGTGTCGTTGTGGATCACCGCCTGGTTGTAGAAATCGAGAACATAGAGCGCGCCATCCGGGCCGATGCGCGTCTCGATCGGGCGGAACCACATGTCCTTGCTGCGAATGAACTCAGTCTCTTCGCGGCCCGGCTGCTTGTGCCACGTGTAGCTGCTGCCCTGCGGATCGAGGAAACGCTGGTGCACGATATTGATCGTGGGCTCGGTGCAGAAGTAACTGCCATTCCACTCCGCCGGCCACGCGCCGCCGTCGTAGATCGCGCAGCCTGCCGCCGCGGTGAAGGAGCCGACGAAATCGATCTGCACATAGGCGAGCTGCTCCCAGCCCATCGCGGGATAAGTTTTGTCGGACTTGATGACGACGTTGTAGCTATTCGTGTTGCCGATCTTGCCGCGGCCCAGCGTGCTCTCGGGCAGGAGCGTCTGCATGAGCAATTGACCGCTGGTGGGCTGCGTCCACATCACACGATTGTCGGCGGTGATTTGCAGGCCCCACGTGTTGCCGCCTTTGGAGGAATACTGCTCGATCTGCGAGCCATCCGGCTTGAAGCGCACCACGCCGCTGCCGATCGTGCCGAAGGTTTTCGAGCCGTTGCCGTTGGTCACTTTTTCCGAGGAACTGTAACCGTGCGTGGCGTAGATCCAGCCGTCCCAGCCCCAGCGCGGATTGTTAATCACCGCGTGGGTGTCGCGCGTGCCGAGGCCGGTGTAGAGCTTCTCCACCTTGCGCGCTTTGCCATCGGGACCCGCGTCGTGGATGAAGAGAATGTCCGGCGCCTGCGTGACGATGACACCGTCCTTGTAGAAGACAAAACCGGTGACGAGATCCAGGCCCTCGTAGAAGACCTGCTTGGTGTCCATCACGCCGTCGCCCTTGCTCGAGGTCAGGATGCTGATTTTGTCGTAACCGTCGCGTTGCTGTTTGCCCGGCTCGGGATCGAGGCCGCCGTGATCTTTCCACTCCTGCGTGCGGTAGTCGGGACGCATGCCGCGCTTGCCGTTCGGATACTCCGGCGACTCGGCGACCCACAGCCGGCCGGCTGGATCCCAGTCGATGCAGATCGGCTTGCTAATGAGCGGCTCGGCCGCCACGAGCGACATCTTGAAATCGGGATGCACTTCGAGCTTCGCAAGTTCATCCGCAGGGCGCGATGGGCCACCGGGCGGATAGGTGAGCGAGGCGAGTTCCTCCGGCTTGCAGTACTCATCGAGATTCTCGTGCTGCGCCGCCCACGAAATGCCGCGCAGGAGGATCGCGCGATATTGTGGCAATTCGAATGTGGAATAGAGATGCCCGGGAATCGTGACGAAGGCGCGATACGGCTTTGTGCCGCCTTCCGCGGTGCGTTCGTAGGTCCACATCTGCGGCTGGATGTCATAGATATTCGCCTTGCCGCCTTCGGCCGCTTTCTTCCCGTCCTTCACCTTCGGCGTGTAAGCGGTGGCCAGCACGCGGACATCCTTGGAGATGTCCATGTCGTAGTAGATCTCGTCGTCGAGGTGGAAGTTCGAGGCGCCCTTGGTGATCGGGTGGCCGCCGCCGATGCGCTCGTTCTCCACGTAGTAGAGGTCCATCGGCCCTTCCTTCCATTTCGTCTGTCCCTGCACCCACGAGCCGCCGATGATCGATTTCCAATACGCCGAGGTCTCCGGCTTGTTCGCCACCGAGGCGGCGTGGATGACCACGATGCCGCCGCCGCGCTGGATGAACTTCTCCAGAAGCGGCTGCTGTTCGGGCGTGATATTCCCCGCCGTCTCTGCATTGAACACCAGCACGTCCGTCTGCTCGAGTTGCTCGGCGGTGGGGAAATCCATCGCGCCATCGGTCTTCATCCCGCGCTCGGCGAGCAGGACTTTCCAGTCATTGAGGAATCGCTCGTGTTCGTGGGCATTCGGGCCGTGCGTTTTCTTGCCGCCACGAATGAAGACGCGCAAAGGATCGGCCTGGGCCGTGACAAAGAGGGCGAAAAAGACACCGAGGGAGAGGAGACGTTTCATCATAAGCAAAGGGAGGCAGGAGAGGACTGAAGAGAAAAGGGAGGGCAGCCAGTACGTAGATACGCACAGACAACCCGGAGCATGCGTCTGCTCAAAGCACGAGCCCATGACAAAAACGCACCAGCGCCTATCGGCAACGCACATGCCCTGCAGAAGGCTGGCGCGGGTCGCCCGTTTCTGCTAGCTTTCCCCGCCATGGCCGCTGTGCTCAATAATCCGCCCGCCAGCAAACACTGGACGTTTGCCGATCTCGCGCAGTTCGATGAGAGCGAACGCTATGAGATTTACGACGGTCGACTCATCTCCATGGCCACCGGCCCCGACTTCCATCACCAAGAGATCTCTGGCAACTTACACCTTCTGCTCTCGGGGTTCGTCCGCCCGCGCCAGCTCGGTAAACTGGTCTACGCTCCGGCGGACGTCGTACTTTCCGAAGACAATGTGGTGCAACCCGATCTTCTCTTTGTAGCTAAAGAAAACATCGGGATCATCCAAAAGCAGGTTCACGGAACACCTGACCTCGTCGTCGAGATTCTTTCGACGTCGACCTTAAGGCATGACCGGCAGAACAAACTCGAGCTTTATGCACGTTTTGGCGTGAAGGAATACTGGATCGTGGACCCAGCTAATCGCTCGTTGGAAATCTTGGTTCTCGAAGGGAAACGCTTTACTGTTCACTCCATTGCTGCGGAAACGGGACTGGCGGAATCCAAGGTGCTTTCCGGGTTATCCATCGATGTCGCCCAGATTTTCGGTGAGTAGCTGGCCATCGCCGTAGCCTTCGGCTAAAGCCCGCCCGTGCCCGCTCCCTCCCAGCTACTGACCGAAACCCACACGATCGGCCCCGATACCGTCGAGGCCAAGGTGCGTGCGCAGGAATGCCCCGCGCTGGCCCTGCATCACATCGCCCACGTGGGCCTCGCCGATGCCGCCGCGCCTTACGAAATGGTCCGCATGGACTTGAGCGGCACTTACCTCCTCTCCTGCTCGGCGGGCCGCGGCCAGATCTTCCTCGATGGCCGCTGGCAGACCTGTCGGGAAGGCTGGGCCTGCCTCGCCCCGCCGCACGCGCTCCTCGCCTTCCGCGCCGTGCGCGGGGAACGCTGGCAATTCACCTGGGTGCGCTACCAGCAGCCGCCCGACCAGAAGCCGATCATCTCTTCATCCTCCCCCGCGCTCGCCCGCTTCGATCCCCGTCCGATCCACGCCGCCGTGCAGGGCCTCTTCGCCGAGATGCAGAGCCAGACGGCCCCCGCCGCCGTCAGCCACTGGGTCGAGCTCGTCCACACCTACGTCACGCGCTTCGCCCGCCCGTGGCAGACGGACGACCGCCTCGGCCACCTCTGGGAGCACGTCGCCGCCCGCCTCGGCGAACCTTGGTCGCTCGACCGCCTCGCGCGTCACTGCCACCTCAGCACCGAGCACCTGCGCCGCCTCTGCCGCCGCGAGCTCGGCCGCAGCCCCATGCACCACGTCATCTTCCTGCGAATGCAACTCGCCGCCCGGCTTCTCGCCACCACCGACGACAAGGTCGAGACCGTGGCCGGCGCCGTGGGCTACGCCAACCCCTTCGTCTTCTCCACGACCTTCAAGAAATGGGTCGGCTGGCGCCCCAGCGAATACCGGGCGCGCAAGGGCTGAGCCCTTCTTCTGTAGCGGCGCCATACCCGGCGTCGTTCGTTTCTTCAGCGCGCTCGTTGCCAAGCTCCAGCTTGGCAATGCCTTTGTCTTCGAAGCTCCAGCTTCGCGCTCCCGGCGCGTGTAATCCGTAAGGAGCCGAACGTCAGCGAGCGCTGAAAGCTTCCGACGCCGAGGACGGCGTCGCTACAGCAGAAGGGCTTCGGCTATGCCGAAGGATGTGGCCAGCGCCCAGCGGAAACCGAATGAAGGACATTCAACCACGGATTGCACGGATGACACGGATTCACGAAGCGGCATCTCCTCTGTGAATCCGTGTTATCCGCGTAATCCGTGGTCTCATCCTCTCGTTTTAAGTGGTCGCGGTATTACTTTTTCGCCGGGCTCGCCGCCCACACCTTCACGTCGTCGAAGAGTGCATACTTCGTCGCGTCGCCGCTGACCGTGAAATGAAAATCGCTCTTCATCGGATGCGCGATGCCCGACGATTTCAGATACCCCACCGGCTGGCCATCGAGCGTCACGCGCAGCTCATCGTCCACCACCTCCATCGCCAGGAGATACCACCGGTGCTCCTCGAGCTTCACCGGAAAATTCGCTGTACGCCCCGCGGTCAGCTTCGCCACCTCCGCTTTTTTCGCCGGATCCTTTTGCATCTCCTCGATCGCCTTCGTCAGCCGCTCCTTGTCATCGCCGAGCATGATCCCGCGCGGTGAAAGCGATACCCTCACGATGTGCCCCGCGTGCCCCTCTTTGTAAGCGCGATCGTTGCACACCGCATTGATGCTCGTCGCGCCTTCGAAGCGAAACTTGAACTCGAGCACCAGGTCCTTCTGCCCGACATCCACCCGCCCCACCGCGCCATGCTCCGGCTTCGTCTGGCTGCAACGCAACACGCCATCGGCGATGGCAAACGTCGGCGCCGTCACGTGCCATTTCTCGCCCAGGTCCGCCCGCTCGAAATCATCGGAGAAAACCAGCGCGCCCTTTTGCGCGATACTCTGCGCCGGCACATCGGCCGCCAGTGCCGCACTGCTGAGGACTGCGAGGATCGGGAGCAAACGGAGAAGGTTCGGTTTCATGGGGGCTGACAGAGAAAATCCCATTCAGCGACCGCACCTTAGAGACCGTGAAATAAATAGGGAGGGTCGCGTGGTGCCACCCTTCGGGCGAAAGCGCTTTGGGCCGTCTGGCCGCGTCGCTCCGCGCCGGAAGAAGTCATCGAAAATTCACCGCAGAGCGGTCACTTCCGAGGAAGGGGAGGTCTATCAACTATCCACCATCCACTTTCTTCTACGGCAATTTGCTCAAGCTGAAGTCGTCCTCGTACAGATCCGCCAGCGAAGTCGCGGTCTGCGTGTAGATGAGCGCCTTCGTTAACGTGCCGGTCCACGTGACGTGGATGGTATCCGAGATGTTCTTGTAGCGGGTGCTGATCGAAACCGGCGCGCTCGTGAACCAATGGCTGCCGGTACTATCCACGGTATTGATGACGAGGATGACGTTGTCCGTTCCCGTGGTAAACTGGACCCACGCGCTGGCGGAGTAGTCTCCCTGTCCATTGGCCAGCAGCATGCTGGTGACATTCTGCGTGGCGGCCCCGTAGATCGCGGAACGACTGGTGATCTGCAGCGCACTTGTGCCGGTGTGCACATTGGTCGAGTTGGCGACGATGATGCTGGTCTGCGCAGCCCACGAGGCCGCACCATTTTCGAAGCCCGGATTCGTGAGCAGATTCGTCATGCCCAGGCTGAAGTCATCCTCGTACAGATCGGCGAGCGAAGACGTCGTTTGCGTATAGATGATCGCGCTCGAGAGCGTGCCGCTCCAGGTGACATTGATCATGCCGGAGAGTTGTTTGTAGGCGGTACCCAAAGTCATCGGCGAGGTCGTGAACCAATAACTCCCGGTGCTATCCACCGTATGAATCACGATGCGGATCGTGTCCGATCCACTGGCCAGCGCCGCCCACGTGCTGGCGGTGTAATACCCCTGCCCTTGGGCGAGTAGCGCACTTTTCACATCCTGCGTGGCTGCGCCCCAGGCCGCGGTGCGATTGAAGATACGCAAGGAATTGATGCCGGAATGCACCACGGTGTTGCTCGGCGCGATGGCGGCCGTTTGCGCCAGCCACGAAGTGGTTCCGCTTTCGAAGCCGGGATTGACGAGCAAGTTTGAACCGACCACCGCCGGATCGAGGATCGCTTTGATCATGTCGAGCCGGTCCGTACCCGTATACAGCGTGGGGCAGAGCCAGCCGCCTTCATCGAATTCATTCCAGGCATACATGAGGACCGTATTGGCGTCGGCGACCGTGGGATTGCTATCCACCCAATTCAACCCATCCTGGAGATGACTCGCGATCTGCCAGGGCGTCGCCGTCTGGCACCAGCTATTGGACGCATAGGAAGTCCACGTCACAGGATGATCGATCCGCGGACGCGGGTCCCATCCGGACGTGACCCACGGGATGACCTTCCGCCCCGTAGCCATATAACTATTCCAATTGGAATTTTCCGAGGTGACGAGGCTCGTGTAGGGCACGCCATTGCTTGCGCCGCTGCAGTACGCGCTAATGGCGTCCGCGCCGAGGTTGGCGGCTGTGGTTGAGGCCCCACTCGCGGTGAAATCCATCACCACGATGTAGGGCGAGCCCATGCCGGCGGCGACGGTCTGATTGCGCAGGTTTGTGATGTCAGTGGCCGTATAGGAGACACCTCCGAAAATGTAGAGCAGCGGCCGGTTGCCCAGCACCTTCTGGTAGTTACTCTGCGCGAACTTGGTGACCAGGGTGCTGAAATAGGAAACCGGCATTTGGCTGCTGGCGACGAAGCAATAGTTCACATACCCCTTGTAGGTGCTGGAGGAGTAAAGATTGCGCGCCGTATCCATGCCGCTGCCATCGGGGTAGAAGACAAACGCCCAGTAATCGATGGCCGCAGTCGATGCATAGATGATGTCGCGGTCCATGACCGCCTGAGTCAGCTCCCGGGCCTGCGCCGTATCCGTTCCGGTTTCGACCCCGTAGAATGGGAG
>JBGGMZ010000117.1:0-18541 GCA_041287745.1 Chthoniobacter sp. | reverse complement strand
GGCCGATCTGGTCTCAGCGATCAGAGCTTACCTTCAAGAGCATAACAGCAAACCCAAGCCTTTCCTCTGGACCGCGAGCGCTGATCGCATCCTCGAGAAGACCGCAAAATTATGTAAATCACTTGGCTGACAGGACACTAGAGCGGTTTAAATTAAACTGTGGTCGATCGCCGTCCCTGTAGTCGCCCCGCTCTGTCGGGGCGCGGGCGCAAGCACGCCGTGATCATCGAGGCTTTCGCCGTTCACCGTCCTCCACACGGCGGCAGAGCGCCGTGGCTACAGCGCCTCGGTTTCAACCTAAACTGCTCTACGCCGTCACTGGCTCCGGCGCGGCGTTCACGGGCGGCTGAGTTGCCTGCGTTGAGCTGCCGCCATGGAACCGGACCATGTGGTGGACGAAGAAAAATTTCCGGATGATCGTGTCCGAAAACACAAATGGATAAAACGCCGGGTGCCCGAGGCTGGCGACGATCTCATTGATCGCCGGCGATAGTTTCGCCCAATCGCGAAGCAAGGTAAGGAACTCCTCCTTCTCGCCTGCAGGCCACGTGAGTTGCTCGGGAAGGGTGACCGCGTCCGTCGGGAAAGGAGTGAAGGGTATCGGGACGACATCGCCATTCAGGCCGAAGCTTCGCGCCGTTTCAGTGCCGTCGATCATGTGCATGTAGTGCGCCCACGTCTCGGCCCAGTCTTCCCACGGATGCACGGACGCATAAGTCGTGATGAAAGTTCCCGGCGCCGCAGCTACTGGGCCTTGATTATAATGGCGCTGAAGCGCGGCGTTGTAATCCTCGCGCTCGTCGCCGAAGAGATCGCGAAACGCGGCGAGCGTCGGATCGTCATCCGGATGATTGGCGAAAAACCGGTCCCAATAATAGTGCGCCACCTCATGCCGGAAATGCCCGATGAGCGTGCGATACGATTCGCCCAACGCTTCCTTGCGCTTCTCGCGCTCGAGGTCCTCGGCTTCATCGACGTTCAACGTGATCACGCCATCTTCGTGCCCTGTGAGCACCGGTCTCGATGCGGTGGGCCGGAGGAAAACGAAGGCCAGTCCGGCGACGGCATCCTCACGCTTGCTACATGGGGCGAGCCCGAGTCGCCAGAGCGTGTAGAGGATTCGCCGTTTGGCGATCTCGATCTTGTGCCACGCATCCAGATTTCCCGGGACGGAAAGATCGGGAATGGTGCGGTTCAGCGAGCAGGATGGACACATCGCCTCTTGGCCGCGCGGCACCACCCAGTTGCAAACGCTATACTGCACACCATTCGCGCAGAGCTGAAATGGTGAGTCGTCGGTCAACGTGACCATCTGGTCCTCAGCCGGATCGTAGCCGACACGCGTGCCACATTGGAGGCACACCGAATTGTCGAAGAACAGAATGTTACCGCAAGTGCATTGATAGTGACGCATGGCCGATGGGCTTTGAAATCTGCCACCACTTCGCGCGCGGCGCCATGGGTGGTTGCCCGTATCGAAAACCGCGAAATATCCCACGTCGAATGCTCCACACCCAACATCCAATGGCGCAACCGTTTGGCACGTGCCGGGCCCTTGTTGGATGGGGGATGTGGGACATGGGATGTTCGATGTTCCTTTCCTAAAGGTCCGCGCCCGGGTAACTTCATTACCCATGCGTAGGGCCGCAGGGTTGGTGAGATCGAGCCGCGCGCGCGTGGGGAGGGCGTCCTGAAAATGGATGTGCTCCTGCTGTCGCGACTGCAGTTCGCGTTCACCATCGCATTTCATTACATCTATCCGCCTCTGAGCATCGGACTCGGCGTGATCCTCGTCGCTGTGGAAGCCGCCTGGCTGCGCACGGGCAATCCGCTCTTCCACCAGATGGCGCGCTTCTGGACGCGCATCTTCGCACTCACCTTCGCCATCGGTGTGGCCACGGGCATCGTCATGGAATTCGAGTTCGGGACGAACTGGGCGACCTACTCCCGTTTCGTCGGCGATGTCTTCGGCTCGGCGCTCGCGGCGGAGGGTATCTTCGCCTTTTTCCTCGAGTCGGGCTTCCTGGCGATCCTGCTCTTCGGCTGGAATAAGGTCGGGCGGAAGATGCACTTTTTCGCCACGTGTATGGTGTGCCTGGGCGCGCACTTTTCCGCGGTGTGGATCGTGGTGGCGAATTCCTGGCAGCAGACGCCGGCCGGCTATCACATCGTGGGCGAAGGTCTCCATGCCCGCGCCGAGATCATCGATTTCTGGGCGATGGTTTTCAATCCATCGTCCGTGGAACGGCTCAGCCACACGCTTTGCGGCGCATGGCAGGCCGGTGCGTGGCTCATGGTGAGTGTGAGCGCGTGGTATCTGCTGCGTCGCCGGCACGTGCAGTTTGCCCAGCGGTCGATGCGCGTGGGCCTGACCGTTTCGCTCATTGCGTCGTGCTTGCAACTGGCCACCGGCCATCTCAGCGCGCACGGCGTGGCAAAACATCAGCCGGCAAAGCTAGCGGCTTTCGAGGGTCATTACGCCACGGAACCCGGCACGCTCTGGCTCTTCGGCTGGGTCGATCAAAAAGGGGAGCGCGTCCGCTTTGGCGTGGGCCTTCCGCGTATGCTCACATTTCTCGTGCACAACGATTTCACCACGCCGGTCACCGGTCTGCGTGAGTTCCGGCCGGAGGATCGGCCGCCGGTCGGCTTTGTCTTCCAGACCTACCATGCGATGGTGGGCATCGGCATGGGACTGATCGCGCTTGCGACGTTCAGCATGTGGCTCATTTGGAAGAAGCGTTTCTTCCGCCAGCGCTGGCTGCTGCAACTGCTGGTCTTCAGCGTGCTCGGCCCGCAGCTCGCGAATCAATTTGGCTGGTGGTCCGCGGAAGTCGGCCGACAGCCATGGATCGTCTACGGCCTGCTGCGCACCCCCGAGGGTCTCTCCCGCGTGGTGACTGCGCAGACCGTGCTCACTTCGCTCATCATGTTCACGCTCATCTACGCGCTGCTCTTCGCCGTGTTCATCTTCCTGCTGAATGAAAAGATCCAGCACGGGCCCGATGATGCCGATCTCGTTCCGAGCGGCAAGCTGGCCGCGGGAGGTCGACCCGAAGACTTCGCCGGCGTCACCCGCAACATCGCGCGGCTGGAGGAGAAGGATGAATCCAGAGCGGGCTGAGACCCGCCAAACATCCAACACCCAACACTCAACATCGAACATCCAATGAAAGGGTCATTCTCAATTCACGCGCCGAAAGGAAACCGAGCGCTCTCCCCGGCGCCATTGGATGTTGGGCGTTCGATGTTGGACGTTGGATGTTCTGCCTTTCCCAAGTCATGAGCTTCCTGCACCTCGACCTTCATCTCATCTGGTTCCTCCTCGTGGGCGCGCTCTTCACCGGCTACGCAATGCTCGATGGCTTCGATCTCGGGGTGGGCGCGCTGCACCTCTTCGCAAAGAAGGATGAAGATCGCCGCACGCTGCTGAATGCCATCGGTCCCGTGTGGGACGGCAACGAGGTATGGCTCGTCACCGGCGGCGAGGCGCTCTTCGCCGCCTTCCCGCCCGTCTACGCCACCGTCTTCTCGGGATTCTATCTCGCTTTCATGCTGCTCCTCGTCGGGCTCATCTTTCGCGCGGTAGCCATCGAGTTTCGCAGCAAGCGACCATGGCGCTGGTGGCGGCAGATGTGGGATATCGGCTTCTGCGCAGGCAGCGTGCTCTCGTCGTTCATTATCGGTGTGGCCGTCGGCAATATCGTTTGGGGTGTGCCCCTGGATGATCGCGGCGAATTTGCGGGCAGCTTCATCGGTCTGCTGCATCCCTACGCGCTGCTGCTCGGGGTCACTACGGTAGCGCTCTTCGCCATGCACGGCGCGATCTATGCCTTGATGAAGACCGACGGCCATTTCCATACGCGCATCCGGCGCTGGATCAATCCGTGCATCGTCACCTTCATCATGCTCTACGCGGCCACCAGCCAGGCCACGCTGCTCTATTGCCCGCACATGACTAACACGATCAAGCAGCACCCGATCTTTTTCGTGGTGGCGCTGACCAATATGTTAGCCATCGCCAATATCCCGCGCGCCATTCATCACAAACGTGACTTCGAAGCTTTCCTCAGCTCATGCGCCGCGATGGTTGCACTCATGAGTCTCTTCGGTGCCGGCCTCTGGCCAAATCTGCTCTACTCGAATCCGCACCCCGACCTCTCGCTCACTGCTTATAACTCCGCATCGTCCTCACAAACTCTGGCCAACATGCTCATCATCGCGCTGATTGGTGTTCCGATCGTGATCGCTTACACGTTCAGCATTTACTGGATCTTCCGCGGCAAGGTGCAGCGTGAGCATCTAGTCTATTGATATTAGCCGGCGCCGGGAAACGCGTCGAGCTGCACGCGATTCAACGCAAGAGCGAAGGCAAGGTGGCCATGTGCTCGAAACACGTAACACCGGGCAAATGAAATTCCGGAGCGTCTCCTGCCGCGGCGTAGGCAAAGACGCGCATGCCAGCGGCCAGACCGGCCCGCACGCCCAGCACACTGTCTTCCACCACAGCGCAATTTTCCGGGGCCACCTTCATGGCTTCGGCGGCGTGGAGATAGAGACCCGGATCCGGCTTCCAGGTTTGAAGTTCGTAGGAGCTGAAGATTCGCCCGTCGAAAAATGACAGCAGGCCGGTGATAGACAGGGACAGGGCGATCTTTTCGCGAGGGCCGTTCGAGGCGACGCACATCGGAATCGCGAGAGATTGCAGCGCCTCGTGAATCCCGGGAATCGGTTTCAGTTCACGTCGGAAAACTTCCGCCTGCCGCACCCGAAACTTGGGAGTGAAATCGTCCGGAAACGGCCGTCCCACTCGCTCGGAGAGGATGGCCACGCACTCCGCCATTTTGCGTCCGCGGAACAAGGTCATCGCTTCGGCGAGATCCATCGCCAATGGCCCCTGTTCGCGCGCGGCGTCCATCAAGGCGCGGATGCCAAGCTCCTCGCTGTCCACAAGGACACCGTCGCAATCAAAGATGAGGAGAGAAGGAAGTGAGGTCACGAGCGGATGGATTTTGCACTACATCGCCGCGGGATGCGATGAACTAACTCACTCATTCTCGAGCAGAGAGATGACCACGGATTTCACCGATGGCACGGATTACAGAAACAGCGCGGGCCGGACGATCTGTGTCATCCGCGTAATCCGGGGTCAAAATTCCTTTGGTCGGATTTCAATCGACGGTGCTGACAAGCATCCGCCGATCACCTATACGCCCGGTCCTGCCGTTGGCGGCGGCGGCACGATCGGCTGCTGCTGTTGCGCGGCGCCGATGCCGAGCTGGCCGCCGATTTTTTTGCGAAGCTCGCGCTGGATGGTATCGACGCGCGAGTTGCCGTTGATGACCTCGAAGCCGTACTCCTTCTGCATCTTCTGGAATTCGTTTTGCAGCATGCGCTGGAATTTCACGAAGCTGGAAAACATGTCGCGCGACAGGCCGAGATCCATGCCGCTCTCCCAATAGTCGAGGGTGCTGTTTTTTTGGAAATTGCGGTCGACCAATTGAGCGGCGCTCACGCGGAAATAGAAAACCGCATCGGGCACGAGTGCCGGACTGTAGAGATTGCGCGTCCAGGCGCGATCTGCGCCGCGTACGAGATCGCGCGCCATGAGCGTGTAGATATAACGATCGGCAATGACGATGAGGCCCGCGCGCAGGGCGGGGATGATCTCGTGCACGAGCTGATCGAAGAAGTCCGTCGCGTAGAAGAGCGACATGGTGGTGTGCGTGAGCACGTTGCCCTGCTTCGCTTCCTCGAGCTCTTCGCTCACGAGATTCGAGCGACGCAAACCCATGTGGCGCACGGCGTAGCCATTGGCCTCCAGCCATTGGCTGAGCATACCGATCTGCGTGGAGCGTCCGGAGCCATCCGCGCCCTCGATGGCAAAAAGTTTACCGGCGAATTTCGCTTCGCGCACTTCCGGCAGACGCCGGCCGAAAAAGGGATTGTCCTTGGTAGGCATCAGCGTCGGCGGAACGCGGGCAGGTCGATCTGTTCGCGAATGAGCTGGCGCACCTTGGCCTGCTGCACGTGGATTTCCTCGGAAGCGTCGATGGCGGTGAAGCCGAACTTTTCCCGCATCCCTTCGTACTCCGCGAAGACCTTGCCCTGGAAGATGCGGAAGCTTTCGTAAGGATCGGTGCTCCAGCCCATGTCGAGGCCGGCTTCGTGATACTTCAGCGCCGGGCGTCCTTCGAGGATGCGATTCAGCGAGCACTCCAGCGGCACCCGGAAATAAAAGGTGATGTCGGGGTGCACGGCGAAACTGTAGAGTTGCTCCACCCAATCGCGATCGACGCCGCGCACCGCATCGCGAGCGAGCGCGGTGAAAATATAGCGGTCGCACAGCACGAGATAGCCGGCGCGGAGCAGGGGAAGAATCTGCCGTTCATACCGATCGGCGAAATCCGTGGCGTGGATGAGCGAGAACGTCGTGGGGGTGAGCAGCTGCCGCTTCTTGCCTTTCGACGTGGACTTCTTAACTAATATGGACGAGTTCCACTCCGTAAAAAAGACGCGGTAACCTTCCAACTCCAGCCAGCGCTTCACCAGATAGATCTGGGTGGATTTGCCCGAACCATCGAGCCCCTCGACGGCGAGGAGCTTTCCGGAGTAGTTACGTTTGGGGGTTACCACGGTAAGCGATATCCGGGAATCTGGTGCGAAATGCAACTGAAAAGCCGGGTTCACCTCGCCGTAAAATTTGTAAGTAATTATATATAAGCAATTTATGAATTTCGATTCGCTCGTCACTGCCGCCCGCGAGGCGCGCGAGAAGGCCTACGCGCCTTATTCGCGCTTTCAGGTGGGAGCGGCGTTGCGTACGAAGGGCGGACGGGTCTTTTGCGGATGCAATGTGGAGAATCTGTCCTTTGGGCTGACTGTGTGCGCGGAGCGCGCCGCGGTGTTTGCAGCCATAGCGGCGGGGGAGACGCAATTTGAGGCGATCGCCGTGGTGGCGGATTCCGTGCAACCGGTGACGCCATGTGGAGCCTGCCGCCAGGTGCTCGCAGAATTTTCCAGTGACCTGAAGATCTGCTCGGCAAACCTGCAGGACCAGCGCTACGAAAGCACGATCGGTGAATTGCTGCCCCGGGCGAAAGAAGGAATCCTTGGAACGTGATAATCCGCCATGTACCTCAACCCGACCGGAGGCTCGCGCCAAGGACGCCAAGACCGCCAAGGGAAGAAGGGTGCGCACTAACCTGATCTTCTTGGCGCCCTTGTTGCGCTTTGCGCGAATCATTTCTTCGTTGCTCATGCCCTGCGTTGCAATTGAGGTTCTTGAGCACCCTTAGAAAGTTCCACGTGGAACAAACCGCTTTCCCATGTTCGTCTATCCCAAGCAGTATGATGTGATCGTGATTGGTGCCGGCCATGCCGGCATCGAAGCCGCCATGGCCGCCTCGCGCCTCGGCTGCGAGACGCTCATGCTCACCCAGAATCTCGACTCGGTCGGGCAGATGTCCTGCAACCCCGCCATCGGTGGGCAGGCCAAAGGCCAGATCGTCCGGGAGATCGATGCGCTCGGCGGGCTGATGGGGTTGAACACCGACGCTACCAGCATCCAGTTCCGGATGCTTAATTCGAGCAAGGGCCCGAGCGTTCGTTCTCCGCGGGCCCAATGCGATAAGAAGGCTTACCAATTCCGAGCCAAGGCAGTCCTCGAGCGGCAGCCGCATCTCGACCTTAAGCAAGGGAACGTGACCAGGATCCTGACCGAAGATGGCCGGGCCTGTGGTATTGAGACCAATCTTGGTCTGCGGGTCATGGGCCGATCGATCGTGATCACCACCGGCACCTTCATGCGGGGGCTGCTTCACGTCGGCCTGCAGAACCAATCCGGCGGCCGGATGGGGGACAGCTTCTCGACCCTCAGCGACTCACTCCGGGAGTTGGGCTTTGAAGTGGGCCGGTTCAAGACCGGCACCCCCTGCCGGCTCGCTGGCCGCAGCATCGACTTCTCCCAGTGCCAACGCCAGGACGGCGACGAACCGCCGCTGCCCTTCTCCCACGTTCCCGAGGAACTGGCGGAGGCGCCCCACGACATCTTCACCCTCAACCACTGGAAGGACGGAATGTTCCATGTGGAACAATTGCCGTGTTGGATTACTTCCACGAATACCAAGACGCACGACCTGATCCGCAGCAACCTCGATAAGTCGCCCCTCTATGCCGGGCGGATCGAGGGAGTCGGGCCCCGCTATTGCCCTTCGATTGAGGATAAGGTGGTTCGCTTCGCGGAGAAGCCTTCCCACCAGCTCTTCCTCGAACCCGAAGGTCTCCACACCGAGGAGTATTACGTCAACGGCGTCTCCACCAGTCTCCCCATGGAAGTGCAGTACGCCTTCATCCGCAGCATCCCCGGCTTGGAGAATGCCGAGATCATGCGGCCGGGCTACGCGGTGGAGTACGATTACTGCCCGCCTACCCAGCTCCACCCGACCTTGGAGACAAAGCAGGTCGCCCATCTCTATTTCGCCGGCCAGATCAATGGCACCTCCGGCTATGAAGAGGCTGGCGCCCAAGGCCTGATGGCCGGGGCCAATGCCGCCCTCAAGGTGCTGGAAAAGCCCGCGCTCGTTCTTACCCGGGCGGATGCTTATATCGGCGTCCTCATCGATGACCTCGTGACCAAAGGCACACAGGAGCCTTATCGCATGTTCACCAGTCGGGCGGAGCATCGGCTCCATCTCCGGCAGGACAATGCCGACCTGCGCCTCACCCCGATTGCCCAGCGTCATGGGCTGGTCAGCGGGCATCGGGCGGAGAAGCTCCAGGCGAAGATCGCCAGCCTCGGCCAGTTGCGGGAGTATGTGAGCGCCACCCACTTCTCCGGCGGGAAGATCGTCCAATGGCTGCGGCGCCCGCAATTCGCGCACGCTGACCTGCCGGAAGGACTCACCGCGCCCTTTACCCCAGACCTATGGGAGGCGATCGAGATCGAGTTGAAATACGCCGGCTACATCACCAGGCAGGAAGCCGCTATCGAGAAGCTCCGCCGCAGCGAGGAGAAGCTCATCCCGGCCCATCTCGACTACGCCGTCATCCCCAGTCTCCGCGCCGAGACCCGCCAAAAGCTGGCCTCCATCCGCCCGGCCACTTTCGGGCAGGCGGCGCGCATCAGCGGAGTGACCCCGGCGGACCTGGCGTTGCTGTCGGTCTACTTGGAGAAGAAGTAGAGAGGGGATTGCTGTAGCCGGGGTCATCGACCCCGCCTAGCCAGTGACGAGGGGGAATGCCCTAAAGGAAGAAAGCCGCCTCCCGGCTGGTCCGCCTATATACTATATGGGCGAGTCTTTCTGCGGATCTTGCCAAGACCGATTCCGCCAAATTTTAACCTGCCGGTCACCTGACCGCCACGAAGGCGTGCGAACTTGCCCCAGCTTCCGAGCCCCCGCTCGGTATCCAACCTGCCCGTTCGCACATGAACACGCTTCCCGAATCCCGGCGGTCGTCGCATGCTCCCCGAGCCGCCAGCTACACAGTACGTCTGGCGCGCGATGCCTCCGACATCGAAGCCGCGCAACGTCTGCGCTTCGAGGTCTTCAATCTCGAGCTCAACGAGGGTCTTGACGCCGCCTACCTCAGCGGTCTCGATGCCGACCAGTTCGACGAATGCTGCGACCACCTGCTCGTCGAAGATTCCCGCACCGGCTCGGTCGTCGGCACCTATCGCCTCCAGACCGGCCAGCTCGCCGCGGCCAATCACGGCTACTACAGCGCCCAGGAATTCGACTTCTCACCCTTCGAGCCGATCCGTTGCGAGACCGTCGAGCTCGGCCGGGCATGTGTCCATAAGGAACATCGCAAGCTCGCTGTCCTGAATCTGCTCTGGCGGGGCATCGCTGTCTACGCCACCGAGCGAAGGGCCCACTACCTGATCGGCTGCAGTTCGCTCACCTCGCAGGACGCGACCGCCGGCTTGGCCATGTATCAGACACTCGCCAGTGAGCACTTGGTGGAAGAGCGCTTCCGTACCGATGCGATCGGCGCCTACCGCATCACCACCGATGCTGCCTCCCTTCAGCCGCCGACCCTGCCGAAGCTGCTGCGCGCCTATATCTCCATCGGCGCCAAGATCTGCGGACCGCCTGCGCTGGATCGGGAGTTCAAGACCATCGATTTCCTCACGCTGCTCGACCTGCGCGCCTTGCCCGATGCAGTGCGCAATCACTTCCTCGCCTAAGATGAAACCGCTCCTCGTCTTTCGTGTGGTCGGTCGGGCGCTGTCCTTCCTGACTTTCATCACCGGTGCAATCGTCGGCCAGGGGATCCGGCTCACGGTGTCAAAAGCGGCTCGCCCGCGCCGAGCGCGGGCCGATTGGTTGCAGGGGGTAGCCGCACGTTGTGCCCGCATCCTGCATCTTAAAATCCATCGCTTCGGCGCGCTGCCGGATGAGGGACTCTTGGTCGCAAATCATCTCAGCTACACCGACATCATCCTGCTCGCGGCGCAGCGTCCGTGTGTCTTCGTCTCGAAGCTGGAGGTGAAATCCTGGCCCATCTTCGGCCAATGCGCAAAACTCGGCGGAACCATTTTCGTCGATCGCTCGCACCGTGGCGATGTCGCGGCGGTGGTCGATCAAATGCGGGCCGCGCTGGACGAGGGCGTGCTGGTTGTCTTCTTCCCCGAGGGCACCAGTTCGGGTGGCACGAGCGTGTTGCCGTTCCGGAGTTCGTTGCTCGAACCCGCCCTGCGCCTCGGCTGTCCGGTCACAGCTCTGGCCATCACCTACGGCCTCGACGAAGGCTCCGTGGCCAATGAAATCTGCTACTGGCGCGACATGACGCTTCTCCCACATTTATTGAACGTGTGGAGCAAGTCATTAATATACAGCTACTTACGATGCGGAATAGCCCGCGCCCGTCAAGGCGACCGCAAATCGCTCGCCCGCGAATTGCGCGATGAAGTAGCCGCCCTGCACGCCGCTTCAACCCGCGAGTTCAGCGTGCGCCCGGCGCAGCCCGTCGAGCAGCCGCAACCAGTCTTCCCGGCTTGAATCCCATCCGCTGCTGAACCGCAGCGCGCGCGACGCTTCCTCAGGGCTGAACGCCATGGCCGCGAGCACATGCGATGTCTCTTCCTTGCCGCTCGCGCACGCTGAGCCGGTGGAAACGGCAAAGCCAAGCTTGTCCAGCTTCACCACCCAGCGCTGACGGCAATCCGCCAGTTCCGGCATGATCGCCGCCGTGGTGTTCCAAAGCCGGTCCGCGCCCGCGCCGAGGATCGCCGCTCCTGGCAGTGCGGCGAGCAATTCCCGCTCGAACTCTGCACGCCATCCTGTGCGTTCGGCGACAGACGTTGCGCCGCCAAGTGCGCTCTCCCGCTCTTCGAGTGCGGCGATCATCGCCAGCACGCCGGCGACATTTTCCGTCCCTGCACGCCGGCCCTCCTCCTGCGGCCCGCCAACGATCAAGGAGCGAAATTTCGCCGGTACCTTCAAAAAGCCGACACCCTGCGGACCGCCGAACTTGTGCGCGCATCCGCTCACGAAATCGCAATCGCCCAGACCCTTTGCCGGCAGCTTTCCGATCCACTGCGCGGCATCGCAAAAGAACGGCACATCACGCTCGCGGCAAAGCGACAGCACCTCGCGCCAGGGTTGCAACACACCGGTCTCATTGTTCGCCGCCATCACGCCCACCAGCCCGGGAACGCTGTGTTTAAACACCGCCGCGAGCCATTCGACATCCACGACTCCATCGCGTGTCACCTGGATCGAACGCCGCGCCTTACCAAAATAACGCTCCGTCGCCGCTAGGGTGCACGGGTGCTCGATGGCCGAAATCCAAATCTCCGTCGCGCCATTCGCGGCAGCGCTTTGCACCGCAGCGTTGTTCGCTTCCGTCGCACCCGAGGTCCAGATAATGTCAAGCGGCTCGCAGCCCAGCCAGGCGGCCAGCTTTTCGCGCGCCTGCAGGAGCGCCGCATCCGCCCGGGCACCCAGCCGATGCGGGCTCGACGGATTCCCGATGTATCGCTCCGTCGCCTCCAGCCACGCCTCGCGCGCCGCGCGGGAGAGGGGATGGGTGGCGTTGTGATCGAAATACTGCATGGGTGGCGGCGCCGAACATCCAACACCCAACATCCAACGTCCAATATATTGCCGGGCGGCGCTGGCGAAAGGGAAGTTCGGGTAACGACGCGAGAAATTGGATGTTGGATGTTGGGCGTTGGATGTTGGATGTTTCCCATCCCCGTGCCCGAAACCTCCTTCTACAAACGCGCCACCTTCGTCACGCATCTGCCGACGGATTGCCTCTACAGCCCGTCGCACTTCTGGCTGCACGAGATCGAGCCCGGCCGCTGGCGGGTGGGTTTCACGAAATTTGCCACGCGCATGCTGGGGGAGATCGTGGAAGTGCAGTGGGAGAAAGGGGAGGGCGCGCCGGTGAAGAGCGGCGAGATCATCGGTTCCATCGAGGGATTCAAGGCGATCAGTGACATCTATTGCGTCGCCGACGGTGCGTTCGTGGGAGGCAACGCGGTGTTGCGCCAGGACATCGAGCTCGTGAGTCGCGAGCCCTATACCGGCGGCTGGCTCTACGAAGTGCAAGGCCAGCCGGATCCGAAATGCGTGGACGTGGCCGGGTATCGCGGGATGCTCGACGCGACGATCGACCGGATCCTCGAAAAGCAGGAAAAGGACGAAGGATGAAGTCTCTCGCAGAGTCACAGCCGCGTTTGTTCATCCTTTTGCCTTCGTGGTAACAAAGAATTTCCACCACGCCCGGTTGAGGCTAGTGTCTGCGATCCCCACATGAGCCAGCCTTCACCCACGATCCTCTACTGCCACTGCCAGTATGCGCAGGTTGTCCCGAAGGAAGTGAAGGAAGCGGTCCTGAAGAAACTGTGTGAATCCGGCGTCGCCTTCGAAGCCGTCGCCGACCTCTGCGAAATGGCTGCGCGCCGCGACCCTGCGCTGCAACGCCTCGCCGGCAGCGGCGCCCTGAAGATTGCCGCCTGCTTTCCCCGCGCGGTGAAGGGACTCTTTCATCAGGCCGACGCCGACCTCGCGCTTGATCGCACCGAGGTGCTCAACATGCGCACCCTCTCCGCGGAGGATGTCGTCACCGCCCTATTGTCCAGCGAGGTGCAGCCGAATATCCCCACCGGCAAGGAGACCCTGCGCGTCGCCGCCGCCGCGGCTGCCGATCCCGCTCCCACCGCGTAAATTACTTTCCACTATGTCCCTCGCCCCCGCCCTCCGCATCGTCCTCTATGAAGGCAATGGAGCCCAGACCCTCGGTGCGGAAGACCGCTTCGCCACGCTGACCTCGCTGCTCACCCGTGGCTATGGTGTGACCAGCGCGAGCGGCGAACGCGCCGTGGCCCCGGCGGACAAGACCCCCGCCGTCGTCCTCGGCCGTTTTGGCGGCGCCACTCCAGAAGTCGACGGCGCCTCGACCCGCGACATCACCAATCTCAATCCGGTGCAGATCGCCGACCTCGTCGAAACCGTGCGCGCGGAGACGAATGCGCCCAAGCATGGCGAGTGGAAGCCTTGGTTCCCGGTGATCGATTACGATCGCTGCACAAACTGCATGCAGTGCCTCAGCTTCTGCCTCTTCGGTGTTTACGGCGTGGATGGCGACAAGCACATCCAGGTGCAGAACAACGACAACTGCAAAACCAATTGCCCTGCCTGCTCGCGCGTCTGCCCCGAGGCCGCGATCATGTTTCCGAAGTACAAGTCCGGCCCGATCAATGGCGACCTCGTCAGCGACAGCGACCTGGCGAAGGAAAAGATGAAAGTCGACATCAGCGCCCTGCTCGGCGGCGATGTGTATTCCATGCTCCGTCTGCGCAGCGAAAAGGCGAAGAGCCGTTTTTCCAAGGAGCGCGACTCCGAAAAAGCGCTCGCCGAGCGCCAGAAGTGCCTTGTGAAACTGGCCAGTGCCGGCGACATCCCGCCCGAGGTCCTCATGTCCCTCCCGTCCCCGGAAGAAATCGCCCGCCGCGCCGAGGAAGCCAAAGCCAAGGCCGAAGCGGCGCTTGCGGCTCTGAAGTAAAGATCAGGCTGCCACTGGCACAGTGACCTGCGCCCTTTTCTTTGGCAGAGCCCGACGTGCGCGGGTGCGTTCGGCGATCTCTTGCGCCACGAGGCGAGTCAGTTCCCGATAGACCCTTTGTTCGTCAGCGCCATGGCAGACGCCACCGATGAAAAGGTCGGGGCAATAGCCGACGAACAATCCATCCTCTTTGCTCCATTGCACAAACTTCAGGTAGTCGGCTTTCATTTTCGGACTTCGCGGATAGCGGCTTTTACAAGCTTCTCTTGATAGTGATGTGCATCAGCGCCGCTGGCACCACTGAGCACCACCTTACGCGTCGAACGCACATGTGCAAACTTCCGATGGCTGCCTTTTCCACCAGGTGTGAGAACCCACCCGGCTCCTTCCAAATCGGCTACCAATTCGCGAACTTTGCGCGGCATATAATTCTTTGAGCATCCCGAAGTCAGGACGCTGAAACAAGAATTTCCCACTCGTGAGTCGACGAATCCGCGGGTTCACTCGGGGTATGCGTTCCCTCCGCGTGTCGTTCGTTTTCCTTATTCTGGTCGCAGCCATTTCCGTGGCCCGCGCGGAAACCCGCCCGCCGAACATCGTCATCTTCATGACCGACGACCAAGGCTACGCCGATGTCGGCATTTTCGGCGCCAAGGGTTTCACCACGCCGAATCTCGACCGCATGGCGCACGAGGGACGGCGGTTTACGGATTTTCATTCCTCGCAGGCGGTGTGCTCGGCTTCGCGCACCGGATTGCTCACGGGATGCTACCCAAATCGCGTCGGCATCAATGGTGCGCTCGGGCCGAACTCGAAGATCGGCATCAGCGACCAGGAGATGACGATGGCACAGCTCGTGAAGCAGCAGGGCTACGCCACCGCGATTTACGGCAAATGGCATCTCGGCGACCGGCCGCAGTTTCTGCCTACGCGCCACGGCTTCGATGAATACTTTGGTATCCCGTATTCGAACGACATGTGGCCGAATCACCCCGAGGCCAAGCAGGGCGCCTATCCGCCGCTGCCCATCTATGAAAACGAGACACCCACCCACGTCGGCCTCACGCATGCCGACCAGGAGCAGCTCACCACTTGGTACGCGGAGCATGCGGTGAATTTCATCGAGCGGCACAAGGACAAGCCCTTCTTCCTCTACGTCGCACCGAATATGCCTCACGTCCCGCTGCATGTGAGCGACAAGTTTCGCGGCAAATCGGAGCGCGGCTTGTATGGCGACGTCATCGAGGAGATCGACTGGGCGATGGGCCAGATCCTCGACGCTCTGAAGAAGAACGGCCTCGATGACAACACGCTCGTCATCTTCACCTCGGACAACGGCCCGTGGCTGAGCTACGGCAATCACGCCGGCTCCGCCGGGCCCTTGCGCGAGGGGAAGGGGACGAATTTCGACGGCGGCCATCGTGAGCCTTTCATCGCTCGCTGGCCGGGAAAAATCCCCGCCGACAGCGTGTGGCCGGGCCCGGCAATGGCCATCGATCTCTTTCCCACCGTGGCGCGACTCACCGGTGCGAAGCTGCCCGATCACAAGATCGATGGCCTCGATATCTGGCCGCTCTTCACCGGCGAACAGGGCGCGAAAAATCCGCACGACGCCTACTACTTCTATTACAACGTGAACGAGCTGCAGGCAGTGCGCAGCGGCGATTGGAAGCTCTTCTTTCCGCACACCACGCGCACCATGAATGGCCAGACGTCCGGCAAGGATGGTCTTCCCGGCAAATACAAGCCGCTGCCCGTCGGCCACGAGCTCTACAATCTCAGCGACGATATCGGCGAAACGAAAGACGTCGCGGCGGACAATCCCGAGATCGTGAAGCAACTCGAAGCCCTCGCGGAAAAAGCGCGCGAGGACATGGGCGACGCACTCACGCACCGCGTCGGCACTGGCAGCCGCGAGCCCGGCCGCTGGACTCCGCCGGCGCAGTAGGATGGCCCAAATCGCGGCACGTCTTCACAGCCGGAGGCGCTCCATTTTAACGCAGAGGCGCAGAGGCGCAGAGGACGCAGAGGACGCAGAGAGGGAAAGGCGGAGGGATGAAGGATGAAGTGATTGGCGCTTCGCGGCTTGGTAGGGATCACGCGCCCTGCCCTTCTCTTCCTTCATTTGCCCCCACTGCGCCGTGGGCGTCTCGCTGGCGCTCGGCTTTCCGCCTTCATCCTTTTCTTCGTCTTACTCTGCGTCCTCTGCGTCTCTGCGCCTCTGCGTTAAAAACTCGGCGTAGTGACACCGCTTGTGTATGTCATCATTTGATCTTCGAAACGTAGACCCCGTCCCAATCGGCCGCCGGTGGCGCCACTTGATACTCCTGGCACCGGTGGAGCAGCGTCGCACTGGGCCCATCGTTGATTTGCTGCGTGAGGATTGAGGCCGCCCCGGCAAAATCGCGTGCGACGTAGGCGGCAAAAGCCTTCTCGTAGGTCTCGACGATCCCGCGCATCTCACCCGCCTCGCCCTTTCTGCCCAGCAACTCGTAAATCCGGATCGC
Organism: Chthoniobacter sp.; assembly: GCA_041287745.1. Taxonomy (GTDB): domain Bacteria; phylum Verrucomicrobiota; class Verrucomicrobiia; order Chthoniobacterales; family Chthoniobacteraceae; genus Chthoniobacter. The sequence continues at coordinate 2,018 of JBGGMZ010000117.1, read as the reverse complement.
CTCGCTCTTGCCCTTCACCGCCACCTTGTCCAGCAGCCGGAACTCAAAATCCTGCGCGGCATTTTCCTTGATGGTCTCACTGGCGATGATGCTCGTGCCGTATTGCTTGTTCAGCCCCTCGAGACGGGAAGCGAGGTTCACCGCGTCTCCCATTGCGGTATAGTTCATGCGATCCCGCGCGCCGAAGTGGCCGATGAGCGCCTTGGCACAATGTATTCCGAAGCGCGTGCCGAAGACCGGCCAGCCACCCCAGTCCGGCGATTGCGCGAGTTGCAGCCCTGCCTCACGACAGCGCAGCGCCGCCTGGCACGCGCTGCGCGCATGATCGCCGATCGGCTCGGGCGCATTCCAAAAAGTCATGATCGCGTCGCCGATGAACTTGTCGATCGTCCCATGTGATTCGCGCTGGATGATGCCCGCCATCACCTCGAGATATCGCCCGAGCGCATCCGCCAGCTCGTTTGGCGTGAGCCGCTCGCAGAGCGTGGTGAAGTCCTTGATGTCGGTGAACATGATCGACACCTCGATCAGCTCCGCGCCGAGCATCGGCTCGCTCTTCTCGCGATAGAGACGCCGCACGAGATCGACCGGCACGTATTTGCTCATCGCGCGCATTGCCGCCTTGGCCATTTCCTGACTCTCCAGCACGTCGGTCACATCGCGGAAGGGCGAGCGCGGCGGGGTGGGCGTGAAGTCGAAGGCATTCATCTTCAAGCTCTCGCGGGTGATCTGTGCCTGCGCCCGCCGCACGCCGTGCAGGATGAAGCCGCCGCAGGCCACGAGCAGGATCATCACCCCGAGCAGCACGGCCAGCAGACGCTGCCGCATCGCCGCGAGCTCCCCGAAATATACCGCCTGCGGCACCACGATGCCGATCACCCAGCCCTGCGTCTTTTCGTCCGGCAGCGAATGAAAGGTGGCGAAGTAATCCACCCCACCGACGCTGAATTCCCCCGAGACGCTCTTGTTCTTCTCTTTGTCGTCCAGCGCGCGGCGTAGGATCGGGCTCGCCAGGGCCGCGGTGATTTCCGGTGGCAACGTGTGTGGCGCGATACGCAGATCGTTTCCGTCCTCGTGCAATTCATCCTTCATCGCCAGCCGCGTGATCAGTCCGCCCTGGTCGTCGCAAAGGAACGTGCGATGCGTTGCCTTCTCGCCCTCCGCGCCGAGCGAGTGGCGCACGGTGTCATCCAGTTTGCGCGTGGAGAGGCCTGCACGCAGCACGCCCACGAAGCGCCCGCTCGTATCCACCACCGCCTGCTGCACGCTTACCTCCACGCGCCGCTGCTCCGCGGGCATTTCGGTATCCAGCTGCGACCAGTGCAGATCGCTCCACAGGAGTTGCCCGCGAAAATTCTGCCGCGCGGGCGTGATGAAAGTGGGGTGAGTCGTGGGATCCGAAAATGGGCCGCCCGACTCGCGTACCCACGTCGCCGTGGCGAAGCGCGTCTTCGGGCCGAGATCGCGCCGCTCGGCGACGAAGGCGCCATTTTCCTGGCGGAGATGCCGGCTCCACAGGTGCTCCACCCGGTTTGCGTCGTGTGTGCGCATCACGCTCCACTGGCCACGCGGCTCGGCGGCCAGCGCGACATCGCCCTCCGCGTCGAAGCCCGTCGCTTCCGCGTAGGTCAGCGTCAGCTCGCTCAGGTCGCCATTGGTCAAGACGAGAGAAAACAAGGCACGCTCGATCGCCTGCGGATCCCGTGCATCCACCAGCCCCTCCTCGAGCTGGCGTTGGAATTGGTGCACCGTCTCCGGGGCTTCGTCGAGGAAGTGGGTGAGGCGCTCTCCGATGGCGCCTGCCGACTGGTCGCGAAACCGCTCGGAGCTGTCTGCGATCGTGTTGCGCGAGTTCACCGAGACAAGATGAAAGAGCAGGGCCAGAATCGCGATCAGCCCCACAAAGCTGAAAGCGAAGACCTGTCCGAAAGTGGGTTTCACAATCTTCTTCCATGCCGCATGTCACGCCGCGTGACGACGCGAAAGTGATCGGGCAAGGCGGCAAGCTGTAGCCACCC
>JBGGMZ010000116.1:0-10820 GCA_041287745.1 Chthoniobacter sp. | reverse complement strand
TCGACGCCACGAGTCCATTGCCGGCCATGGCGCTGGCGCAACTGGAGACCGAGCGCACGCATCCGCGGGAAGCAGCGGCCTGGCTGGAGAAGGCGGTGGCGTTGATTCCCACCGGCGATCCGCGGCTTTCCGAGACCCTGTTGCAACTCGGCACGGCATGGCTTGACGCGGGGGAAACTGTTAAAGCGGCGGAGGCTTGGGAAAAGACCGTCGCGCTGAATCCCGCCGACCTCGCCTTGCGCCGCAAGCTGGCGGACGCCTATCAGCGGAATTTTCTGCCAGAGCGCGCCATTGAGCATTTGCAGTATGTAGAAGGCCATTCCGCGCCCACCGATCGCCCCCTCGTTTTGCAACAAATCGCGCGCATCCAGCAGGGTGCGGGACAGCAGGATGCGGCCATCGCCGCACTGGAAAAAGCGCTCGCGCTCACGGGTCCCGGCAACTGGCTGCGCACGGACCTGGAATCGCAGCTCATCCGCCTGCATCAGCGCTACCACCGCACGGAGGAGTTGGAGGAGCGCTGGAAGAAATTTGCCGCGGAGAATCCACGCGACCTCGGCGCCTGCCTGCAATTGGTCGAGCTTTACGAGCGGCTGGGCGATCTCGAGCAGCAGCGCGTGTGGCTGGAAAAGCTGACGGTGCTCGCGCCGAAGAATCTCGAGTATCGCGAAAAGTTTGCCCGCCTGCTTTTGCAGATGGATCGTGGGGAACAGGCCACGGCGGTTTACGACGCGCTGCTGAAGGATCAGCCGACGAATGCGGACTTCGTCTTTGCGCGCGCCAGGCTGGATGTGCAGCACGATGCGGCGCAGACGGCCAAGCAGCGCATCGACGCCCTGCTCGCGGCCCGCAAGAACGACGAGTCCGTGCGGGCCAAAGCCTTGGAATTCTACCAGCAAAACCGGCTGACGAGTTACGTCGAGGAGCATCTCAAGGCCGACGCGACGTCGAACACTGAAGAGACGATCTCCGCTCTCGCGTCCTTCTATTTCACTCAGCATCGCGACGACGAAGCGCGCCGCACCCTGCAGCGCATGGTGCGTCCCACCGATCCGCCAGCGCGGCAGGGAGCGGCGCATTTTCACATCGCGCAAACCCTTCGCGGGCAAAACGACTTCCCAAACGCTGAGGCGGAATTTGGCCTGGCGACGAAGCTGCAGCCCGACAGCCGTGAGTATCAACTCGCCCTCGGTGACCTGCACGCGGTGCACGGCGACTACAAACTGGCCCAGTCGGATTTCGAAAACGCGGTGCGCCTGAGCGTCAGTGAAGCGGAAAAAATCGAGGCGGATCAAAAGCTCTTTGAGAGCTTCCGCGCCGCGTCGGGGCCGCCGAAAGAAAGCCGTCCCGCGCTGCCCTTTGCCACGACCGCCGTGGAGCCGGTCGCCGCCGATCCCAATCCGCCACTGGATCAATACATGGCCGGACTGGAGAAGACCGCCCGGGAGAAAAACACGGAGGTCGCGTGGCTGCGTTTCGCGCGCTGGAAGCTGTGGAACCGCGATACGAAAGGCGCGACCTATGGGGCGCAGCGAGCCCTCGCGCTCAACGGCGATTCCATCGCCGCTTACGAGTTCCTCGTGAAGCTGCAGACCTCGGCGGGCCCCTCCCCCGGCGCCATACAGAACCTCGGCGAACTCTCGCGTATCGACCCGGCAAATCGCCCGGCTTATTCACGCCGCGCGGCCCAGCTGGAATTGCAAGCCGGGCATATTGCCGAGGCGCTGGCCATCTTCGAGCAACTCGCCGCGGAGAATCCCGGCAACGTCGATGCGCTCACCGATCTCGCGCTCACCCAGCAGCGAGCCGAGCACTGGCCCGATGCTCTCGCCACGTGGCGGCAGGTTTACGGAGCCAGCCCCGTCTCCCGCCGGCGCGAAGCGCTCACCTCACTCCTGCGCGTGCTCGAGCGGCTCGACCAGCCGCAGGCCTCCGCCGAGTTTCAACTCAAGGCCATCGAGTCCGAGACGAACGATCGCGAGCGTTTCGCGCTCTTCAACGAGCTGCTCACCCATTGCAACAAGAACGGTTTGCTCCCGTGGTTGCGCTCGCAGTTTGAAAAGCGTCGCAAGCTCCATGCGGACGACTATTTCACCGAGGTATCGCTGGGCCGCATCCTGAAGGCCTCGGGGCAATTTGGCGCCGCCTTTGAAGTGCTCGCGGACGCATCTTATGCGGCGCCGAATCAAGCGGAGGCGCTGCCGGATTTGATTCGTGAGGCGGAGGAGCTGCACAAGCTCGACGCGGCGGTGCGGCTGCAGGAGCAACTGCTGCGCGTCGCTCCGCAGGAGACGCCGGATGGATGGCAGAAACTTGCTCAGTTGCAGGAAAAGAATCTGTCCATCGAAGCAGCGGAGCAGACCTGGGAGCACATCGTGACAAAGTTTCCGCGCGACACGGCGGTGCTCAATCGCGCGGTGGACTTTCAGCTCGCGTGGGGATCGTCCGACCGCGCGATCGTGCTGCTGCGCAAGGCGCGAGCACTCGATCCCACGAATGCGCGCACCCTCTCGGCCCTTGCCACGCTCGACCTCGAGGCCGGCAACACGGCCGAGGCGCGCGATTGTCTCGATCAGATCCTGAAGAACACCACCCCTGAGAAGCCGGGTGATCCACTCAAGTTCCCGGCGATGAAGCCGACCGAGGCAGGGCGCTTGCAGACGGCTTATCTCGCCACGGTGAACCAACGCAATGGCCGGCCCGCGCCGGAAGCGATGCGGGCACTGCGCAGCTTTTGGGTGGATGAGGCAGCGGACAAAAACGTCGGCGAAGCGAGGAGCGACCGCGACTTGCGTTTCAATGCCATCCGCCAGCTCGCGCAGATCGTCGCGGCGAATGGCGATGCCACGGAGCGAGCCGCGTGGATCGATCGCTGGCGCAAGAATGGCGACTCGCCGAGCGAGGCGCTGTGGGGGCTCTTTTACGTGGGCGACGGCGCCTCCACGCTGGACCGCGTGCAGGCCATGATGAGCGAGCAGGCGCGCGACCCGAAGATGGCGCAGGCCTTTATCTGGCTCGCACTGCAGTCCCACCAGTACGACCGGCTCAGCACATGGCTGAAGGACAAAAAGCGCACGCCGAGCGAGCGGGATTATCTCTTCATCGCGCTGGGCCAGGCCCTGGATACTTCCGACGAGAAGGCGGAGCCGGCGATGCTCGATACGCTTTTCGCCGAGGGCACGCACCTGCGGCGCTGGCAGGCGGCGATGCTCTTCGCCAGTCGCAACCGCTTCCGCGAGGCCATCCAGCTCGGCCAGCGCGTCTTCGAAAGCACGACGACGCAGCGTGCCGGCGTGGGCCTGGAGGTGGCGCAGTGGCACCTCATGCTCGGTGAAGCGGACAAGGCGCGCGCCCTTCTGCGCTCGACCATTTCCTCGTCCGCGGAATCGCTCGATGCACCGGTCTGCGCAGCACTCCGCGAGTATTACCTGCTGCTGCCGGAGCCGGACCGGGCGGCGTTCGTCGAGACCTATCTCAAAACGCACGGCGACCAGCCGCTGCACGCAGCGCTGGCAGGAGCCCTGTTGCACGGCCTTACCGGGAACGACAAGGCGGCGCAGGCCGATCTCGACCGGCTGGTGGAAATGCGCGCGCTATCGGGGACGCAGTTTGACGAGACGTCGACCTCGGGCGGGCGGCAGTTGCGTTTCGTGCTCGATACCGGCGTGCAGCTCGATGCGCTGAAGCTGAGCGATCTCGCCGCGTATTTCTGGGAAAAGGCTCTGGCCGATGAAGCGCTCGTGCAGCTCCAGGGCGACCAGGCCGCGAATCTGGCGCGCGATATTCGCCAACGACTCTGTGTGATCCGCGCGGCGCAGGCACCCCCGGCGGAGCTGAACCCGTGGCTGGATATGTTTGCCCGCTCTTCCTCCTCGGATGGACTGGCACCGCTGGCCAATGCGCTCACCGGCATCGGCGCACATGCCCGGGCCATTGCGATCTTCCGGCAGATCTGGGAACGCGACCCTGGCGATACGGAGGCCGTGCGAAATATTCTCAACGCCTGCCGCACCGCGGGCGACAACGACACCTCGGAGCTCGTGCTGCGCGCCACGCTTGGCGACGGCGGCGCTCGCCTGCCCGATGGGGCGCGCCGGGAATTTCTGCTGCAATTTGCCGATGTGCTGGAGCACAAGGGCGATCTCGATGGCGCCCGCAAGGCGCTGGGCAGCGCGGTGGACAATACACCCGGGGATACGCGGCTGCTGCTGCGTCTGGCCGAATTGCACGACCGTGCCGGGCGTGCCGACCTGGCGATCCTGACTTACCAACGGCTGCTCGTGATGGAGCCGGGCAATCTGGCCGCGCGCCTCGCACTCTCCACCCTCTACGACACCCAGAACCGCCCCGGGGACGCGCTGGCGCTTTTCCAGAGCGGCACGGGGCCGGATGTCGATGCGCGTCTGGCGGTGCTGCAGTGCAAAAACAACCAGCCGGAGGCGGCGCTGACCACGCTTGATCGCATCCTGCCGCCGCAGCACATCACCCCGGCGCTGAGCCTGGCTGCGGCCTTCATCGCTCGCGATGACCGGCCACACGCCCGCGCGGCGGTGCAGGGGGCGCTCGCCCGCACCACGGATCCGCGGCTGTGCTTCCCACTGCAGTGCAAGCTTATCGAGCTGCTCACGCCGGAAGATGGGCAGGTGATCGCCCGCCGCGAACTTCGCCGGTTGCGACGCTTCGCCGCGACGGGCGATAATCCCGGCTTGCTCGGGAGCTATCTGGATTTCGCCGGCACGCAGGCCAGCCGCCTGAAGATTCATCCCGATTTCATGGCCGAGGTGCGCATGCTTTGGGCGGAAGGATCGGGACCGATTCCCGCCGGGGTGGCACTGTTGATCGCGAAACTCGAGGAGGGAGACAAGGACGGGGTCGGCGCGACGCTCAAGCAATTGATCACGCGAGAGGATGTAAACGATGTGTGGCTGCAAAACGCGGCTGACGCGCTGGAGAAGGCGGGAGATCGCGAGGGCCTGGCGCAGGCACAGGAACGCATCGCGCAAGTCAACCCGCTGAACGAACAGAACATCATCAATCTCGCCCGCACGCTGCATCAGCTCGGGCGGGCGGATGCGGCGCGGGCACGGCTGGAAACGCTGGCGCTCCGGGCGACGCTGAATGAAGACAGCCTCGGCAAAGTGGCGCAGGGCTTTGCCGACATCGGCGAAATCAAGCGGGCGGAGTCGCTCTTTGCCCAGGCGGCGAAAGGAGATCCCTACGGGCGCAATTGGGCCACGCTGTTGCAATACGCGCGATTGCAGACGGCGCAGGGCGATTTTGACGGGGCGAAGAAGAACCTGCGCACGGCTTTCAGCGTGCCGGCAAATACGAGTTACGGCGATCTCGTCGACTGGGTCGTCGCGGCGCATCGGCTGGACCATGCGGATGCGGAGTTGGGCGATTTCGGCCTGTCGCCGGCGCGCCGGGCGGAGTCGCTGCGGACTATGTTTGGGTATTTTGAAAAGGCCGGGCAGCCCGCGAATGCGCTGGCGCTGGCCGAGGCGCATCCCGGGATGTTGCGACCGGAATTCGCCCTCCGTGTGCGCAAGCTGGCCGGGGCGGCGCATGATTTTGAGCGCGGGGCGAAGCTGCTGGAAAAGGTGGCGGCGCAGGCGGATTCGCCGGGGGAATACTCCCTGGAGCTGGCGCGGCTGCAGGGCGACTGGGCGCAAGCGGAGCAGACGGCCGGCAAGCCCGAGTCGGCTCTGGCCCACCTGCGCACGGCTCGTGAGCGTCACCCGGAATTGATCGATATCACATTTCGCATGAGCGCTTTACAGCAGGAACTCGGGGACCGAAAAGGAGCGATCGAGACGTTGCAGAGCTTCCTCGCCGTGGCGAAAGTCCCGGCCGAAATCGAGCAGGCCAAGGCGCAACTTGCCAAGCTGCGGCCCGGCGGTTAGCCGTCCTTTACGCGGGGGCGATTCTGTGGCATCTCTCCCGCGTGCGTTTTCCCCTCCCCATCGCTTTCCTAGCCGCTCTTGCCCTCGTGGGCTGTGCCACGCCGGAGGAAAAGCAGGCCAAGCTGGTGGCCAAGGCGGAAAAGCAACGTGCCGCGCTTAATACGCGAGCCAGCGAGCAGCGGCGGATGCTGGCGATCGAGAATCACGAGGTCAATTCGAACCGCGGGGCGCAGATTCTGGAATACAGCCCCGACAAATCTTTTGATCCCGGCCGGGCCACCGCTGCAGCGTCGCATGGCTATAGCACCAACAAGGCCTCCACGAAGAACTTCTATAGCGATAAGCAGATGCGCCTGGATACCTATCAAGCGCGCGCCTTTTATGATGCCAAGCCCAACCAGGCGGCGCAACGCGAGTTTGCGACCAAAGAAGCGCCAACAAAGGGCAAGTTCCTGAATCTGTTCGCCAAGAAAACAGCGTCGACCAAGACGGCCTCGACGAAGGAAGCGTGGGACGCCAACAAGAGCGCGGCGACGCGCCCGCTCGCCGATGGACGGCGGCCGTATCTCGGTCCCGAGAGCAAGAAGTTCAACACGCAAATCAGTGCCGCGGAGATGGCCGACTGGCGTCACGGCGGCGAGACGGTCGGCTATACGGATGGCACGGTCGAGCGCATGGGTTCGATGAAGCAGCTCTCGATCGAAGACGTTCGCGAATTGCTTAACAAGAGCAAGTAAGCCGTGGTGCCTCCTGCGGGCGGCGGACACGAAAAAGCGTTTCGTTCCCGCAGGCCCGTGTGATTTCGTACTCGCCTCACCCGGCAAGACGCCATTATCCAGTCAGTTGCATCCATCACATGCAATCACCTGAAGCGCAGCTCGAAATCCTGAAACGAGGCGCGGCTCAAATCATCAACGAAGCCGAACTCCTCGCGAAGCTCCGCCTTGGCCGCCCTCTCAACATCAAACTCGGTGTCGATCCTACGGCGCCGGATATCCACCTCGGCTTCACCGTCGCACTGACGAAGCTGCGGCAGTTCCAGGATCTCGGGCACCAGGCGATCCTCATCATTGGCGACTTTACCGCGATGATCGGCGACCCTTCCGGGCGCTCGAAAGCGCGGCCGCAGCTCACCCACGACCAGGTGATGAGCAACGCCCGCAGCTTCCAGACGCAGGCCTACAAGATTCTTGATCCTGAAAAGACGCGGACCGTTTTCAACGGCCAATGGTTCGAGATGATGACCTTCGAGGAAGTCATGCGACTCAATGCGCGCGTGACTTTGCAGCAGATGCTGCAGCGCGAAGATTTCAAGAACCGCATCGAACGCGGCGACGCCGTGCACTTGCACGAAATCCAGTACCCGATCATGCAGGGCTGGGACTCGGTGGTGGTGAAGGCCGACGTCGAGATCGGCGGCACGGACCAGCTTTTCAATATCCTCGTCGGCCGCGACCTGCAGCGCGAGGAAGGTCAGCCGCAGCAGATCGTCTTTCTCCTGCCGCTCCTCGAGGGTCTCGATGGCGTGCAGAAGATGTCAAAGAGCCTCGGCAACTATGTCGGCGTGAGCGAAGCGCCCTCGGAAATGTTCGGCAAGCTCATGAGCATCACCGACACGCTCATGGCGCGCTACTATCTGCTGCTGCTCGGCGAAGACGTGCCGGAAGGACACCCGATGGACGCGAAGAAGCAACTCGCGCGGCGCATCGTGGAACGTTACCACGGCACAGAAGCGGGTAATGCCGCGCTGGAGGATTTCAATACGAAGTTCAGCAAGCGGGACGTGGAGAATGCAGAATGGCCGGTAGTCAGTTTTGAGGGCGTGAACCAAGATATCGTTTCTCTCGTCGTGGCCGGCTACGAGAAAGGCTACCAGATCACCAAATCGCGCGGCGACGCGCGGCGCTTGGTGGAGCAGGGAAGCATCCAGCTGCACGAGGAGAAAATTACCGACCCGAAGGTGACGCCTCCGCTCGCCGCTGGCGCCGTGCTCAAGCTCGACAAAAAGCGCGCGGTGCGCGTCGGCTAAGTCACCTCACTTCTTCTTCCGCGGCTTTTTCTTCACGCCCGCACGCACTGCCGCCTCGAGGCCTTTGCGCGCCCATTCATTCAGGATCTCCCGGTCGTCCATCGCTTCCGGCGGCGGCTCGTAGTAATCCATCGTCGCCTTCGCTTTGCCCATTTCGTAGCGAAACGGCTTTAGCCCACGCGACTCGAATTCCGCCCGGCTGGTGTCGTCGACTTTCACATAAAACGCCTCATCGGCCACGATGGCGAAAAAACGTTCATCGGCATAAAAACCCCAGCCGCCAAACATCGATTTCGCCCGGATAGTCCCGAGCGGCTGAAGCATCTCAATGAGGTATTCGACGAACTCACTTTTCTGCGGCATGGCGTGAAGAGGATATGGAGGCTTGGTCGGGCGATTCTTTCGCGCGTGTTTCGCGGATGAGAGTGGCGTAGGTCTCGGCAGGGCGATCCCCATCGGGATCCTCGACCTGCCGTTCGACGCTGTTCGGAAAATCGATGGAGTAGAGCCCGAAGCGCGGCGTGTAGGTGCCCCACTCGTAATTATCGAAGAGCGACCAATGCAGATAGCCCACCAGTGGAACGCCATCGGCGCGAATCTTCGCCACTTCATGCACGTGCAGCCTCAGGAATTGGCTTCGTGTCATTCGATCCCGCCGCGCGTGCTTCCGCGACCCGGGGAGTCGTCGCAATGCCATGCCGTTTTCCGCAATCAGCACCGGCCGACCGAAGTCCTCCGCGTAATGTTTGCAAAAGAAGTGCAGTCCGCGCGGCAGCACGCGCCAGTCCCACCACTTGCTCGACACGGTGGCCAGCATCCATGAGCGGAGCGAGCGGTTCTTGAACTCGTGATCCCACAGCACGGGTAAGCGAAACGCATGCGCAGCAAAGGGATCGTAGTAGTCGATGCCGATGTAATCGATGAAGCGCGCCCGCTTTTGCGCGTAGATAGTGTCGAGCACGGTGGCAAAATGCGCCGCCCTGAACCGCCGATAGCCCAGCCAATTGGCAAACCGCTTGAACGTCGCGCCCACATAATAAGCGACATCCTTGTGCAAAGGGATACGCGCCACGACAAAAGAGGCGTCGAAATCCCGCGCGCGCTGGCAGACGTATTTCTCCACATCTTCGCGGGCGACCCCGCGCTCGCGCACGCAGACGAGATCGAGCAGCAGCTTGTCACTCCAGTAGACGTCGCTGCAGTAGTTGTTGAAAGTCACCTGCGGCGTCGGCCAGCCGCGTTCTGCGTAGAAATCGTGCACCGCGGAGTACGCCATCACGTGCGCGCGCAACAGTTGATTGTAAGCCGCGGCCATTGGCGCAAACCCTGAGGCGTGCTTCGCGGGGAACTGCCGGCCGAGATACGAATTGAGCACGAGCATGTTGGGCTCGTTGATCGTGATGAACCAGCGAATTGGTTGCGGCAGTCGCTCATTCACATACCTCACCGCCACGCGCACATATTCGGCAAAATGATCCGCCGTCGACGCCTCCAGCCACGGGTCCGTTCCGAGCCAGGCTGGATGCACGAAATGGTGCAGCGTGACGACCGGTTCGAGACCGTGGCGCTGACAGGCGGCGATCATTGCCGCGTAATGATCGAGCGCCGCGTAATCGAAGGGCGGCGGCGCCGTAGTCCCGTCTGTGCGGGTGGGCTGGATGCGGCTCCATTCCAGGCCTAATCGGAATGCAGTCAGCCCCAGCTCCCGGCACCGCGCAAAATCCTCCTCGTAGCGATTCCAGAAATCTGCCGCCGCACCGACCACGGCGACGTCGCGCCGCGCTTCCGCGGCGGCCCAATTCGTCAGCGGTTCACCGGGGCCATTGTAACCGCCTTCCGCCTGGTAGGCCGATGTCGCGACCCCCCAGAGAAACTCACCCATTGGCCGGGGTGCGCGACGCGGCGAGCGCGATGGCTTCCCGCTGCTCGGAGCCGAGAGTGAGCGGCGGCAGGTGATCTTCGAGCAGAGTCTGGACGATGGTCCGCGCGGCATCCGGGTGCCCCATCGCCTTCGCTGCGGCGCGCATCGCGCCGAGACGCGCGGGATCCTCGAGCAGCCGATCGATCTTGAAGGGCAAGGTGGTAAGCTCGTTGCAGCGAATGCCCGCGCCTTCCTCCAGCAGGTGATCCGCATTGCGCTCTTCCTGGCCGGGGATCGGCGAGAAGACCGCCATCGGCAGCCCACAGGCGAGTGCTTCGCTGGTCGTCAGCCCGCCGGGCTTGCCGATGAAAAGATCGCTGATGTGCATGAGCTCGTGCATGCGATCGGAATAGCCGAGAATGCAGAACTTGCCCGCCTGCCCGGCAGAGGCTTGCGTCACGCGCTGCTTCACTTCCTCGCTGCGACCGCACACCACGATGGTCTGCGCATCGTGGTGGAGATGCTTCAGTCGCTCCACGATCAGCTCGGTCGGGCCTACACCCAAGGCTCCCGCGGAAAGCAGCAGCGTGGTCCTTTCCGGGTGCAGCCCGTAGGAAGCCCGCACCAACGCACGATCCACCGGCTGCGAGAAAATCGGATCGATGGGAATGCCCGAGACGGTGATGCGCTGCCCCGGCAGCCCGAGCGCTTCGAGATGCGCTTTCGTCTCATCGAGCGCCACAAAGTAGCGTTGAAACATCCGCGACAGCCACATCGCATGGCAGTCGAAATCGGTGACGACGATCGAGTGGTTCGTCTGCAGCTTCTCCGTCTCCTGCAGGTGCGAGATGATCCCCGCCGGCATGAAATGAGTGCACACCGTGATGTGCGGATCGAAGTCCTTGATGAAGCGGATGAGCTTCATGGTGTTCAACCGGTCGAGTTGGAGGCGCGCGGCTTCCCCCTTCCACGGCTCGTCGCTCGCCTTATAGACCCAGCCGAGCAGGTCTGGCGCGCTGCGCACCAG
>JBGGMZ010000115.1:0-4263 GCA_041287745.1 Chthoniobacter sp. | reverse complement strand
CTGGAATCGTGGCTGCGGCGAAAGACCTACGGCGCGAAGGCGTGTGCTTTTCCGCCACAGCAATCGGGGAGTGATCCTGCCCCACACCATTGAACGCCATGACGACAGATCTCCCGGCCGAAATTCTCCTTCACCCCGAGGCGGTGGTGCAACGGCAGCTCGATGCCTACAATGCCCGCGACGTGGATGCTCTGCTGGACGTTTATGGCGAGGATGCGAGGCTCTTTGAGCATCCGGCGACGACTCTGGTTAGCGGTGCACCGGCGCTGCGGGAGCGGTTTGCCCATCGCTTCCAGGAACCAAATCTCCACGCAAAGCTGCTGCACAGAATGGTGTTGGGAGATTTCGTCGTGGATCATGAACTCGTGACGCGGACCTTTCCCGAAGGTCCCGGCACGGTGGAATTGATTGTGACCTACGAGGTGAAGGATGGGCGGATCATTAACGCCTGGTTCCTCTCCGGCCGAAAGACGCTCGCGACGAAATGACGAGCGAGAGGTCGCTGAATCCGTCCGAGATTACCCTCCAGCCAGTGGTGGCGGAAGATTTCGATGAACTGGTGGCCCTGCGCATCGCCGCGATGAGGGAGAGCCTGGAGCGGGTGGGACGCTTCGATCCCGAGCGGGCGCGAGAGCGGTTGCGCAAGTCATTCTACCCCGAGCACACCACCTTCATCGTGCGCGACGGGCGGCGGATCGGCTTCTACACCTTCCGACCGGCGGAGGAAGGTTTTCATTTGGATCACCTCTACGTTCATCCGAGCGAGCAGGGTGCGGGTGTGGGTTCCCATGTCCTGCGCCAATTGCTGGCCGAGGCGGATGCTCGCAAGGCGGCGGTGCTTCTCGGGGCGCTGCGGGAAAGTGCGTCCAACCGATTCTATCAACGTCACGGCTTCGTGGTGCGGGCCGAGGATGAGTGGGATATCTACTACATCCGCCCGCCGAAGAATTGATGTGTAGTGCGATGGCTCCTGGAGGGGAAAGCGAAACATGAAACGCAGCGACTTCGCATCGCATCCTTGTGCACTCTCCGCGTCTCCTCGCCGCTGTGTTTACCAAAATAAAGCGCCCGATCATTCCAGCGCGTGCCATCGAGCGCACGTCCCGCCACGGTCGCGAAACTTACGACACCCGGTTCCGCCTCTACTTTTGGCTTTGGACACCACTAGCCGGGCCGATGGTGTGATGCTGCGCCTTGATGGATAAGGAGACAATGCTGTCCCTATCTTCCCGGAGCGCCAGGCGTGACAATGGGACCGGGCCCCGGCGGACGCAGTTTGCCCGCTTGGATCGTGAGGTATTGCGGCCCGCCCGTGAGGTCGAGGGTGACCTTGCCTCCCACGGGTTTGACGGTGCTCCTGGAGCCATCCATCTGAACCAGCTCGAAGGGGCCATTGCCGGCCACGGCCACCGTGATCGAATGGGGTAGCGCCTTGTCCGGGCCGGATCGCCCTTTCTCGGCCTTGTTCAACACGGGATCCGGGAGCGGTGGTGACGTCCAGGCAACGACCTTTTCCCCGTTGCCGTGGAAGCTCATCACGTAATCCAGAGGATTCTCGGTCGGCAGACGCTTGTTAAATTTGCAGCCGTACAACTGTGTGATCACGACTTGGTAGGCAATGCCCGCCGGATAGAGGGAGCCATTCTCCTGGCGAGCGAACCCTGGCCATGATAGCGTCGAGATTGGCGAAGTCGTAAACGCCCTTCACTTTCTCGATCCCTTCCCAATGGAAACCCATGCGGACGTTCTTCACGCCGATGGCTACAAACTGATCGAGGTCGGCATCTGAGGAGTAATTGCCTCTCAGCTGCATGCCAGCCGTCTCCGGAATAACCAGCGCCGGCAACTCACCTCCCGCCCTACCCAGCGCCGTCAAAAACAACAGGCCAAATACAAGGCCGACAGCGACCTTGGGGATTTGAATGCGGTGCAAGTTTGCGACCTATTTCAGGATTGTGTCGACGAACAAACGATCAGTGTAGGTGTGAACGGGCGCGGCTTTTCCAGGCTTCAAAACCACATCCAGCTCCCTCTCGTTTTTCATGTTTCTCACTACTACCTCGTAAGTCGAAGAAGAAGAAACATTTCTGTATTGGAAGTTGTAAGATCCGTCGGAATTATGTTTTGAGCAGAATTCTATCTGCCGATTGCTTGTCGTGGGCTCCCAGTTGCTATAGTCTCCCGCCAAAAGGTCCGCTCCCCAAAAAAGCGACAACAAGACGAAGACTCTATTCAAGATGTGTTTCATGTTATGAGTGACTACTTTTGCGTTTAAAAAACTAAAATCCATTAATGTGCCTACGGACTGCAACTGGCTCGCTTGCTGAAAGGGTAAATACACTTCGCCGTATGCCGGAAATGAAAACCAATTCTAAAATAGATCATCTTTTACCCCGCATAAATAGGCGGCGTGCCTGAAAGCCTTTAAGAGTTTAGTGGCAGTGTCTTCGCCCTGTAGACTCAAAGAGCAAACTTTCGTTTTTTGTGGGCCTCCATCATTGTAAACCTGAAGCATGGCATTCGTGCCGTCGCGATTAAATAGGTCGAGTTGGTACGCGCCCTGCGATCCGCCTCCAATTCGACATAGTTTAGGCGCTAAATCTTTGAGGTCACCTTGGGTAACCTTTTTTTCGCGGGATCGGTCATCGGGAACCTTGCTGTTATTTTCAAAAATTTCCGTTACTATAAATTGAGATCCCGTGAACTGAATTCTGTATACATACGTCAACTTCCCTCCGACACCGTCTTTATAGTTGGCAGCACCACTGTTATCAACTTTGGTTGCGATGAAAGCGAGCGTTTCCGCCAGGGGCGGATCACTCGGTTCTCCAGCAATTGCAAGTTGGCTCGGAAGAATCACTACGAGAAGAGACCAGCAATGTATAAAGGTTGCTAACGTTCGCTTGAATAGTGAAGCAACGTCACGTATCGCTGTAGCATCGCTTTTCATGGGTTTAGTGTGTATGTTCTGGTCTCCGCGGTGAATGTCAGAGGACGTCAAGTATTGTGACGAAGCAGGGATCCGTACCGGCTTTCCGGCACTCACCATAAATGTTTTCCCGCGAAGACAATTGGACTTCATGCAACCGATGCGAATAATTCATTTACTTTCTGGATTGGCCGGCGCTGCTTTAAAAGGGTCAGGCTTTCCGCCGCTGAGACTGATCAAATGCGCAAATGCATTCGCAAGTCTTGCCGCAAGATCGTCGTTAAAATAGCTGAGTGAGAATTCGCTGACTGCTCCAGAACGAGAAGAGTCGATCCTCTTCGACCCATCTGATGTCCGGAAATGAATGCTTTTACCCATGACTCCTTGGCCGGCAACTTTGTAATCCCATACCTCAACGCTCGCGGGATCAAGATTAGAGAGGTCAACGACATAGGTAGTGGGTTCCCACGTGATAGTCCCATTCGCAACGTATTTAAGACTCTGCTCCAGAGTCATTTTGGTTCCATCGAAGGAAACCTGAAATTTGGTCCAAAGATATTGATTGGCCAGGTTTGTCTTAATGTAGGTCTTGGTGTCTTCGGCAGAGACTTGCGCGTTCACCGTCGACGCAATTGGCAATAGTAATGCGGTGAGGATCACTAAGAAAACTTTCATGGCAGAAAACAACTATCTGACGTCATAGAGGGGGTCAACTCTTGACCCTTGGCGTGACCCACCGCTTTGGTCGCGGTCTCTACGGCTGGCTCTTTAGCTTCGGAGGAGCGACCGAAAATATCCCCGCGCTTCAGCGCTGGGATAACCGTCCCTATCCGCGCAGTCCCGTGAGGGACGAACGAGCAGGGTGCGCGCTATTGGTCTGTCGTCCCTGACGGGACTTGTCGTGTGTTAGAAAGTCATCCCAGTGCTCACGCGCTGGGCTATTTTCTTTCGCCCTGCGGGCTGAAGAGGCGTGCATCGGCAGGCTTTGAGGTCGAGATGGGGGCGCTCCGGATGGCGGGTATGGCGCTGTCCAAACTATCCCCTTGTCACCTTGCTGCTCTTGGTGGCGCGGAGTCCTTCCATCAGCAAATTCCACACGGCCTCGTAATCCGCGTCGATGGTGGGGGAGGCCCATTCATCCGCGTGGAAGGGGTGGTGGAAGCGCAAAGTGGAATGGAGCACGGCGCGGCCGGTGACAGCGGGGTCGACGCGGCGGAAGACGCCTTCTTTTGCCCCGGAGCGGATGATCGTCGCAACCATTTGGACCAATTCGTCGACGTGGGCGGAGGTGAGGGAATTGGCGCCGGCGGCGAGCGTGCGGTAGGCGCTGAAAA
>JBGGMZ010000114.1:0-3564 GCA_041287745.1 Chthoniobacter sp. | reverse complement strand
TTGTGCCGCAGACGGCGGCGACCGATATGTTCCTGCCCGCCGGCGAGACCGAGGACCCTGCGAAACACGGGTTGGTGGAGAACTTCCGCGTCATTCGCACGAACGTCCTCTCGATGGGTACGCTGAGCAAGCCACCCCATGTCGTCATGGTCACCAGCGCCATGCCGAAGGAGGGCAAAACCGTCGTTTCCTCAAATCTCGCCGCGTCATTCGCCCTCACCGGCGCGAAGACCCTGCTCATCGATACCGATTTGCGCCGCGGCCGTCTGCACCGCCTCTTCGGCTATCGCAAGGAGCCGGGCTTGAGTAACGTGCTCCTCGGCGAAGCCACGCTCGAGGAAGCCTTGCGCCCCTCGCCGCAGGAAAATCTCACCGTCCTCAGCGCCGGCCGCCACCTCGAAAATGGCACCGAGTTGCTCGGGTCGCCACAATTCGCCACCTTCCTCAATAGTCTGCGCGGACGCTTTGACCGCATCGTCATCGACACCCCGCCGGTGCTTGGCCTGTCTGAGACTTCGATCATGCAGAGCCTCGTCGATGGCGTGCTCTTCGTCATCTGGACTGGCCACACACCCGTGCGAAGCGTCAAGTCCGCCATCGAGACCCTGCGCGCCAATGGAGCCAACTTCTACGGCTTCGTCCTCAATCGCCTCGATCTGAACGCGACGCAGAACTACTACCAGTACTATTACTACTCGCACGACTACTACTACCAGAACGCCATCGAGAGCGCGTAATTCGTAGTGGGTAGTGACATGAAGTAACGAGGGACCGAAGAGGCGGCGGCAGGAGGGAGAGACGGACAAGCAAACCTCCAGTTTGCTCGGCACTTCGGACAATCCCTATCTCGGGGGTGGCGGCGTCAAAGCGCCTGTTGCTCGCCGACGGACGATACCTTGATCGCAAATTCATCGCTGCGAGACACACTTCAACGGTATCCTTCCGCACTTCTATTATGAAATCCGTGGACGGTTATTTCCTCATCAAGCCCGACGATCTTGCATGGAGACCATCGAACATGATGCGGATTCCCAATGCAGATTTTCTGGAGCGCACCGGCAGCCAAAACTTGGGCGCAAGATTGTGGCGCTTGCCGCCGGGCAGCGCGAATACGCTGCACAAACACATCCTGGCCGAAGAGTTTTATTTCGTGCTCGAAGGCACCGGACGGATCCGCGTAGGCGACGAGACGATGACGGTGCCACAGCACGGCGGGATCCTCGTCGGTCCGCAGGTGTTGCGGCAGGTTTTCAACGACACCCATTCGGAAGTACTGTGGCTCATCGTCTCGGCGCCCGATGCCGAATTCGAGCCCGGAAAGGCACCCGACATGACCCAGATTTACCCCGTCGATCCCACCCAGTTGCCCACGGAGTTGGCCGGCCGCGAGTGGCCACCGAAATAAGCCCGTGGTAGCCGGTCGCGAATAGACCAGGGAACATTCAGCGGCCTCTCGAGCTCATTCTCCGAGGAGGATCTGTGGCAACACATCCGATGAGCGGCCGCGCAAATAGACATTCGCCTGGTCCGACCAAGGTGATGGCTCGGGATTGATCTCGATGAAGCGTTTCCCCAGCCGCAGCGCGAGATCGGCCAACCCTGCGGCGGGATACACGACACCGCTGGTGCCGATGACTATCATCAAATCGCAGTCCTCGACGGCGTCGCGTGCGTTCGCCAGCACCTGTTCATCGAGCGTTTCGCCAAACCACACCACATTGGGCCGTAGGGTGCGTTGCCCGCATGAAGGGCACGCGGGCGGCACTGGTTCGACGTTGCGCGGTTCGACGGCGGGAAAGATGCCGGGGCAGCCCTTGTGGCAGCGGTTTTCCATGATGTTGCCATGCAAACAGAGCGCGCGCCGGTTGCCGGCGAGTTGATGATAGCCATCGACGTTTTGCGTGATCACCGTCACCGGCCGTCCATCGCGCTGCTCAAATATTGCCAGCGCATGATGCCCGGCATTCGGCGCGCACTTACGAACGATTCCGCGCCGATGCTCATAAAAATTCCACACCAGTTCCGGATCGCGCTCGAATGCTTCGCCCGTCGCGAGCTGCGTGGGATCGTATTGCGCCCACAGTCCGGTCAATGCATCGCGGAACGTCGGCACTCCGGAATCCGCACTCATCCCTGCCCCTGTGAAGAAAACAGGACGTTTCGCTTGGGCGAGGAAGGCACGGGCTTGGTCGATTGCGGAGGTCATCAAGGAATTCATAGCATCGAACCGGTCCGCGCCGAAGATTGTCGATGTGCCGCACGGAGTGCGCTTGCCCGAGCAAGGCAATTTCCATACAGCAGGATGGCACCAACACTCCTCTGCTTTGCCCGATCAGGTTTCCGTCGTCATTCCGGCTTACAACTACGCGCACTTCCTTCCCGAGGCAATCGCCTCGGTCCTCGCGCAGACGTGGACCGACCTGGAGCTCATCATCGTGGACGACGGCTCGACGGACAACACGCCGGAGGTCTGCGCGCATTGCCCCGATCCGCGCGTGCGCACCGTGCGGCAGGTGAATGCAGGCCTTTCCGCCGCACGCAATACCGGCATCCGGGAGGCACGCTTTCCGTTCGTGGCCTTTCTCGATGCGGATGATCGGTGGCAGCCGGAATTTCTCGCCACGGTCATGGCGGAGTTCCAGCGGCTCGGACCTGCCTTTGCCGCCGTGGGTAGCTACTCCGCGCGCATGAATGCAGGCGGCGAACTCCTGCCGCCGCCGCGGCTCAATTTTTTGCGAACGGCGGAGCTGACCGCAGCGTCTTTCTGCCTGCGCAATCGTCCGCTTTCATCGTCGATCGTAATACGTCGCGCGGTCTTTGATGAATGCGGCACCTTCGACACCGCGCTGCGCAGCTCGGAAGATCGCGACATGTGGATCCGCATCACGGCCCGAGGTCACCGCTTTTTCTATCTTGGCGAACCGCTCGCCATCATTCGCCGGCACGCGCAAAACATGAGCAAGAACGCACCGCGCATGAAGCGGAACTCCGGGCTGGTGTTGCGCCGGGCGTGGCGGTCCGGCGCCGTGTCGCGCTGGAATGTACCTTTCTGGCTGCGCGCCGCATCCATCCATTACTTCCTCGTGGCGTGGACGCATTTCGACGACGGGCTACACGGCCGCGCCTGGCGGTTTCTGCTGACATCGCTTGTATTGTGGCCGGTCTTCCTGCGGGCTAATCTCGTAGCGGAACCCCCGCTATTCCGCTTGCGCGCAGCCGCCTACTTCCTCCGCACTCGCTCGTGAAAATCCTCCACGTCGTTAATTCACTCGACCCCGGCGGAATGGAAAACGGGGTGGTCAATCTCGCACGTGGGCTGGAGTCGCGCGGTTTCGAAAGTCACGTCGCTTGCCTTGAGCGGCGCGGCGCCTTTTCCGGCCGCCTGCCCTCCTCGAGCAAAACCTTCCTCCTTGGCAAAAGCGGCGGATTTTCCCCAACGGCAGTCTGGCGGCTCGCGCGGACGATCTCGCAAATCCAGCCGGATGTCGTGCACAGCCACAATATCGGCCCGCTCATCTATTCCGGGCTGGCCCGATTAATCGGGCGGCGCTGGCCTTGGGTGCA
>JBGGMZ010000113.1:0-26063 GCA_041287745.1 Chthoniobacter sp. | reverse complement strand
ACGGGTAAACCTTGGTCAGATTCTGAATCGAAATCGCGGGGGTGGACATCCTGTGAAACTACGAACTATGGCCGGGGCCGTATGTACCGCAAGCCTCCTGCCACAACTGAATGAATTTGGCGTGTGCTTGCGACAACAATGTTTTATATCCCGTTTTCCGGTGGCTTCGGCAGGGAGGCGCGGCGACCCAGCCAATAGTCCGGCTCCCGTTTGAAGTGCATGATCGCGAGAACAAAGATTTCGTTGTCCCGGCAGGCGTAAACAATGCCGAAGGGGAATGTTTTCACCAGGAAGCGACGAATATCACCGCGGATGCACCTCCATGTAAATGGGCTACGGTCGATCTGACCGAAGCCAGATTCGATGGCATCCGCAAACCTCATGCCGAGGCCCGGTGATTGTCTTTCGTAGTAAAGCGCAGCTTCGCGAAATTCGTGCCGATCTTCTGGATGAAGAATCACGCGCTACGCTTCAAAGCCTCTCTGACTTCGCGAAGCACTTGGTCAACGGGAATACCCGTGACTTTACCGGTGCGAAAATCAGCCAAACGCCGCTGGAGTTCAACCATGATCGCCTCGTCCACTGCCCGATCATGAGCTTCGTCGATAGTTAGCAGGAGGCTCTCCGCCAGCACGACCCGTTCGTCGGGCGGAAGTTGGAGAGCTTCGTCCGTCAATTCTTTCAACGAATGAGCCATGAAGATCGCTTACCACGATAGGGCCACTCGTTCAAGGAATCGAAACGGAATGGCAACGTCCCCAGATCTCAGTGAACGATCTCGAATCCCCGGACGCTAGCCAAGGGCGGGATCGGAATGGCGGTAACGCCTTTGATGTGGCTCTTCAACTCGCTCTCAACGATACCCTCTAGGAAGCCCTCCACCTCCTCGTTGTCACCGCTGCACTGCAGCTCGACGCGGCCGTCTGGCAAGTTGCGCACCCAGCCGACCACTTCGTAACCGCGGGCCAGCTGTTTGCAGGTGTAGCGGAACCCGACGCCCTGCACGCGTCCTTCGTAGAATACCTGGCGGGCGATCATGAGGAGATTTCGATGGAGCGGAGGTGGGCGGCCGCCACTTCCGGCCACACGCTATTTAGCCAGCAGCCGGTGGCCAGTTCCACGCCGCTGCGGATGTAGAGCCGCGGGAGAATCTCGATGTGCCAGCGGAAGTCCCGCTCGAGCGTGGTCCAGTGGTCCCCCCGCTTGGAGCGGGTAGGCGCGGTGAAGAGCATGAGATTGTAGGGCGGGTGATCGAGCGCGCGGCTCATCTTGCTCAAGGCGGTCTTGAGGACATCGGCGAGCTGCGAGGTCTCCTGGTTGCTCAAGCCATGGAAATCCGGGCACTGGCGCTTGGGATAGATAGCCAGCTCGAAAGGCGTCCGGGACGCATACGGGCAGAAGACGGTGAACCCGTTGTTTTCGTAGACTAGCCGGGTGCCGGTGCGGATTTCCTCGTGCAAGATGTCTTCGAAAATGGAGCGCTTGCGCGCCTCATAAAAGGCCAGCGCTGTCTGCAACTTGCGCTGGAGCATGGGAGTGATCGTGGCCATCGCCAGGAGCTGGCTCACGCTGTGCCGCACGCGTCCGCCGGCCGGCGTGCCCACGTCCTTCACGATGGTAAAGGACCGCATGCGCGGGTCCTTCATCAGGTCGAGCATGCGCATTTTCCAGGCGGTGATGATCTGCTCGATCTGCCCCAGCGGGAGTTCCTCGAAGGCGTTCGGTCCGGAATCCTCGATGATCACCTCATGCGCGCCCACCCCATCCATGTGATCGTAAAAGCCATCGGCGCGACGCGAGGAGTCGCCCTCCACGCGGAGGACCGGCGCGCGATTCGGCACCACGCGCACGCGCCAGTCCGGCTGCGGAGTGGCGTGCAAGGCCGGGCCGGCGAGGTGCTCGGCGCCGGCGACGAAGGGGCTCTGGCGTGGTGGTTCATCCAGCACCGAGCCAAACGCCGGCGGGACCGGTCGGGCGGCGGAAAAGATCGTCCACGCTTGGGTCAGCGGGTCGAGGCGCATTTCGGTTTTGTCCATTCGTCAGCGGAAAAAGGGTGTGTGAGCACCTTTCCGGGAAACGCTGCGCCGCGCAAGATTTTCGCGGTGGGAGGATAGGTCGTACACGACCTGTGTAACCTACAGGTCTTACTGAAACGGCGTCAGTGCCTCCGCCCAGTCGGCGTGTGCGGTATCGACCAGGATCACCTCATTCGCTTCAGTCTGGTGCAGGCGCAGAGTGCGCGGGGCGTCGGCCTCGTAGCTGCGCTCGATGCTGCGGGCGTTCGTCGGCTGAAAGCGTTTCTCGAGCAGCTTCTTCTCGGCCTCGAAGAACTCCGTTGCGTCCTCTGCCGTGGCCCACACGGTCTTCCAGACGAGCGCCTCGCCATCGCCGTAATAGAGATAGCGGTCGCCGCGCCAGCCGGTCGCGGCTTTTTCTCCGGTGCTGGCATCGAGCCATTCGGTGAACAGGATGCGTATGCCCATTTCGCCGACGACATTATCCGCCGTGGGCTCCTGGTCTTTCACCTTCAGCGCTTTCCACTCGATCACGATCGGCTCCTCCGGTGGGGTCGACATGTATTTCTGCGGATGGAGAATCTGCGCCGTCGAGCTCGGCGGATGCGCGTAGGCCTTCGACACCGCCTCGTACCCACCCCGGCCATAGAGCGCGGCGCAGAATTCCTGCCCGCGCAGATACGGAAACACCAGCATCTCGCGCAGGTAACGCGGGGCGGTCTCGAGCTGCTTCATGTTCTGCGTGAAGCTCGCGACCATGCTGTCCTTGAACATCTGCTTCGACATGTTCTTGAGCATGAACTCGCTCATCACCAGCGTGGCGTCGCCTTCCACGAGAGCGCTCGCCGCCTCGGCGCGATCGTCGTTTGTTTTTTGCTCCAGTGGCAATCGGCTCAGGCCGAAGTGCTGGTCCTGCAGCGCGTGTGTGAGCTCGTGCGCGAGCACCACCCGGTTCTGCGCGTTCTCGAGGCTCGCGTCTTCGTACATGAAGAGCTTGTGCTGGTGCTGGTCGTAAAAGGCCGCGACCTGCTCGCTCAGGAGATCGATGTACTTCTCTCGCAGCGCATACTTCGGCGGGAGCAGACCGATGGCGGCCATGGCATCGGCCATCTGGCGGAATTCCTTCTCGGAGAAAACCTCCGCGAGTTTGCCGGCCATCGTTTCCTTGATCTGCTTGCGATTGAGCACTTGGTAATCGACCGGCTGCTTGAACTCGAGTCCGCGAATCTCGGTGACTTGTTTCTCGATCGGCTCGCGCTGTTGCTTGTTGGCCGTGAGCGCCCTTTCGTGATCGTGCTGCGCAAGAATTTTGCGCAGCCGCTCGTTCTCCGTATTGAGCGTCGTGACCGCTGCGGCAGAATAGCTCTCCGCGGATGGAGGCGGAGCAGGTTTGCCCGGCTCGACTGCCGCTACAGCTTGGGAAAGCCGCGCATTCTCCTCGAGAAGCAGTTGGTACCTCCGCTCCGCCAGCGGGTCCTTCTTTTCACAGCCCGCCGCGACCAGACCGATGACAAGCGCCGCGCCACAGGCGCGAAAACGGGAGGAGAAAAGCATGCGAGATCGGAAGCTAGAGGCGCGCCAGCCCGCTGGCAACCCGCAGGTGCTGCCGGAACGTAAATCCCACCAAAATGAAGCATGCTGGATGATTTTCTGGCGCCGCGCTCAGCCAGATGCATATCTTCGCGGCGCATGCTCTCCCTGTTCAAACGCAAGGCGGCGGCTGTGGCAACCGAGCCTACTTTTAAGGCGCGGGTCGACCGGTTCTGGGAATGGTATGCGAGCGTCGGCGAACGCTTCTACCACATGATTGAGGAAAAGCGGGCGCCCGAACTGCCCGATGAAGTGAGCGCAAAAGTAAACGAGGTAATCGATGGCTTTGCCTGGGTCTTCGGCCCGGGTGAAGACGGAGGTCATTCCTTGACCCTTTCGGGTGAGGGGAATCCTCACCGGCAATTACTCGCGGCCTACTGGGCCTCTCGTGCACCGAAATTGAAAGGATGGACATTTTACGGCTCCCGGCAGCCGTCGCACAGCGTGGGCGACATCTGCCTGAAGGTGGGAGCCGATACATTCGAGGCCAGGGCAGTATGGCTCACGCCGGCAATCAACGAGGAGACCAAGCACATCGACATCACCGCCTGGCATCCGCTCTTTCCGAAACTCGATGAGCGAAGCCGGTGGACGATCCTCTTCCTGCTGCTCGACGAAGCGCTCGGCGAGATCGGCACCCTGAACTGGATTGGCCATATCGATATCAACGACCAGAAGCTATCCGGTGCGATTCCACTGGGAGAGTTGCGTGCCTTTACCGAGCGTGTGCAGGCCGAGCGCCAGTGGAGGAAAGGCGGCCCCGGCGAAATATGGACGCTCTACCGGCCGAATGAGGATAACTCCGATCAGCTTCGCGGCGACCTTTTCGTGGGTTCTACGAGCGTCATGCCGCTCATTAGCGAATTCATGGAAGCCCGAGGGCAACTAAAGGATCCGCTCGCGGGCACAGGTGCGGATTACGTCTACATCGCTTTCAATGCCGGCGTGCTGCCGAAAGGCGAGGAGGCCGATGCACGCGGTGAAATCGAGGACGCGCTCTCCGCGGTGCTGGAACCGGCGGGGAGTGGACGGCATATCGGTGGCGCCATGGGGCGCCGCTACGTCTACATCGACCTGCTGCTCTTCGATGGCGCGAATAGCATCGCTCTCGTGTTGGAAAGCCTGCGTCGCCAGCGTCTCCCGGCGGGCACGTCGATCAATTACTTTGCTCATGAAAAGCGTGGGCATCGGGTCATGCTGTAAACCCTCTAAGCAGCGACTCCCCCAGTTCATGAAAGAAACATCAAAAGCCATGCGGCGGCGCCAGCGGTCCAACCAGCCGGTGGATTGGAAATCCGTCTTCCAAGGCCGCGGGCTCGACATCGGCCCTGGCGGTGACCCGCTGACCACCAGTTGGTTTGCAGGGATCTCGGAAGTCGTCCTTTTCGATCAGGAGCATGGGGATGCCAACCGCCTCTCCGCTTACTTCCCCGCGGAGTCTTTTGATTTTATCCACTCGAGCCAGAGCCTCGAGCACATGTTCGATCCCACCGCGTGCCTGAAGGATTGGCTCACGCTGCTGAAGAAAGGCGGCTGGATGATCTGCACCGTGCCATCGTGGGAATTGTATGAAGGCATGATCTGGCCCTCTCGCTTCAACCTCGACCACAAGAGCACGTGGAGCCTTTCGCTGAATGGCTCACCCGCGCCGATTCACATCCACGTCCCACGCTGGCTGGCGACGCTGAAGGATACGGACCAAGTGATTCAAGAATATCACTACCAGCTCTGCGACGGCGGCTATAACTATCGTATCGGCCCTGCGCTCGACCAGACGTTCCCCGAAAACGGCGCGGAGGCTTTCATCGAGTTCGTGGTGAAGCGCTGAAGCACGCGGATACCCGCCGTGCTGCTACAAGCTACTTCTCCACGTCCGTCCGGAACGGCGAAGCCGGCAACCCGGCCTCGTTGTAGAGATTCCCGTCTGGGATATTCGCCCAACCGTAACGCACCGCTGTCGGCTTGCTCACTTGCTCCGCGGAAATGGTCACGGTGTCTCCTTTGATCTCCGCCTTCGCGGGCACGAAGTTCTTGTCCTCGCCGGCGATGGTGAATCCTTTCAGCTCGCCATCCTTGGCAGTGAGCCCGGCAGCGTGCTGGAACTTCAGCAGGGCCTTGCCGCCATCGATCTTGAGTGAGTCAAATGTCGGGCCGCTATACTCGATCTTTTCCCCATAGGTGAGCGCCCGTGCGGCCAGCGACAGGCGCGTGCCGACCGGCTCCTTATGCTTCGGATGAATGTTGGTGGCTTCGCCGTAGTCGGTGATCACGGCCATGCCGGTGTGCGGCAAGTTTTGCGAGGTGAGAAGCTGGGCCTCGCGGAGTTCGGGCAACTGGGCTTGATGCGGCGCGATCTGCACGAAGAAGAATGGGAAATCGCCCTCGCCCCAAGCCTTGCGCCAGTCGGTGATCATGGCGGGGAAGAGCGTGCGATACTGTCTGCCGCGCTGGCTGTTTGCCTCGCCCTGATACCAGATGGCCCCGCGGATGGCGTAAGGCTGCAGCGGCGCGATCATGGCGTTGTAGAGGCCCGAGGGGCGGCGCTTGTTTTTCGTCGGATCTTCCGGAGAGACGGGTTTGCGCGGGATCGGCTGGTTGGCCACCTTGGCTTTCTCCGCGCGTGCCTGCCACGCTTCGATCA
The DNA here is from genome assembly GCA_041287745.1 of Chthoniobacter sp. Lineage (GTDB taxonomy): Bacteria > Verrucomicrobiota > Verrucomicrobiia > Chthoniobacterales > Chthoniobacteraceae > Chthoniobacter. The sequence continues at coordinate 19,817 of JBGGMZ010000113.1, read as the reverse complement.
GCTTCGGTTCGTTCTTCTGGTAATTCTCGACCGCTTGCGGCCAGGTTTTGATCGCTGTCTCTTGTGCTTCGAAGATCGCTTTCAGCTCGGGATTGGACGCGAGCGCCTCGTGGCTGGTCCACGCTTCCGCCGGCGTACCGCCCACCGAGGAGCTGAGCATGCCCACGGGCACCTTCAGGGCTTTGCGCAATTCGCGGGCGAAGTAATAGCCGACCGCGGAAAAGAGCGGCGAAGTAGTCGGGCTGGCGCTCGCCCATTTCCCGGGAACCGTCTCGAGCGGCGTATCACTCGCGTTGGCTCCGACGGTGAAAAAGCGCAGCTGTGGATCAGCGGAAGCAGCGGCGCTGGCTTCGGCGCTCGCATCGTTCCGGAGAGGGAAGGACATGTTCGATTGCCCCGAGTTCACCCACACCTCGCCGACGGCGACGTCGTTGACCGTGAGCGTGTTTGTCCCCTTCACCGTGAGGGTCAGGCTCTCTGCTTCCTTCAAGGGCTTGAGGACAACCTTCCATTTGCCATCCGCACCCGCCTTCGTGGTCTGCGTCTGGTCGGCCAATGTGACGGTCACGTCTTCATTCGGATCAGCCGTGCCCCAGACCGGCAGCGGCATGCCCCGCTGGAGGATGGCGTGATCGGAGAAGAGCGCGGGGAGTTTCACCGCAGCCAAGGCCTGGGAAGAGAGGATGGAAGCGAGCGAAAGGACCAGGATGGGAGCGAGCTTGGAGGTTTTCATGAAGGAAGGGCCGGTAAACGGGGTGTTCGCTCGCAACCCCGAAAACCGGCTGAGGTTTCACCGGCGCGCGATTTCATCCTCCTTTTGGAAACCGAATGCCAACACTACGCAATGATCTGCCGCGCGACTTTGCCTGAGACGTTCGTGAGGCGGAATTCGCGCCCGGCGTAGCGATAGGTGAGCAGCTCGTGGTCGAGCCCGAGCAGGTGCAGGATCGTGGCGTGCAGATCGTGTGTGTCGATCACGCCGTCGACCGCGCGCTCACCGAGTTCATCCGTCGCGCCGTAGCGAAGTCCGCCTTTCACTCCGCCGCCGGCCATCCACATGCTGTAGCCCTTGTTATTGTGCCCGCGGCCGTTGCTGTCGCCCTTGTCGTCATAGGCGCCCCGGCCAAATTCGCCGCCCCACACGATCAGCGTGTCCTTCAGCATTCCGCGCTGCTTGAGATCGGTGATGAGCCCGGCGATCGGTTTGTCGATCGAAGCGGCACGATCCGTCACGCCTTCACGCAGTTTGTTATGATGATCCCATCCCGTGGACGTAAGCTGGATGAAGCGCACGCCTTTCTCTGCAAGCCGCCGGGCCATGAGACACTGACGGCCGAAATTCTCCGTGGTCCGATCGTTCAATCCGTAGAGTTCGCGCATTGCGGCCGGCTCATTCTCGATGTCGAGCACGCCGGGTACGGAGGTCTGCATTTTGTAGGCGAGCTCGAGCGCTTCGATCGCACCTTCGAGTTCGGGATTGGATGGGTCGCGTTCCGCGAGTGTCCGGCGGTTGAGCTTTTGGATGAAATCAATCTGCTGCCGCTGCGTGGCGTCGGCGAGCGGTGCATTGAGATTCGCCAGCGCACGCTGGCCGCCGCCGAGCCGTGTGCCTTGAAATGTCGCGGGTAAAAACGACGAACCATAATTCATCGCGCCACCGACATCGCGCACGGGATCGATGGTGATGAAGCCCGGCAGATCCTGGCTCTCGCAGCCGAGCCCGTAGACAATCCAAGCACCCATGGAAGGACGCACGAAAGTCTCGCTGCCGGTGTGCAAGGCCACGACCGCCTGATGGTGCCCGGGGTTGTTGGTTTTCATCCCATTGAGGATGCAAAGGTCATCCGCGCACGCGGCGAGATTCGGGAAGGCCTCGGAGATGAAGAGGCCGCCCTGGCCGCTCGGCTTGAAGTCGAGCACCGGGCCGAGCAACTGGTGATTCCCACCCGCGCCCACGCGCTTCAACTCGGGCTTCCAGTCGAAAGTCTCGAGATGGCTAGGGCCGCCATTCATGAACATAAAGATCACGCGCTTCGCCCGCGCAGTGTGATGCGTGGGCTTCGGCGCCAGCGGACTCACGTAACCTTTGTTCTCCGCCGCTTGCAGCGCGGCGAAGGCCAGCCAGCCAAAGCCGGCGCCGGTGGCGCGGAGAAAATCGCGGCGAGTTGAAACGATTTGGCGATCGGAGCAGTTGTGCATGGCGCTTTTCTTTCCAGTTACCAGACGTAGCGAAATTCGGTGCCGGCCATGAGCGCTTGCAAGAGCGCGGACCAGCGGGAGAGTGGGGCATCACTCGTGGCGGCGAGAAAGGCACGCGCGTCCTTGAGTTCCTCGGGCGCAGGCTCGCGGCCGAGCAACGTCACATATGCCCGCGTGAGCCGCGCATCGTCGGTGCGCAGCGTGGTGTCATCGAGCACGCGCTGGGCAGCGCCGCGTGCGGTATCGATGGCAAAGCGACTATTGAGAAAGAAGAGCGCCTGCGCCGGCACAGTCGTCACTTCGCGCTGGCCCTTGATCTGCGTGGGCTCGGGGAAATCGAAGATCTTGGAGATCTCCGGCTGGAGATCGCGCAGGACCGGCAGATAGATCGTGCGGCAGGAGTCCGATTCATTGAGCAGTGCGCGCGTCGGCGCGACCTTGCCCTTGCCGCCATTGCCCGCCACCTGAATGCCGGCGGGTCGCTCGACGCTCAGCTGCCCGCTGACTTGCAGCATGGAGTCGCGGATGGCCTCGAGTTCGAGCCGCTTCGGATTCATCCGCCAGAAAAAAATGTTCGCGCCGTCGAGTTTCATACCCCCCGCATCGGAGGCGCTGCTCTCGCGATAGGTACGGCTGAGCATAATGGCACGCACGAGTTTCTTCACCGACCAGCCGTCCTCGACGAAGCGCACCGCCAGATGATCGAGTAATTCCGGGTGCGTTGGCTTTTCACCGGTGATGCCGAAATCATCCACCGAAGGCACCAGCCCGCGGCCAAACAGGTGCAGCCAGATGCGGTTCACCGCCACGCGCGCAGTGAGCGGATTTGCCGGTGACGCGATCCATTGCGCGAGCTCGAGACGACCGCTTTCTTTTTCGCCGATAGGCGGCAGTTTCGGCAGGCCGGGCAATTGCACGTCGCCACGTTTCGGCGTGTCACCAGTTTGGTTGGGCTCACCTTTGATGCGAATCGCGCAGTCGCGCAAGGAGCCGTCCGCCACGCCCATCGCGAGATTGTAATCCGTCTGGTAAAAGCCTTTCGCATCCATCGCCCCACCGGAGATATGGATCTTCGGGCTGGCCATCATCATCGGATCGGGAGCAACGGTCACGCCCGGCTTCGGAGCCACGCGCTGGGCTGTCGCCGGAGTGCTATCAATCGGCAGACGATGCAGCAATTCGGTGTCGACGTAGCTGCCACGCTGTCCCCCGGAAAGTGTCTCCGTGCTGTAGAAGATGCCCGCCAGTGCATAGTAGTCGCGCTGCTTGATGGGATCGGTCTTGTGATTGTGGCAGCGCGCGCAGGCCATGGTGAGACCGAGGAAGGCGCGGGTCGTCACGTCGATCTGATCGTCCACGCGATCGAGGGCGAATTGCTCGCTGCCGTACTCCGGCAATGGCAACGCGGCGAGAGTGAGAAACCCGGTGCCGGTGAGGTGCGACCGCTTCTCCGCGATGTTTTTCGCCGGTAGAAGATCACCGGCAATTTGCTCGGTAGCGAAGGTGGTGAACGGTTTGTCCTCGTTGAGCGAATCGATTACCCAATCGCGATAGCGCCATGCATAGAGAAATGGTGCATTCCACGTGCGCCCCACGGAATCCGCGTAATGGACGACATCGAGCCAGTGACGCCCCCAGCGTTCGCCGAAACGCGGCGAAGCCAGCAGACGATCCAGCACCTTGGCGAACGCAGCATCGTCCGGCGAGGGATCGCGAACAAAAGAGGTGAGCTCCTCCGGCGTGGGCGGCAAGCCGATCAGATCATATGTCGCGCGTCGAAGCAGAGTCGCACGGTCGGCATCGGGATTCGGCGCGATGCCCGCCGCTTCGAGTCTCGCGAGGATGAAGACATCCACGCCATCCTTAAGCCAGGCCGTATTCTTCACCGCGGGAATTGCCGGCTTCTTCACGGGCGCAAACGACCACGGTAGGGAAGTCGGCTCCTCCGCGCAGGCCATGGAGGCTAGCGCGCCGAGAGCACACAGGTGGAGGATCGCTCGGTTCATGGGGGTGTTAGTGAACTCGCGAGAGCAGAACTAACACACCGTGGATGGATGCTCCAGCGGAGACCGGCGCAATCCTCCGAAATCGTTGTGGTGTCCAACCCTACAAGGTCAGACTTCTTCCAGTGCTTTCGCCGCGTCGCCGAAGGTTTTCGGTCGCACCTCCATCTTGTCCATCATGGACATGAAGAGCCGGCACATCTGGCGCTCGGGTTTGTCCTTGTAGTCCAGCGTGCGGCCAGTCTGGATACGACCACCGGCGCCGCCGAGCAGCATCACGGGCAGCTGATCATTGTCGTGCTTTGCGCCGGCCATCATGCTCGAGCACGTAAGGAGCATGGTATTGTCCAGCAAGGTGCGCGGGCCTTCCTGCACGGCGTCGAGCTTGCGTACGAGATAGGCGATCTGTTCCATGAAGAATCGATTCACCTTCAGCCAATCCTCGCCATCGCTGTGCGAGAGCAGGTGGTGAATCATGTAGTCGATGCCGTGGCCGGCTTGCTGCACGCTCGGTAGATTAGGGAAGCGCAGAGCGCTGTGGTCGTTATTCAGCTTCAGCGTGGTGATGCGCGTGGTGTCGGTCTGGAAGCCCAGCACGAGGATATCGCACATTAGCCGCATGTGTTCGCCGATATCCTGCGGAATACCGTCCGCTGGCCGCTGCTGCGCGGTCGGCTTTTCCAAGGTAGGCCGCCAGCCCTGCAACTCGCCGCGCTGCCCGGCATTCTCAATGCGCTTCTCCACGTCGCGTACGGAGTCGAGATACTCGTCGAGTTTGTGCTGGTCGTTGCGGCTGATGTTGCGGCGCAGGTCTTCGGCATCGGACAGCACCGCATCGAGGACGCTCTTCTCGCCGGGTGTGGCTTCATCCTTGAAGAGGCGGTCGAAAGCCAGCGCAGGGAAGAGCTCCAGCGGCGTGGGTGTAGTCGGCGAACTCCACGAAATGTGGGAGCTGTAGAGCATCGAGTAGTTCTTGTGTACTGAGGGATTGGAGCGCTCGCAGGCCAGGACCTGGCTCGGCACTTTCGTCGAACGCCCATAGGTCTGCGCCAGCATCTGATCAAAGCTCGTGCCCGAGCGGATCTCGCCGCCGGAGGCGATCGGCGCGCCGGAGAGCATGTTGCCCGTCTGCGAGCTGTGGATGTTCCCCTTGCGCGCTTCCTCGTGATACAGGCCGCGCACGAAGAGCATCTTTTCGCGGAAATCACTCAACGGCTCAAGGACGCGGCCAAGCTCCATCGCGCGTCCTTCGCCACGCGCCCACCACTCCTTTGAATGAAATCCATTGCCGCAGAAGAGGACACCGAGCCGCACAGGCGCTTCGCTCGACGGTTTGTTTTTCGTCGGTTCATCGCCCCAGACATTGAAAGATTCCAGCCACGGCAGCGCCATGGTGACACCGAGGCCGCGGAGAAAAGCCCGGCGAGAGAAGTAATGCATGCTCATGTTTGTCATGGGGGTTAGTTATTGGTCAGAAAATCCCGGCCGCGCACCTGGCGGAACTGGGGGCTGCGGACGATGAGCTCGATGGCATCGCCCACGTGAAAGTCGTCGTCCTTCAACCGAGCGATCATGGAATCGATGAGCGGCTTGTCGGAGAGCTGCACCCCGCGTCCGAGTGAATAGCCCACGAGCTTGCGGCAGAATTGGCGGAGGAAATCGTCGCGCCGACGGTCGAGGAGATGCGCGCGCAGGCCTTCGAGGCCGGCGAAGGTTGTGCCATCGGCTAGTCGCGCCTGCGTGTCGATGTCGAGCCCGGCGGCGTCCTTACGACGCGCGCGGCCGATGGCGTCGAAGCCCTCCAGTGCGAAGCCAAAAGGATCAATGCGCTGGTGGCACTTGGCGCACTTTTCGTCTGAGCTGTGCCGCTCGATCAATTGCCGCTCGGTGAGCCCCGCGGGCGCTTCATCGGGAAGAATCGGCACGCCCTTGGGCGGACGCGGAAGCTTGTCGCCGAGAACGACCTCGCTGAGCCAATTGCCCCGCAGGATGGGGCTGGTGCGCGAGGCGCCGCTTTGTTTCGCGAGCGTCGCGGCGAAACCGAGGATGCCGCCTCGCCCCTGCGCACGCAGGCCATCCACGCGTTGCCAGTCGGCGCCTTGAGTAGAGATGCCGTAATGCTGGGCGAGCGGGCCATTCACGAAGGTGTAGTCCGCATCGAGCAGCGACAGCACGGAGCGGTCTTCTTGAAACAGATCCATGAAGAAGCGCACGACTTCCTCCTGCATATCGCCGCGCAAAGAGGCGAAAGTCGGGAAGTGCCGCTCGCTTTTTTCATCGAGCGTCGCGACATCGCGCACGTGTAGCCATTGGCAGCCAAACTCGGTGGCGAGCCGGCGGACGCGTGAATCTTTCAACATACGCCGCGTTTGCGCGGCGAGAATCTCCGGATCATGCAACCGGCCGGCGGTGGCGAGCGAGCGCAGCTCGGCATCCGGCGCGGACGACCACAGGAAGTAGCTGAGCCGCGTAGCCAGCTCCCAATCATTTACTGGTGCGGGCTCGGCGCCGACTGTTGCGAGTTCGCCGCGATAAAGGAAGGCCGAGGAAACGAGCACGCGGGTAAGGGTCATGCGCAGGGCAGCATCGTGCGAGAGCTCCTGGGCGCGCAGCTTTTGATAGAGGCCACGTAATCCGGCCAGTTCGCCGTCGGTGAGTGGGCGGCGCCAGGCGCGTTGCGCGAGGTCGAGCACCGCCTGAAGTTGCTTGGGCTCTGCGGCGACTTGTTCCTGCTTGAACGCAGCGGCGGCCTTTTTGATCGGTTCGCGCATCGGTTCGAAGGCGCTGGGGTCGGCATCCTGCGTGGCGAATTGATAGAGCTGCTCAAAGACATCGACCTGCTTCAGCGGTGCCTCGCTGACGAAACGCAACTCCTCCCACAGACGATCCAGCGCGGCTCCCTGTGCGTCATCCAGCATCAGGCGCTTCAATTGCTCGTCTTCGCGATAAAAGAGCGTAAGCGTCACCACTTCATCGGTCGGAACGATCTTGGTGTAGCAAAGCGCGATGGGGAAGAGCGCGCGGAAATCGGCAAAGGCTTTCTCGAGTTGCTGGCGCATCGGACTGCCGTCCTGGACAAGAATCGGTGCGCTGGAGGTCGTGCGTGCGTTGTTGTCCGACCACAGGCCTTTGGCGGTGGCCGTCGTGGTTTCGCCGGCACTGAAGACCGGGATGGAGTCGGGCTTCGCGGTGAGCACGCGCACTTGCACACCGGCATCCGGTGCACTGCCGTCGGCCAGTCGGGCATCGACAACGAACTCCGCATCCTTGGCCAGCGCTGCTGGAATCTTCACTTCGAGCACAGCAGGCGCGCTCACTTGCAGCTCCGCAGGCAGTGCGTCGGGCACGTCGCGTAACAGCGTGTCAGGATGATTCTTCACCACCAATCGCGCGTTCTCCCAGCGTGCCAGATCCTGTTCGCTACCGGTCCCGGCATGATTGGCAACGAGGTAAAGTGAGATGTCCTTTCCATCCGCCGACGGCGGCAGCTTCAGCCGCAGCTCATGATGCGAGGCGAGCGGCGTCCACGCTTGTTGCCAGCCTTCAGTGCGATTCTTTTTGCCGATGTGGCCGACGCTGAAGAATCGCCATACGTATTGCTGCCATCCCTGAATTTGCTGGGTGATCGCAGCGGCATCCGCCGGAGCGCCTGTGCGGAATTTCTCCCGGATCCCGTCGAGCAACAATGAAGACTGCGAATCGGTGAGCCCCAGCCAAAGTAGACCGAGGTATTTCGCATTCACGTTGTTCGCCTGCGCGACATCGCCGATGGCGGCAGTTCCACTCCGGAGTGCGTCTCGGTTTTCCAGGAGCACGGTGATGTATCGCTGCACCGGCAGGCGGCCACCCGCGTTCGTTTCGATTTTCACCTCCTGCAGGTTCATTGCCGTCGCGCCACCGTCTTCGCTGAAGCGTGCATAAAAGGCGCGAATGTTGGCCAGAATTTCATCCGTCCAATCGCGCGAACTCGTCGCGGCAGAGAAGCGAATGCCATCCGGCACGAGCACGGCGTGCCCGGCTATTTCCCGGGCAGCTTCGAAGTATTTGCCGAGGAGAGAGGGCGACATGACAAGTGCCGCGCCGGCATTGTCGAAGCCTTCACCCGCGGCGCCATCGATGGGAAATTCTTTCGTGGGATCGAGCGTCGGCACGCCGGTAAGATCGCGCAGGGTGTAGAGGTATTCGCTGTTGGAAAGACGACGCAGGACCACAGGCCCGGGATCGCCCGCGCTGGCCAGAGCGATTTCATCCAGCGTGCCCTGTGCCCAGGCGATGAGCTGCTGCTTTTGCTCCGTGGACAACTGTGGCTTTTCCTTCGGCGGCATCTCCTTGTTGGCTAATTGCTCGAGCACATCCGCCCACGCGTCTGGATGCTTCTTCACCTCCGTCAGTGAGCCGAAACGTTCGAGGTCGAGATCGCCCTTCTGTTTCTCGGTGGAGTGGCACTTGTTGCAATACTCCGCGAGGATGGGGCGAATCTCCTTCTCGAAATCGGCAGTGGCGGCGTGCGTCGCGCCCCGGAGGAGCGCGAGCAGCGAGACCGAGGCGATGGCAGTCGCCGTTTTCATGCGACGGGCTGCTCGACGGGAAATTGGGCGAGCGACCATTCCAGCGAGCCCTCGATGTGGGTGGCCATGGTCTTCGCCGCCAGCTCGGGTTTGCCGGAGTTGAGCGCAGCGAGCAGGCGACGGTGGGAATCGACGGTGATGCGGCGTGGCTCGAATTCCAGCTTCTGCTGTAAACGATGGGTGTAAGCGAGGCACATCTCGAATTGCCAACGAATGCCTCGCCAGGCGGCGGCCAGCCGGCGATGACCCGAGAGGCGCACGACGTATTCGTGCATCTCGACGTCGAGATGCGAAAGCTCTCCCAGTGTCGCGGCGCCTTCCTGGCGCTGGATGTTTTCTTCGATAGCCAGGGTATCCTTTGCGGTCCACTGCGCCGCGGCGATGCGTGCGGCCATGCTCTCCAGAGCCATGCGCATGGAGCAGATTTCCTCGAAATCGATCGTGGTCAGCGGACGGACGCGGGTGCGGCTGCGGTCGTTGAACTCGACGAGTCCGTCGCGCTCCAAGGCAATGAGCGCTTCCCGAATGGGTGCGCGGCTCGCCCCGAAACGCTCGGCCAGGACGGGTTCCGCGAGCGAAGTGCCCGGCTTGATTTTGCCGGATACAATTTCGCGGCGGAGACGAGCGGTGATGTCTTCTGCGAGATTGCGGCGGTTGGAATTGGAGGCAGACGGGGTGCTGGGAGGCATATGGGAAACTGTCGACAGAAATAAAGTGTCGACACTTTTAACCGGGATGCCAGCAGAATCTTTGAGGACAATTTTCGCGATCGGCTTGTATCGCTGTAGCGGCGGTCTATGACCGTCGATGGTGCGCGTGTGATCCGACGGTCATAGACCGCCGCTACAGTGCTCCTTCCCCTGTTTCTACGCCGCCTCGAATCCCGGGATGCTCGTCGCCTTGGCCGAGCCGAAGGAGCTCATGTCCACGCCGAGTCGGCGGAGCATCTGCACGTAGAGGTTGGATAGCGGCGGCGGGCTTTGCGGATCGAAGGCCAGGTGCTGGCCGTGCTTGAAGCCGCCACCGGCGAGGACGATCGGCATGTTGCGCGTGTCGTGGCTGGAGGAGTTGCCGAGGTTCGAGCCGTAGAGAACCATCGTGCGGTCGAGCAAGTCGGCGCCGTCTTCCTTGGAGGCCTTCAGATTGGCGAGGAAGGTGCGTAGCTCGTGCAACTCTGTCTTCTCGATGATGGCGAGTTCCTCGATCTTCATCGGGTCCTTGCCGTGATGTGAAAGATTGTGCCAGTCCTGCGTGACGCCTTCGATGGGCGGGACCGAGTTGTGCCCTTGCATGCGGAAGGTGATCATGCGCGTGGAATCGGTCTGCAGCGCCAGGTGCATGAGATCGAACATCGGGCGCGTGGTGGCGATGATGTCCGCGCGGTTTTGCGCATCGGTCGGTGGCTTCATGTCCACCTTCGGCTTCGGCTTGCGCGCCCAGTCTTCGGCCTTCACCAGACGCTGCTCGAGCTCACGCACCGAGGTGAAATACTGGTCGAGCTTTTCGCGGTCCTGCGGGCCCACAGTACGCTGCAGACCTTTCGCCTGCTCGCCCACGATGTCCATGATCGATTGCCCGTCCTTCAGCCGGCGGACCTGCTGGTCCACCTCCGCGGCGGTGCCATCGAGGAAGAGCTTGGCGAAGACTTTCGACGGCCGATCCTCGGCGGGAATGTTCACGCCATTGCGCGTCCACGAGAGGCTATAGTTCGACGACGAGGAAAGCATCAGCGAGCTAAAGCGTGTATCCGGCGCCAGCTTCTCGATCGCGAGCTGATCCATGGAGATCGTATTGCGGAACCCGCTCGCGCCGGGATGCGCCGCCGCCGTGAGAAAGCTGGCTTCGGACGAATGCCCGCCATCCACCTCTGGATGGCTCAGGCCGGAGAAGATCGTGAACTGTTCGCGAAATTCCTCGATCACTTCCGAATACATCGAGGCCTTGTAACCGCGCCCCGTTTCCTTCGGGAACAAATGCTCCGGATGAATCCCCAGCGTGGTGCAGATGGACACCATCCGACGCTTCGTCGGCAGGACCGTCGCGCCGAAAGCCGGGTGCATGGCATCGAGCAGTGGCAAGGCGAGCGTCACCCCCACCCCTCGGAGAAAGGACCGTCGCGGAATCGAGCGATTAAGAGCAAAATAGACGGATTTCATAGTCTGGGTGGCTTATTTGTTCTGAAACACGCGGCTCAGGACGACCTCAGAGATCATCGTCCGCAGGCCGTAATTCTTAGCTCGGGTGCGGGCGACGATGTCGTCGACGATCGGCCGATCAGAGAACTGAATGCCCGCACCGGTACCGTAGACCAGCAGCTTGGCGGCGAGGCAGCGGGCGATGAGTTCCTTGTCCTTGAGCAGCAGCGCTTTGAATTCATCGATATTGTGGAAGGTCGCTCCGTTTTCCATCGTGTAGCTGGCGTCGACTGTCGGTCCGACCGCGATCTTCTTCTGGAAAGGCAGTTCCACTTTCAGCGGCTCGTATTCCACACCCTTTTGATTTTTGTCCGGCACGATCCGGTAGCGATTGCGCCAGCCCCCGATGACATCGAAATTCTCCAGCGCGAACCCCGGTGGATCGATCTTCGTGTGGCAACTAGCGCAGGTCTCCACATCGCGATGTTTGTCGAGCTGCTCGCGGATGGTCTTCGCCCCCCGAATGTCCGGCTCGATGGCCGCGACGCTCTTCGGCGGCGGTGGCGGCGGATTGCCCTCGATGCGATCGAGGATCCATTTGCCGCGCAGCACCGGCGAGGTCGTCGTGCCATTCGCCGTTACTTTCAAAATCGCCGCCTGCCCCATCAGCCCGCCGCGATGCGAATCGGCCGGCAGCTTCACTTTGCGGAAGTCCTGCCCCATCACGCCGGGAATATCGTAGTGCTCGGCGAGGCGCTGGTTGAGCATGGAAAAATCCGACTGGATGAAATTCTGCACGGGCAGGTCATGCTGGAGGATCTCCTCGAAGAAGAGCTGCGTCTCGCGGACCATCGAGGTCTTCAGCAGCTCGTCGAATTCCGGATACAGCTTCTTGTCCGGCGTAGTGAAATCGATCTGCCGCAGGTCGAGCCATTGGCCGAGAAAATTCTGGGTGAAGGCCTTCGCCTTCGGGCTGGCCAGCAGCCGCTCGGTCTGCGCGCGAAGCACGGCGGGCTGGCTGAGCTTACCGGCTTGCGCGAGGGTGAGCAGCTCGGCATCGGGCGTGGAGGACCAGAGGAAATACGAGAGCCGCGAGGCCAGCGCGTAGTCGTCGAGTTTGCCGGGCTTTTCCTTGAGGAAGAGGAAATCGGGCGAGGTGAGGATCGCCTTGTATCCCACGCGCATGGCTTCCTCGAAGCCGTAGCCGTTGGTGAGTCGTGACTTCACCAGCGCGATGAAGGGTGCGATCTCCGCCTCGGTGGCCGGGCGGCGGAAAGCGCGCGGCACGAAATCACGGATGAACTTTTCTGCATCCTGCTCGGGATGCTCGCTGGTCACCGCGAAGACGGGGTCGGTCGGCTTGCGATAGATCTTCCGGCCGCGTTCGTCTTTCTCCGTGAGCGCCGTGAGCGGCAGGTCTCCGAAGAGCTTCTTATGACTGACCGGCGGCCATTCGCCTGCGAGGGGGCCTTCCACTTCCACCCACTGCACGGCGAGACCCGGCCCCGTGAATTTGTCCGAACCGGTCTTGCGCGCGAGCTCGCCGGAATCGAGCCGAAAGGGCATGACCTTGAACGTATTGTTGCGCGGGATGCGGTCGGTGAATTCGAGGACCGCGGGCTTGTCGACCGGCGCATCGAAAAAGCCGATGGTGTGCGTCTCACCGCGACCCGCAACCACATCGCCGCCGAGCGCGACCATGATCACGGGCTTGGTGGTCGGCTGATACGTGTAGCAGGAAACGCGGACGCGATAGAGACCATCGACCGGCGCGCGAAACTTACGCAGCGCGGTGGGCATGTAACCGGAGCTGAACATGACCACGCCGTCGTCGCGCTTCAGGACTGTCTTGTCGCCGAGTTGCTTCAGTAGGTTTTCGTCGTCGGCGTAAGTGTAGCGCTCGGTCTTCGATTCGATGCGCTGGGTGCGCGGCATGGCGGCGTCGAGCGCGAGGTCGGCGGCTTCCAGATATCGCTCCATGAGTACGGACGACACATCCAGCGCGGCCCCGATATTATCAAAGCCGAAGGCAGTGTTTTCGTCCGGGAGCAACTCCTTGAGCGGCGTCTCCACCGCGAGCAGATCGCGTACGGTGTTTTCGTATTCCACGCGATTCAGCCGGCGGGAAACGACACGTCCCTCCGTCTGCTGGCGGTGGAGGTCTGCCGCGTAGAGAGCGGAGTGCAACCAGATCGAGGCCGCCGTGAGCTGGGGTTGCGCGGGGCGCGCCTTTTTCTTCGGCGGCATCTCGCCGGAATCCATCTTGTCTATGACGCTGATCCAGGTGCGCAGCTTTTCCGGGGTGGAGAAATCAAGCGCCAGTTTGTCCAGCGCAAGATCGCCCTTGTGCTCGCCTTCGCCGTGGCAGCTATAGCAATGGTCTTCGAAGAGAGGCGTCACCGTTTTGGCGAAGCCTTTGGAGGTAAGGTCCGGGGCAGTTGCCGCAGTGGCAGAGCAGGCTACGGCCAAAAGAATGGGAAGGGCGACGGGGGGACGCATTTCGGGACAGAACGGTTAATGAAGCATGAAATGGGCTCGGCTTCGAGGGGAAAACCGCCCCCCAGTGCGGTCCCGAAATCCTGTTGTCCTCAGCGGATCGGGCTTTTTGAAAACGCGCTGAGACGCGTCAAAAGTCGCCGAGTGCCTTCAGTCGCTGGGGGGAGGCGGGCTGGGCCGTGCCGAGCTCTTGGGCGAAGAGCGAGACGCGGAATTCCTCCAGCATCCAGCGAAACGTCTCGTGATTGGCTTCCGGGACGCGCGCTTCCCACTTGGCGAAGGGGAGCAATTGCTTCGCCTTCTCGGCATCCTTCGCCGGGCTGACTTCAGCGCGCTCGGCACGGATTTGCATGGCCCGCAGGTAGCGGAAGAGATGCGGCAATTGCGTGTGCGGCGTGCGGGCGAGAAAGTCGCCGGGCACGAGCCGCCGCAAATCGTCATCGAAGCCGGGATAGCGCTTCGGTGTAGCGAGCAGCTTCTGCCGTAAATCGAAGATCTGCCGGATGCGCTCGCCGAGTTGATAGGTCAGCCCCGGCAACTCACGCCGAGCGGTTTCCGCCATGGTGAGAAAGCGCTTCTCCGTGAGCGGGAAGACCGGCGTCAGCTGCAGTGTCTGCTCGAGCAGATGTTGATAGGCGGACTTCTGCAACATTTCCGGCGTGGCGAAAGGCGCGGCCGGTTGCAGCTTCGCGCTCATTTGCTGAAGGGCGGACTGGAAGTTGGCCGCTGCCGGTTTAGGCGTGTGTGAGGGAAGGTATTTGGCGAAGCTGGCGAGGTCCTTCCAGACGCGGGCGAGATCGCGTGTCAGGACGAGCTCGGCGAGCCGGCGCACACCGGCACGGGAGACGCGTTCCGCTTCCTCTCGCTGTCGGAAGAGACGCACATCCACCTCGCCCTCGCGCAGCGCGAGGCCGGGATAGGCGAGCAGCGGCGCCCCGCCGACTTCTTCCACGACCACCGTCTCCGGCAGATCGCCGATCGACCAGGTAGTAATCGCCTGCCGCTCCCACTTCCGCACCGCCTTGTCCCACGCGTCATTGCGCACGTCGTGCTTTTGCACCTGCGCCTGGATTGTTTCGAGATCGCGTCCGGCGACGACCGTCTTATTGCCGCGATCGATCACCTCCACCCGCGGTTGCAAATGGGCCGGCAGGCTTTGTGGTGGCCAATCCTCAGCCCGCACCATCACGCGATATTTGCGCGAGACGAAATCGGCAAGCGCGACCAGGAAGTCGCTGCGGCCCGGCTGAAACTCCCCGGCAATCTCGCGCACCTTGGGCTCGATGGGCATGAGCGTCTTGCGCACCGTCTTGGGCAGCGCACGCAGGAGCACGCCGATCTGTTCCTCGCGCAGGCCGGGGACCATCCACTGGATTTGTCCCGAGGTGAGTTGGGCAGCCACCGGCAGCGGCACGCGCACGGTTACGCCATCGGCCTCCTGGCCCGGTGTGTAGGCGTAGGTGATCGGCAGCGCGGTATTCGCTACCGAGACTTGATCAGGGAAGAGCGTGCGATCGTAGGTCGCATCATCATCGCCGATGAGATCCGTCTCCGTGGCGCAGAGAAAATCCGGTTCACGGGTAATCCGCTCGCGCATGAGTTTATTAAAATCATGAACCGAGGAAACGTTGGCGATGCGGTCGGCGTAGAATTGATACATCGCCTCATCGAGATCGTGGGCGCGCCGGCTGCGCACGCGAGTGAGCGCGGTCTCGATCTTGTCGCGCACCTTGCGATTTTCCGTGAAGAAACGGTGCGGCAGTTTCGCCTCCTCGGCCACCAGCGCGCCGCGAATGAAAAGCTCCGTCGCCTTCTCCGGATCGACGCGGCCGAAATCGACATACCGCCGCGTGATCTCCAGCCCGCTGACCAGCACGCGCTCGAGCACGAGGACGCGACCGGCTTTCGCGCTCCAGTGCGGCTCGGTGTAGCGAAAGTTGCAGAGATGCGCACCGAGATCCACGATCCACTCGGGATTGATCCCCGCCACCATCCGCGCGAAGAGCAGCGAGGTCTCCACGATCTCGCCGGCCACAATCCACTGCGGCTGCCGGCTTTTATCCGCGGGCTTGGCGGGCGCGGCGCTCTTCTTCGGCTTGTCGCGGCGCTCGTAGAGATTCGAGCCGGGAAAGAGCGTGACGAGACGTTCGCCGGAAGCCTTGTAGACATTGCGCTCCTGGCGAATGGCGATATGCCCGAGCAGTCCGGAGAGCACTGCGCGATGAATCGGCGGGTAAACGTTTTCCTCCGGCTTGCGATTGCCGCCTCGCGCCGGCGCGTCTTCGTCCACGGCATCGGTGAGCTGGCGATGGATGTCGCGCCACTCGCGCATGCGGGTGAGCGAGAGGAAGTTCGTCTTGCAGAAGCGGCGCAACGCATTGCCGCTGCCGCGTCCCTCGGCGTCCGGCGCGGCACGCCAGATATTGAGCAGCGAGAGGAAATCGGAATCCGGATCGGCAAAGGCCTTGTGTGCCGCGGCGGCCGCTTCCTTGGCTTCTTCAGGACGTTCGCGCGGATCGGGAATACTGAGGCCGGCGGCAATGATCAGCATCTCGGGCAGCACTTTCTCCTCTCGCGCTTGCAGGAGCATGCGGCCGAGGGTGGGATCGATGGGCAGCCGCGCCAGCTCACGGCCGAGCGGTGTGAGCTCATTGGTCTCATTCAGCGCACCGAGCTCGTGCAGCAGCGTGTAGCCGGCGCGAATGGCCGCGCTGACCGGCGGATTGATAAACGGAAACGACTCGATGTCGCCGAGGCGGAAGGCCTTCATCCGCAGGATGACCTCGGCGAGATTGGCTCGCTGGATTTCCGGCTGGGTGAAGCGCGGGCGGGCGGCAAAGTCATCCTCGGCATAAAGGCGGATGCAGGTGCCATCCTGCACGCGGCCCGCGCGGCCGGCCCGCTGGTTGGCGCTGCTTTGGGAAACATCCTCCACGGGCAGGCGCTTCGTGCGCGTGCGGGGATTGTAGCGGCTCATGCGCGAGAGCCCGGCATCCACCACGTAGCGAATGCCCGGCAGCGTGAGCGAAGTCTCGGCGATATTGGTCGCCACGATCACGCGGCGGCGCGGGCTCGACGCGAAGATGCGCTGCTGCTCTGCGGCGGGCATGCGGCCGAAAAGGCTGATGATTTCGAAGCCGGAGCCGAGATTGCCCTCCAGCATTTCACGTGTGTCGCGAATGTCGCGCTCGGTGGGCATGAAGACGAGCACGTCGCCGTTCTCAGATTCGATGAGCGCATCTTCCGTGGCACGCACGGCGGCCTCGATGTGACTCAACTCATCCGCTTGCTCGCCGGGACGCGCGTGGCTCTCGATTGGCGCGTAGCGGATCTCCACGGGATAGAGCCGGCCGGAAACTTCGACGATCGGCGCGCCGCCGAAGGCCTTGGAAAAGGCCTCGGTGTCGATGGTCGCAGAAGTGATGATGAGCTTGAGGTCGCCGCGCTTCTTCAGCAGGCCCTGTAGATAGCCGAGGAGAAAGTCGATGTTCAGCGAGCGCTCGTGCGCCTCGTCGATGATCAGCGCGGAATAGGCACGCAGCAGCGGGTCGGACTGGACTTCGGCGAGGAGGATGCCGTCGGTCATGAACTTGATGCGCGTATCGCGACTGGTGTCGTCGTTGAAGCGCATCTTGCAGCCGACCTCCTTGCCCCACACCACCCCGAGTTCCTCGGCCACGCGGCGCGAAACGCTCATCGCGGCGACGCGCCGTGGCTGGGTGCAGCCGATGCGGCCGCGCTCGGCCAGCCCGGCATCGATGCACATCTTTGGGAGCTGGGTCGTTTTGCCCGAACCCGTTTCACCCGCCACCACGACGACCTGATGCCCACGAATCGCCGCGAGGATTTCCTCGCGCCGAGCGCTGATCGGGAGATCGGGTGGATAGGTGACGATGGTAGGCATGCGCAGTAAAGCGGGCCGGGACTATACATGAGGCGGCGACGAAGCAACCGGCGGAATCGATGGGAAAACGCGGAGAGGCGGAAACGCTGAAGGCGTTTAATCTTCCAGCCCGGGGTTGGCGCGACGCAGGAGCGCCTACCCTGGGTTTTCTGAGGATTCAACCCTTTCAGGGTTGGCACATCACCATCGCGTAACCCAGGGTAGCTCGTTCCTCGCAACCCTGGGCTGAATGATAGAACGCAGTTGGCGTTCGGACTGCCGAATAGCGATTCAGCCTACATTGCCCCGTTCAGCTCGGCCGCCCCATCCACGCCGCGCGCAGCCAGGCGCCGCGGGTGGTCTTGCCGTCGACTTTGGGCAGGTTCGACGGGTCGACGTAGAGATCGGCGGCGATCTTTTCCCAGCGGGCGGCAAGGGCCGAGTCCAGGGGCTTGTCCAGTTCCGCAGCATGGCCGGGGAAGGCTTCGTAATATTGGCTCCAGATATTTTTGCCGCGCTCACCGGGCTTGGCCGGTGCAGGAGCGAGGCCATGCAGGCCACCGGCTGTGCCCCACCATTGCACCGCGGCGAAGTCGGGATTTCCCGGCAGCACATCGCTCACATAGATCGTCGCGCTACCTTCCGCGTAGAGCAGTTCCTGGATCTTCTTCACGGAAACCGTCTGCAACATCCCATGCTTGCGCCGGGCGAGGTGCGCGGCGTGTCCAGCTGCTTCGCCGAGCGACATCCAGATCGGCTCCAGCCGCAAAGCGCAGAAGCCGACATGCGAGGAGCTGACTGCGCCGGTCACGAGCAGATTCTCGTAACCGCTCGGGAGCAGCGCGCCGTAGGGGATCTGGTAAGGCGCCACCATCTTGTAAAATTCGCCAGTGTGCTGGCCGCCGAAACGCGAGCCGTCGTGCGAGGTGCCGTGGCAATTTGGTCCGTAATCGCCCATGGCAATGGCATCCTTGTGCAGCACGGCGCGGGAGTCGTCGGGCGCGCAATCGGTATCTTTCTCCGTGAAGACATACTGGCCTTTCATCCGCCGGGCCTCACGCACATAGAGCTGCATGGGCAGGTGATTGCTCTCGGTGAATTCATCCTTGCACCAGCCCCACTCGAGCGCCTCGTTGCGGAACTTCGCCGGGACCGCCGCATCGTGTTGCAAAAAGTAAATGAGCCCCACGTCCCAGCGCAGGTGATCTTCAAACACGCGGTCGCGCGATTGCCGCAGTCCAGTGCGGGAGAAAGGCGCGACCGCGCCGTGCTGCACCACGCGGGCGGCGAAGCCGGATTCGCCTTCGGGCCAGATGTCATTCTCGCCGGGCAGCGACAGGCGCACGAGGCCCTTTGACATATCGTTGATGTCGTATTTTCCGTTCGGCAGCGGGCCCTGGGCCTTGATGAGCTCCGTGGGCTTCATGCTGAAGACGCCGTGAATGCGGCCATCGAGGAGCAGCGCGAGCAGATCCACGAATTCGCTGCGCAGGTAGCCGGGCGGTTCCTCGAGCGGCACGCGATTGGCCGGATCTTTCGTCATGCACAGGCGGAAGTTGTAGGCCTGCAATTGATCGTCGGCTTCGTCCGGGGCGAGCGATTCGCCGTATTCCGCGCCCGCCTCGCGGCCCACGCGAAAAGGCACGCGGGAGCAGGCCATGAGGTCGCCTTCATAAGTGGCATCGATGAAGTAGTGCGCGGCGACCGAGTGGTAGTTGCCGTCGCCATCGTGGAGCAGCACGATCTCCACTGAGCGTGAAGTAGCCGCCCCTTCACCGTCGCCGTTGCTGCTGGTCTTCACGCCGTCGAGCGACCATTCCGTGTGCAGGGTGATCTTCGGCTGCTCAGCCAGCATCTTTTCGAACGTGGCCAGCGCGACCTTGGGCTCGAATTGGGTGCCGTGAAAGCTATCGCGCACCTGCTGCGAGTCCGCGCCGTAGGTCTCGCGATAGTAGGCCTCCACCCGTCGGGAGAAATCGAGAAACGAGCCATTCAATCCTTCGACGGTGCGAAAGTCCGTGTGGGTGAGCCCGTTGGTGACCATCCCGCCGATGCGCCGTGAGGGCTCGACGAGCAGAACTCGCTCGCCATCCTTCGCCGCCGCGATGGCCGCCGCGATGCCGCTGGGGGTGGCGCCGTAGACGAGGACATCGTAATCCTGTGCGCGCACCAGGACGGCGGTGGCGAGCAGCAGGAGCAGGGGGAGGAGGAACCGGCGCATCCGTTAGCGCGTAGCTGGTGTGAGGAAGGGTCGCAAGTACGGTCTGGCAAAAAGCACGGGATGACTGCCTGTTGAAATTGAACCACAGAGACACAGAGAGCACAGAGGTCTTCGGCGGGCGTTCCGTCCCAGACTCTCTATGTTCTTTGTGTCTCTGTGGTTCAACTGCATTGTTCCGGCTAAGGAATCTCCTCGAACCCGGCTTTCCCCAGCATGTCTCCCCGTTCTCTCCTCACCGCCCTGCTTCTGCTTTGCTCCGCACACTTCGTCGCTGCGGCGGAACCCGCCCCCGCCGCCGATCAGAAGCTCCGG
>JBGGMZ010000112.1:0-9740 GCA_041287745.1 Chthoniobacter sp. | reverse complement strand
CCCCGCTCCCAGCCTTACGACCAGGTCCTTTCCTTCCTGCGCAGCCGCGCCGGCGAGAGCGGCATCATCTACTGCGCCAGCCGCAAGGCCACGGAGAGCGTCGCGGAGCGTCTGCAGGCCGATCGCATTCGGGCTAAGCCGTATCACGCCGGGCTCACCGCCGAGGAGCGCTCCCGGCACCAGGATCTTTTCTTGCGCGATGAAGTGCGCGTGATCTGCGCGACCATCGCCTTCGGCATGGGCATCAATAAGCCGAACGTTCGCTTCGTCCTGCACTACGATCTGCCGAAGAACGTTGAGGGTTACTACCAGGAAACCGGTCGCGCCGGGCGCGACGGGCTACCCAGCGAATGCGTGCTGCTCTTCTCCGCCGCCGATGTGGTGAAGCAGACCTCTTTCATCGAGGAGAAGACCGATGCCGAGGAGCGCCGCATCGCCCGCACACAACTGCAGCAGATGGTCCACTTTGCGGAAAGTTCCGCCTGCCGCCGGGTCGAATTGCTCAGCTATTTTGCCGAGGAGTGGCCGGAGGAAAATTGCGGCGGCTGCGACAATTGCCTTAACCCGCGCGAGACCTTCGATGGCACCCTTGCGGCGCAAAAGCTCCTCTCCTGCGTCTACCGGGTCCGCCAGCACAGCGGTTTCAACTTTGGCCTCAACCATGTCATCGAAGTGCTCACCGGTGGCTCCACCGAAGCTGTGCGCAAATGGGGTCACGAGAAAATCTCCGCCTACGGCATCGGTCGGGAGATGAAACGCGGCGAGTGGCAATCAATCGGCCGCGAGCTCGTTCGCCTGGGTCTACTCGGGCAGAGCGCCGAGAAATTTGCCACCGTCGAGCTCACCGCCGAAGGCCTGGCCGCGCTGAAGAGCCGTCGCCAAATCACACTTACCAAGCCCACCGCCATCGCCGAGAAAAAGGCCCGCAGCCGCAAAGGCGAAATCGCCTGCGACGAGCGCCTCTTCGAGCAATTGCGCCGCCTGCGCAAGGAAATCGCCGACAGCCGCAACGTTCCCGCCTACGTCATCTTCGGCGACACCACGCTGCGCGAAATGGCCCGCGAGTATCCCACGACCGAACGCCAACTCGGTAACATCAGCGGCGTCGGGGCCAAGAAGCTGGACGAATTCGGCGCCGCATTCATGGACGTCGTGATCAGGTATCTGAGGGAGAATCCGCGGCAGACGTTTTGACCGCGCTTGGAGCCACTACGCTCCGGCCAAGCCGGACACATTTGGATCCCGATCCGGCTCAGAGAAAAATTCCGCGCGCACACGGTCGCGTTCCCGGTCGATCTGCTCGTCGGAGGCGCCGAGCTGGCGCATGAGGAAGGCGGTCATCGCCAGCGCGACTTCGCCTTCGCTGGAAAAGACGACGTGCGCCCCGCTGCGGTGCAAGGCGTCGGACTCGCGCAGGTAGGTGGTGCGGGTGAGGATGCGGATATGCGGATTCAATTCATGCGCAGCCTGGACGACCGGCTGTGCCGGAATGCCGGATGCGGCGATGATGAGGCCATCGGCCTTTTCGACACCGGCATGGTGCAGGATCTCCCGATCCGTGGCATCGCCGTAGACCACCGTGCACTCGCCAGCCTCGCGCAATCGCTGGACGGTCTCGAGGTTCATTTCCACGACGACCACGCGGATACCATTGTCGCGCAGGATGCGTGTCAGGGTGCGCCCCACGGGGCCGTAGCCGACCACGATCACGCGTGGCCCGTCGTCATCGGCTATCACCTTTTCCGCATCGGGCGCTACCGAGACGCGACCGATGAGCTTGCGATTCTTCAGCCAACGCACCGTGGGCTTCACCGCCTTGTAGAGCAGCGGGTTGATCGTGATGGAGCCGATCGAGGCCAAGACCATCGCGCCAATCGCGGACTCGGGCAGGATATTCAAGCTGCGCGCCAGCGCGCCGAGAATGAAAGAGAACTCTCCGATCTGCGACAGAGCCACGGCGATGGATAGGGCTGCCTCGAAAGGCCGCCGGAAGAGCAGCACGACGAGCAGTGCAGCGAGCGGTTTTCCCAGCACCACGATGCCAAGCGTGGCCAGCATCAGCGGCCAGCCATCCATCACCGCCTTGGGATCGAACAGCATGCCCACCGAGACGAAAAAGAGGACGGCGAATGCATCGCGCATCGAGAGCGCATCTGCCGCAGCTCGCGCTCCAAATTCCGATTGCCCCACCACCATTCCTGCAAGGAAAGCGCCCAGCGCCATGGACGCGCCGAAGAATTTCGCGGACCCTACCGCAATGCCCAGTGCGAGCACGAGGACAGCAAGGGTGAACAACTCCCGCGAGCCCGTCCGCGCCACATAGCCCAGGAGGAGCGGGATGAGTTTCTGCCCTACCACCAGCGTGAAGACCACGAGCAGCACCAACTTGCCGAGAGCGATGCCGAGTGTGACCCAGAGATTACTACCAGCCCCCTCCGTCGCTGGGGCGAAGATGGCAGGCAGCAAAACCAGCACGAGGATGGTGAAGAGATCCTCCACAATGAGCCAGCCGATGGCGATGTGTCCGACAGGAGTATGCAGGTCGCGATGGTCCGACAGCACGCGAGTGAGCACCACGGTACTCGCCACCGAAATCGCCAGACCGAAGACAATTCCCCCGGTCCAAGTCCAGCCAAAGAGATGCGTGACCACTGCTCCCAAAGCCGTGGCCACGGCGATCTGCACGACCGCACCGGGGATGGCGACCGTGCGCACGGCCATCAGATCCTTGAGTTGAAAATGCAAACCCACACCAAACATGAGCAGGATCACGCCGATCTCCGCGCATTGGCTGGCGATATCGTGATTCGCCACAAACCCCGGCGTAAATGGTCCCACCAACACTCCGGCCAAAAGGTAGCCGACAATCGGGGAAAGCTTCAGCTTCTGCGTGAGACACCCGAAGAACAGCGCTGCCACCAACCCGCCGGTCAGAGTGAAAATGAGGTCGAGATTGTGTGGCATGCCCAAGACCTATCGGCGCATCTTGCAAGACGGAAAGCCTCTTTGCCGAAAATCGGCAAGATGGTGGCAAACGCCACCCTGAAACGATCTCTGGCCGCGTTAAGAGCGATGAAACGAAACATCGAATTTCGGCGCGAACGCATTTCCACGGCATTTCCGAATGCTTTTCCCTCGCCAAACGTCTTAGATGGCGACTTTTCTTTTTGTCCACCCGCGTTAACCTTTACGGCTTGCCCTTGAGCGACTCCACTTCCCTGTCATCACCCTCCACGCCTGATACCCGCTCCCATGAGCGTCGCCGGGCTCGCCGTCGTTTTCGTCCGTTCCGGCTTCTCGTCCTCCTTTTGGTGGTCTGTGTCGTGGCACTATTCGTGCCCGATTCCTTTCGTTTCGTCGTCCGCGAACTGATCACTTTCGAGGCCTGGCGCTCCGGGGTAGCGACGCATATTGGGGCCGTCGAGGGCAGCCTTTTCGAGCCAGTCACCCTGCGTGACACAGTTTGGATTTACGAGAGCGATACCGGCCCGATCACTCGTGTGGAAATCCAGTCAGCTCAGGCGGAATTCGACTGGCGCAACCTGCGCCCCCGCTCCACTGGCCACGTTTTCCAGCGGCTCAGTCTGCGCGGGGTGAATGGCAAGATCCAGTTGCCGCTCACCGGGTCGACATCTACATCGACCCGTCGCAGTATCCTGCGCTGGCGCATTCCTCGTCCCTCGGGCGCGTGGCTGCCGGCGCCGGAACGCATCGAGGCGCAGGACGTGGACTTCATCTTCCAGAGCAACCAGGATTTCCTCCGGCTGGCCGACACAGACTTCACTCTGAGCGGCGTCGAGCCGGGCACGATCCGCGCGGGGCAAATCGTAATCAAGCAGCCATGGATTAATCGCACGTTTCGCAACGTGCGCGGCGCCACGGCCATTCAGGATGCCAAGGTGGAAATCGCCAATCTCGCGCTCGATGCAGATGTGCAGGTCCGCAATTTCTCCGCCGAGCTCGACGACCTCGCCCGCGGACGCCTGAACCTCGACATGCAAATCGCAGCATTCGGCGGCAATATCCGCGTAGCCGCGCAGGCGCTCAGCGAGGCACGACCGCTGGTCTTCGAGGCCACGGGCACTTTCTCGCAGATCGGGCTGGCCAAGCTCGCGCCCTTCCTCGGCTTCAACGATGCGGCCGGAGGAACGATCAAGGAAGGCAAGTTCACCTTCCGCGGACCGCCGCAGCAGATCTCGAAAGCCACCGCATCCCTGCGGCTGGAGGCGACGAATTTTCAATGGGACTCGCGCCAGTGGGACTCGCTCGTGCTGGGCGCCACACTCATGAATAGCCGCGTGCAGGTGCCCGAACTGGCGCTCGCACAGGGGCACAATCGCTTGAATCTCTCCGGAGAGATGCCGCTTCCCGCGCCGGGCGTGGAATGGTGGCAGACGGAATTTGACGTCAACATCGCAGCCAAGATCGACAACCTGACCGAGCTGTCCGCGCTGATGATGCCGGAGTTTCAATACGCCGCGGGCAAGGCGAACATCGACGGCTCGATCCGCGGCAAGGACCAGCAGTTCCACGGCCAGCTCATCGTTTCCGGCTCGAACCTGAAATGGCACAATGCGCCGATCGAGGAGTTGCACGCCGGCGTGAAGCTGAACGGCAACGAATTCCAGATCACCAATGTTTCGATGTTCAACAACGGCGATTACCTCCGCGGGCACGGCGTCGTAAACATCATCGGGGACAAGCAGTACTGGGGCGAGTTCCACGCCTCGATCGAGGACTTGGCGAAGTATTCTGCCATCCTGCAAAAGCCGATCGTCCCCGAGCCACTCGCGGGCGGTGCGGTCATCGACTGGAGCGGTGAAGGTTCCGCCAAGGGGCATAGCGGGCAATTCGCCGCCCGGCTGCGCAAACTGCGTTCACTCGGCGCCACGGCGGCACTGCTGCACCCCATCAATGCGGACTTCGAAGGCAACTATGCGCCGGGCATGATGCAGTTCAGCCGCTTCCTGTTGTCCGACGACGATTCGTCCTTCACCGCCAAGGTGGACATCGGAAATAAGGCGCTCAGCCTGCAAGGCATCCGACTCACCAACAAACAGGCGCTCTGGCTGGAAGGCGACGCCGTGCTGCCACTCGATGTATGGAATGCCTGGCCGAATACTTCGCTGGCCACGCTGCTCGTCGACCAGACGCCAAGCCGGATCAATCTCACTGCTTACAATCTACAACTTCACGATGCGGCCTTGCTCAGCGGGATGAAGTTTCCGATCGAAGGCGTGGTGCGCGGAACCCTCGTCGCGGAGGGACCGATCGGCACCCTTAAGACCAGCGGCAAGTTCACACTGAGCAAGGCGCAGATCCCTCTCGGTTGGAGCGGAGAGTTACTCACGGTTGTCGAGGGCGCTGCCTCACTCGATGCGCAAAAATTGCAGATCGCAAAATTCACAGGGCGGCATCCGACTGGTGACTTCTCTGTCATGGGACAGATCGATTTCGCGACCTTCCGCGACCCGGTGCTGACGCTGGATGTGGCGACGGAAAAGTCGGTCGTCGAGTTATTCGGCAAGGGAGCCTCCTCGACCAAAATCACAGCCAGCGGGAAGCTGCACATCGCCGGTGCGGCGAGCAACGCCACTGTTTCAGGTGAAAGCCAGATTTCCTCGTGGCAGGTGAGCTCGCAATTGGAAACGGGACTGATTTCTCTTTTGACCGGCGATACCGGCAGCGAGTTGCCTTCGGCTTTTGTCCTGAATGAAAAACCGTGGGCTGATTGGAAGTTCGATGTCGCCCTGCGTTCCGCCGATGCGGTGATCGGGATTGATTCGCCCCGGAGCCAGTCTCGGTTTGCAAAGATCCAGGCCAGCGGTGATTTGCATCTGCATGGTGTTGGGAGTGCCCCGGAGCTCGCCGGCACCATCGCACTCCACGAGGCACCCGAAGATGTCCGTTTCAAATGGGGCATCGAGGGATCAAGGCTGCATCTCTCCGAAGACACGAAAATCGAATTCCGGGACGGTCAGCCACACCACCTGTCCCTTAATCTAAAAGTAGGCGGCTCCTATCTTGGTTATCCGTTTTACGCTTATATCGTAGGAACGCCTCAGCGTCCGATGCACTTCTTTGTGTTCGATGCCCCGCTGACGGAGAAGATGATCCTGGCTGATCTCAATAACTCACACGCAGCCATTGCCGCTGCGGACATTGCCGTGGGGTTGCACGTACCCGCCGAGCTTTACGAAGGAGTGGTCGTCGCGGATTGGGCAGCAATCCCTACTCCTCCACCCGCTCCGCCGGCACCCGCCCCCGCGCCGCAATCCGCTCCAGTTCCGGTACCCGCTCCGCCTACCCCAGCGCCAGCTCCTGCACCTTCACCTGCACCTGCTCCGCAAGCCGCCACGCCCAACGCGGCCCCCGCCCCCGCCCCGGCTTCTGCAGAACCAACGGCATCGCCCGCTGCGAATCCGAAGCAATGAGCAACGGAGACGCGCCCGGCCGACGCACGGGACTTTTCATCGGCCGCTACTTCGGCATCGCATTTTACTTGGATGCCTCGTGGTTTCTCATCGCGGCCCTGGTCACCGGAGCGCTCGCTTTCGATATATTTCCTGCGGAGTTACCCGGTCGAACTCGAGCGGTCTACCTCGCACTGGGCTTGGGCGCCGCTTTGCTCTTTTTCCTCAGCATCCTCCTGCACGAGCTCGGCCACAGCCTCGTAAGCCAGCGTTGCGGGATTGCCGTGCCGCGGATCACGTTACTCTTCATCGGCGGTCTGGCGGAAATTTCACGGGAACCGGATGATGCCCGCTCGGAATTGAAGATCGCTCTCGGTGGCCCCATCGTGAGCGTCTTACTCAGCGTCGTTTTCGGTCTGCTGCACTTGGGCGCTTCTGCTCTGCAACTGGAAGCGATGTCGCACGTCTTCTCCTGGCTGGCGTGGACGAATCTCGGTCTGGTGATCTTCAACATGTTTCCCGGTTATCCCCTCGATGGGGGACGCGTCCTGCGCGCGCTCATCTGGGCGAAAACCGGGCGCCTGCGCCACGCGACTTACATCTCTTCGCGGATCGGTGTCGCCTTCAGCTGGTTTCTCATCCTGGCTGGCGCTTGGATGCTTTTGGTGAACCGCAACCTTGGTGCGTTGAGCCTGATCTTCATCGGCTTCTTTTTGAAAAGCGCCGCCGACAGTGGGTATGCCAACGCGATTCAGCGCGAGATCCTGCGCGGCGTGCGCGTGCGCGACCTCATGACGGCCAATCCCGCCTCCATTCCGGACACATTGCCGCTCAATCTCGCCGTGGAAGATTACTTCCTGAGCGGCCACCACGTGGCCTATCCGGTATGTTCAACCGACGGCGAATTCCGTGGGCTTCTCCGGCTCGATTTCTTGAAGGAAGTCCCGAAAGAAAAATGGCCGTACGTCTCCTGCGGCGATGTGGTCGCCGAAAAGAGTGCCGAGGCCTTGCGCATCGGCGCAAATGAATCCGCCGCCCGAGCGATGCGACTGCTACTCGCCCCGGATCTCAGCCGCCTGGCTGTGATTGAGAATGGTCGATTAGTCGGCATCGTCACCCGCCACGACATCCTGCATTTCATCGAGATCCACACCGAACTCGAGGACTAAGCAAAAGGCTGCGGAAGCGACGACGCGTTACGGCGGTTCTCAACTAAAACAACTCCGCCTGCGAAAGCGGCGCAGCACTAGGGCCGGCGGCGATGGCAGCGTCCGCGCGAATCTCGGCGAGCAGCGATTTGAACTCGCACTTTTCCAACTCAGCGACGAGTTCCGGCCAGCGCGGGCGGATGCCCAGGTTATCGAGCGGCTGAGGGAGAGGCAGGTCAAGGTCGAGACGTACCATCTCGCGGTTTTGCTCGATCTGCGCGCGCGCCGCCTTCAGTTTTTCCCTCATCCGTTCGTTTTTGACAGCGTCGAGATTGGCTAGTAGCGCATCGAGCGAGCCATGCGTGTTCAGCAGTGTGGCTGCCGTCTTGCCGCCCACTCCGTCGACACCGGGAATGTTGTCGACCGTGTCGCCGATGAGCGCGAGTACATCTCCAATCTGCTGTGCTTCGACACCCCATTTCTTACGCACGGCATCATTGCCCAGCAGCGTAAAGGCATCGGACGGCGCGGCAAGGTCGGCTTTGTTCGTCGAGTAAACCTTCACGTGGTCGTTCACGAGTTGGAAGAGATCCTTGTCATTCGTCGCCAGCACCACGTCGTCCCCGCGGGCGCGGGCAGCCACTGCGTAAGTTCCCATGAGGTCATCCGCCTCGGTATCCGGCAGCCCGATGCTGGCAAATCCCATCAGCGGCACGAGATTCTGGATGAAGGTGAGTTGCGGCTTCATGAGATCGGGCATCTCGGCGCGCTGTTGTTTGTAAGCCGGCTGCAGGGCGACCCGCCGCTGCGGCATGCCCATATCCCACATTACGGCGCCGAGGTCGGGCGCGAGGTCCTTGACCATCCGCCGCACGGTTTTGATAAAGCCGTAGATCGCATTGGTCGGTTCGCCACGCGAGTTGCTGAGATCCCGGATGGCGAAGAAGGAACGATAAACGTAGTAATGACCGTCGATGAGGAGGAGCTTCACGGGCGCAAGGAAAGTGAACGGCCAGCTTCGCTCACAGCAGGCACCCGGCTCAACTCCCAACTTCGCGATCCTGCTCCAAAGGCAATGGAAGCTGCCTCGCGGGCAGACGCCGTTTGCGATCACGATCCCGCACCTGCCGCCGATAAAGCCAGATAAACCACGCGATAACGAGACTGAGCTCCAAGGCCAGCGCAATCATGGAACCCGCGATAAATCAGTTGCGATACTTCCGGACCGTCGCGACGAGCACCCCCTGCACCGTCAATTCCGCCATCGGCGTGAGATCGGGATACTTCGGGTTTTCCGCTCGCAGAAAGTATTTCCCGCGCTGTTGAACCAGACGCTTGAGCGTGGTCTCCCCATCGATCAGCGCCGCCACAATAGCCCCGGCTTGCGGTTCGCGATTTTCGAGAATGGCTAGGTCACCTTCATGGATCCCGGCATTGATCATCGAGTCCCCCCGCACCTTCAGGGCAAACACCCCTTTGTTGCGGCCCAAGCCGAGTGTCGTCGCATCGATGGAAATCGTTCCTTCGTCCTGCTGCTCTGCGGCCTCGGCATAACCGGCCGCAATACTGCCATACACCGGCACATCGACAATCCGCTCGCGCCGCAGTTGCGACACGACCGCCACCGCACGGGCTTTGCCCGGCTGGCGCTGAATCATGCCTTTCTTTTCCAAGGCCCGCAGGTGATTGACCGCCGCCGTCTGGCTGGCAAAACCGAAATGCTCCTGAATCTCCCGCGTCGAGGGCATGACGCCCGCCGTCGCCTGCGCGTGAGTGATGTAGTCGAGGACCTCCTGCTGGCGCTGTGTCAGATTCATGTTCGCCGGAACACTTGCACCTTTGTGCATGTGTCGCAAGACCATATTTCTGCTATTTGCCGATTCCGCTCTCGACACAAACGGCCACTTTGCGGCATCACCGCCCGCGCCATGAATATCCTCATCCTTGCAGCCGGATACGCGACGCGCCTTTACCCTCTGACGCAAAATAAAGCCAAGCCTCTCCTAGAGGTGGCGGGCAAGCCGATGATGGAATGGGTGATCGACAACCTTGCTCCGATCCAAGGCATCGAGAAGGTGTACGTGGTAACAAACAGCAAGTTCGCCGCGGACTTCCAAGCCTGGGCCGACACCTATAATCAGACCCATGCCAAGCTGGCGTTCGAGATCATCAACGACGG
>JBGGMZ010000111.1:0-42526 GCA_041287745.1 Chthoniobacter sp. | reverse complement strand
GAAGCCCGATTCGTCGTCCACAATGAGCAGCCGTTTCTTGTTCATAGGGATATATGCCTGTCAGGACTGAAACATAAGAGTCACGCGCACGCCAGCCTCATGAAGGTTGCGAATGTCGATCGTCGCACCGTGAAGATCGACGATAGTGCGCACCACAGACAGGCCCAACCCCGTACCGCGGCCGGTCGGCTTGGTGGTGAAAAAGGGCTCGAAGATTTTCGCCAGCTTATCCTCGGGAATGCCGTGGCCGGTGTCATCGATTTCCGCCACGACAATATGCTGGCCCACGCGGAACGACTCGGAGCGGCTGTCGGAGATATTCATCCCGACCCCGGTGAGTTGCTTGGCGTAAGTGCGCACGGCGAGCAGGCCGCCATCCTCCATGGCGTGCAACGCATTGGTGAAAAGATTGACGAACACCTGGCTGATTTTGCCTGCGTCGAGTTTCAACGCTGGCAGATTCGACTGCAGGTCGCGCTCGATCTCGATGCCATTTTTCATCTCGCCGCGCACCAGGTGGAGCGCATTTTCGATGATCGCATTCAAGCTCTCACGTTTGACCTCAAGCTGCTTCGGCGCGGAGAAATCCAGCAGGCCACGAATGACCTTGTCCGCGCGCGTGAGGGCATCGCCCATCTCGCGGAGAATCTCCGGCGTATGCTCGTCGGTCGTTTTTTGCGTGGAGAGAAACTCCAGCCCCATCTTGAGGATCGCGAGCGGATTCTTCACCTCGTGCGCCACACCGGCGGCGAGGCGCCCGATCGATTTCATCTTCTCCGCCTCGATGAGCTGCAATTGCACATCGCGCAACTCGCCGTGCGCCTGCTGAAGATTCTGCACGGCGCGCAGCAATTCTTCGCGGCTCGCCGCCAGCTCGGCATTCGCTTTTTTTAAATGCTCTTCCGCGCGCTTCTGCTCGGTCACATCCCGGCTGATGCACACCAGCCCTACGGTGTTTCCGTTATCATCCAGCCAGGGAATCTTGGAGGTTAGACGCCAGCTATGGTTGCCCTTCGCATCCACCATGTGCTCTTCCACGTTGATCAAGGGCTGGCGCGCTTCCGCGACCTCCATGTCGCCCCGGTGAAACTCCTTGGCCACATCGTCCGGGAAAAAGTCGAACACCGTCCGCCCGCGCACTTCCGAGGGATGATTCGCCCCCAACCAGCGAACGTGGGTCATGTTGTTGAGGAGATAGCGCCCACTCACGTCCTTGAGGAAGACCAGGTCCGGCAGGTTATCGATGACCGCGCGCAGCAAGTTGCGCTCAGTCTCGAGCTGCTGCTCCATGTCTTTCATCTCGGAGATTTCCCGCGAGATACCACAGGTGCCGATGATGCGCCCCTGCCGGTCACGAAGCGGCAGCTTGGTGGTGAGCGACCAGGACATGCGTCCGTCCGCCAGGTTTTCGTATTCCACCTTGCCGAGGATCGGGTCGCCCGTGTCCATCACCTGCCGTTCGTCGTAAAGCGCCTCGCCGGCATGCTCCTGCCCATAAAAATCTGCGTCTGTCTTGCCATACGCCTCTTCCGCCGTCTTGAGGCCGAAGAGCCGGGTAAGCGCGCGATTGATGCGAATGAAACGGCTCTGCCGATCCTTGAAATAAATGCGGTCGGGGATGTTCTCGAGCAGCATCTGCAAGAGATCGCGTTCACTGGCCAGTTGCGCCTCGGCACGGGCGCGCTCGATCGCGTAGCGCAACGCGCGCTGCAGCAGATGCGCATCCATGCGGCCTTTTACCAAATGCTCGTGGGCGCCAAGCTGCACGGTCTGCAGCGCCAGCTCATCGTCATCGCGTTCGCTCAGGATGATGACCGGCACATCCGGCGCCGCCGTGTGCACGCGGTTCAAGGTCTCCAGCCCGGAGCTATCCGGAAGCCGTAGGTCGAGCAAGGCAACATCCACCTCGCGCTGCTCGAGAATCTTCAGCGCTTCCTCGAGAGTGGCCGCCTCCGCCGTGACGCGAAAGCGCGATTTTCCGTCCTCCTCGACCATCTCGCGCAGCAGAAAAATATCGCCGGGATTGTCGTCAACGACGAGCACGCGGGTCTTGGCCGTGGTATTGGGGGACTTCATTCCGTGGGGGTGCCGGTTAGATTACCCAGTCGCGCGTCAAAAGGCGAGCTTGGAGACAGCGCAAATGCGCATTTCTTCCCGCGTGGTATTCAGAGCAAAGGTGTCCCGCGGGCGAAGCCTCAACGGCATTCTTCCGCGGCCCTCCGCGCTCCCTGAGCTTCTGTGCTCAATTGAGAATGAGCTACCGCCCAGTCGCTTTCGCCATCGCGTTGCGCAGCGTGGCAAGGGTGAACGGCTTGCTCACGACGAGATCCACGCCCTCGGGCTGCTCCCCTGAGCCCGCCATCAGGTCGCCAAAACCAGTGAGCAGCACGATGGGCTGCTCCGGACGCAGTTTTTTGACTTCGATGGCGAGTTGATCGCCATTCATCTCCGGCATGGCGCGGTCGGTCATGACGAGGTCGAAAGTACCGGCCTTGAATTTCTCGAGGCCGTCGCGACCGTTCTCGGCCGTTGTCACCTCATGCTGATCCTCGGCGAGGTAAACGCAGATGACCTCACGGACCATCGGTTCATCCTCCACCACGAGAATCTTCAGCGTATCGGTCGGCAGAGGCGCCGGCTTGGGCGCTTCGGGAGCCTTCGCCTTCTTGTCCATCGGCAATGAAACGGAAATGGATGTCCCACGGCCTTCCTCGCTCTGGATATCGATCTCGCCTTCGTGGCGGCGGACGATGCCATAGACGCTGCCCAACCCGAGACCGGTGCCGAGGTCGTCCTTGGTGGAATAAAATGGCTCGAGACAGCGCGCCTTCACCTCTTCGCTCATGCCGAGGCCGTCGTCTTTCACCGTGATGACCAGCCAGCGGCCCTGCACCTCGGTCTGGATCGTGATGGTGCCGCGCTTCGGAATCGCATCGATGGAGTTGAAGATGAGATTCACCAGCATCTCGCGCAATTCCGACTCGTTGCCGGGCACGGTCGGCACGTTGCTCATTTCCGTGCGGATGTCGATGTTCACTCCGTCAGCGAGCGCCTGGTCCTTCCAGCGCGGCTGGGAGACCGAGATCGCCTGCAGCACCAGGTCGTTGATCACCACCGGCGTGAAAACCTCCCCCGCGTCGCGATACCGGTAGAACTCACGCAAGCGGCTCACCACCTTGGCACTATCCTTGGCGGAGGTATGGATGAGCTCGATGTAATTGCGCACTTTCTGCGGTTCCTGCAAAGTTTCGGGTTTCATGAGAAGCAGCTCGCTAAAGCCCAGGATGGGCGCGAGCGCATTGTTAAAATCGTGGGCGATGCCATTGGCCATGCGGCCAAGCGCGTGCATGCGTTCGCGCTGGATGATTTCGCTCTGCGTGGCCTGGAGCTGACCGAGGGCCGCGGAAAGCTGGCGGTTGCTGTCGAGCAGCGCTTCCTCCGCGCGCTTCCGCTCGGCCACTTCCTGCTGCAGTTTTACATTTGTCTGAACCAGCATTTCCGTCCGGTCGCGCACCCGGGCCTCCAGGCTGTCATTCGCCCGCTTGAGCTGGATTTGCGTGCGCTTGCGCTCGATGGCGTACTGCATGGATCGCACGAGGAGGTGATTGTCCACGTGGCCCTTTACCAGGTAGTCCTGAGCCCCGAGTTGCACCGTCTCGATCGCCAGCGCGACGTCGCTCAGGCCGCTCAGGACGATCAGCGGAATATCCGGCGCCGCTTCCATCACGCGGATGAAGGTTTCCAGCCCGTCGCTGTCCGGCAAAGTGAGATCCAGGAGGATCAACTGGATACCGCCGTCGCGCAGCCGCTCGATGCCGTGCTGCACGTCCCCGGCCCGGTGGAGTTCGAAATGAGCGCCTTCCGAGGTGGCCAGCAGCTGCCGCAAAAATGCCACATGCTCGTCGTTATCCTCGACCAATAGAACGTTGATTGGACTATCCATGACAACTACTCGGCCGCCGGCCCGGTCGTCACCACGGCGACCTGAAAATGAGGAATGGAGCACACGGCGATCATTAGCTTGGTTACATCGATTGGCTTGGTGATATAGCAATCCACACCGAGATTGTATGCCTTTAATATTTCGCCTTCGTCGTCGTTGCCGGTAACGATCGCGACCGGGATCGAAGCCAGCTTGGGATCGGACTTCACCTCGGCCAGCACTTCGCGCCCGCCCATGCGCGGCATGTTCAAGTCGAGCAGGATGAGATCCGGCCGCGGCGCCGTGGCGTAGGGACCTTCGCGGCGCAGGAAGGCCATGGCTTGCTCGCCATCCTTGGCCACGTGCAGGTGATTCGCCAGCCGGCCATCTTCAAACGCCTCGGTGGTCAGCTGCACATCTCCGGGATCGTCATCCACGAGGAGGATCTCCACGAGATGGCCCGGCAGCTGGGGCGAAATGGAATCAGGCGCACTCATGCTGCGAGGAAAGGTTTTCCGTGGGCGTCCGTTTTCATGAGTGAAATGTGCGCCTCAGTCATTCCCCTCTAATCCTCCGTGCTGTCCAATACCTCACGGACTTTTCTCGCCAGGTCGGCGGGCGTAAACGGTTTTTGCAAAAATGCGGTGCCTCCCTCCACACCATGCCGCCGGAGGATGCTCTCGTCCACATAGCCAGAGGTGAACAGGAGCTTCGTCCGGCCGCTCCGCGTCTCGCGAATCCAGTCAGCAAGCTCCTTGCCGCCGGCATCCGGCAGCACCACATCGGAAAAGAGCAGGTGAACGTCGCGCCCATTGTAGTTCTCGATGGCATCGCGCGCCTGCTTGCCACTGGCCGCCTCCAGCACGGTATAGCCGAGCCGGCGCAACACGTGCGCGGTCAGGCTGCGCACGGTGATCTCGTCTTCCACATAGAGCACCGTCTCGTGTCCACCAGGCAGGTGACCCACTTCCTTGCGAATGCTGGATTTCTCACCGCTCTCGTCGACGCGCGGCAGATAGATGGAGAACGTCGTCCCCACATCCACATGGCTGTCCACGGTGATGTAACCGCCACTTTGTTTCACGATGCCATAACAGGTGGCCAGGCCGAGGCCCGTCCCCTGCCCCTTTTCCTTCGTAGTGAAGAACGGCTCGAAGATGTGCTTCTTCACTTCCGCCGTCATGCCCGTGCCGGTATCGCAGATGGTGAGCTTTACATATTCGCCGGCGGGCATCTCGTTGACCGAATAGAAATCGTCGAGGAAGTAGGTCACATCCGCCGTCTCGATGGTGATCGAGCCGCCTTTCGGCATGGCGTCGCGCGCATTCACGCAGAGGTTCAGCAAGACCTGCTCGAGCTGGCTCGGGTCGGCCTTCAGGCGACCGATCTCCGCCTTGAGCAGGGTCTTGATCTGGATGTGCTCACCGATCACCCGCTGCAGCATCTTCTGCATGTTCTTCACCGTTTCGTTGATGTTGAAGACGCGCAGGAAGAGAGGTTGCCGGCGGCTGAAGGCGAGGAGCTGATGCGTGAGCGAGGCCGCGAAGTCCGCTGCCTTGCGGATTTCCGAAAGGTGCTTGTACATCCACTGGCGCTCATCGATCTGCCCGATGATCAGGTCGCTATAGCCGAGGATGGCGGTGAGGATGTTATTGAAATCGTGTGCAATGCCGCCGGCCAGGCGGCCCACCGCGTCCATCTTCTGCGACTGCAGCAACTCCTCCTCCAGGCGTTTGCGCTCGGTGATGTCGCGCGCGATGGAGGAAAGACCGGTGATGCGCCCGCTCTCGCTGCGAATCGGCGAATCCGTGAGCGAGACACTGATGCGCTTGCCATCTTTGCGCAGGCGGATCGTCTCGTAATTGGCCACGCTTTCGCCACGCTTCACCATGGTCAGCGCCTGTGGAAATTCATCCAATCGATCGGGCGGAATCAAGGTATCCAGCTGCTTTCCGACCGCCTCCTCCGTGGAGTAGCCGTAGATCCGCTCGGCGCCCACGTTCCAACTCACGATCCTGCCCTCCAGCGTGCAGGCCACGATCGCGTCGTTGGAATTTGCCACCACGGCCGCCAACTCGGAAGTGATGCGCTCGGCTTCCTGCCGCTCGGAAATGTCGCGCATGTAGCCGGTGAACATCGGCCGGCCATCGATGACGATGCGGCTGATGGACATCTCGACGGGAAACTCCTTGCCATCCGCCCGCATGGCGATGAGCTCCATGCGCCGGCCGGCCATTGGTCCGATCGTGGTCGCATTGTAGAGCGCCAGGCCGCGCCGATGGCTATCGCGCAACGATTCAGGGATGATCAACTCCGCCAGCTCCCGCCCCATCGCTTCCTCCGCAGTGTAGCCGAAGGCCCGCTCTGCCGCGGGATTGAATTCCGTAATCTTCCCATCGAGATCGAAGGTAATGATGCAATCGAGTGCCGAGCGCAGGATCGCCGCCTTGCGCATCTCGCTCCGGCGCAGCGCCTCCTCCGAGCGCTTGCGCTCCATCAGATGGCCAAGCTGACTGGAGATCGACCCGAGCACCTGCAGGAGCTCGGGGTCTGGCAGCGCGATCTTCGAGCTGAAAAGCTCCAGCACGTACTGCACTTCCCCATCGAGCGCGATCGGCACGGCGAACACGGCCGACATGCCGCAGGCCTGCAGCAGATCCGCATTC
Source organism: Chthoniobacter sp. (assembly GCA_041287745.1). GTDB lineage: Bacteria > Verrucomicrobiota > Verrucomicrobiia > Chthoniobacterales > Chthoniobacteraceae > Chthoniobacter. The sequence goes on along the minus strand of JBGGMZ010000111.1, from coordinate 35,938 downwards.
GCGTAGTGCAATTCCGTGGACAGCTCAGCAATCCATTTCGGCTCTGCTTCCGCCCACGCCTCACCCGCGAGCCGGTGACCCCGTTTGTAAACCAAATGCGGCAGTGCCATCTGCAGCTCTTCCATCTCGAGATCCGGCACGTGCCACATCTCGAGCGCCTGCAGCTCTGTGCCAGACACCTGGAAGAAAATGCCTGCATCCCAGCCCATCGCCTTGCAGATGGTGCTGATGATCTCCGGGCGCGCCTTTTCCACCGTGGCCGAGTCGCCGAGCACGTGAGCCAGCGAGTACTGCAAACGCCGCCGTTGCTCACCCCACCACACGTCCGACACGTCCTCGACGGTGCCTTCCAGATAGCGCAATCTTCCACTTTCGTCGCGGATGGCTCGCACGTTTTCCCGCACCCAGATGAGCCGGCCATCCGCACGCATCACTTCGAGTTCAAAATTCGACACGACGTCCTCCACCTTCAGCGCCTCCAGCAACGCCTGCCGCTGGTTCGAGTCCACATAAAGCTGCGCCGCCACATCGGTCACCTTCTCCATTAATTGCTCCGGCGATTCGTAACCGTACATCCGGGCAAACGCGCGATTGGCCGTGACGATGCGGCCCTCCGGCGTCGTCTGGAAGATACCCTCGATCGCATTGTCGAAGAGCGACCGATACTCCTGGACGGCTTCCTTCCGCTCCTTCTGCACGGCTTCCAGGCCGGTGGCGTCGCTGCGTGCCTGCCGGTTGCGGCACCACAGGCTGCCCACGCTCACCCCAAAAAGGAGCAGTAGCAAAGCACCGGTGCCGTAGGCGATATTGTGATACTTCTCCGCCAGGCGGAACCGCTCCCGGCCCAGTTCGATCGCAAAATTATGTTCGTGTTTCTGTAGCCGTTGCAGCGCCTTCGCCGCCGCTCCGTATCGCTCTTCCATGAGTCGCAGCACTTCCGTGAGACGTCCGCTTTCCACCGGGTCGTTCAGACGGGACCGTCCTGACCCACGCAGTGTATCCGCCAGGCCCAGCATCGCCTGCGCTCCGGTTTGAATGTTGTCCAGTTCCTTCAGGACGGAATCGTGGTCTGCCGCGATGGACAGGCTGCGCACGCGTTCCGCCACGATGGCAAATTTACCTTCGTACGTTTTGCGAACCTCGGTCACCGGATCCTGCGCCGGCGTCTCCCCGGAGGCTGGCGGCACCAGCCCTACGGTGTAGATATTGGCGAGGATCGGCCCCAACTCGCTGGAAGTCTCGGCGGCCTGTGTCCACGCGGTCATGCGGTCCTCCACGTGCGCCCACTCCATATCCGTCTGCCACAGGAGCCAGAGGCCGCCCGTCAGCACGAAGATGAACGCCGCGACCAACCCATAGGCAAACGCATCGCTCCCAAAGCGGCGAGGGGGAAAGGTGGAATTGTTGGAAATGGAACTCACAAGCAGCGGCTAATCGCCCGTCTCGGACCAAGGCCCGGGGTGCGACCCGGACTATAGGAGTGGGAAGCGAGGGAACTGATGCCGACAGCGATGTCCAAAATATAAGCGTTTTTTCGGTCCTTCAAGCAGCATCACTGAAGGTGGGACAATTAGTATCCGAAAGCCTGCCTCCGTGACGCGACCCGCTCGACGACCGTCCCGGAAACCCCTTAGAGTGCCGGCCGATGAAATCTGTCTCTGCCTTGCGCCGCCTGGAAATCCCCGGAATCGCCACCTTCGAACCCGGGGAAGGCGATCTGCCCCGGTTGTCCATTCGCTCCGCGCTGGCCGAGGCCCATATCTACCTGCACGGTGCCCACGTCACCCACTTTCAGCCCGCTGGCAAGGCACCCGTTCTCTTCATGAGCCAGCGCAGCCTCTTCGCCGCCGACAAGCCCATCCGCGGCGGCGTGCCGCTCATCTTTCCGTGGTTCGGCCCCCGCGCCAATCATCCGGAATCCCCTGCCCACGGCTTCGCCCGGACCTCGGAGTGGCGGATCGAATCGCTCTCGGAAGACGGCGATGGCGTGGTGACCGCCGCCTTCGAGCTCGTCGCCGACGACCGCACCCGCGCTCTCTGGCCTTTCGACTTCAAGCTCAGCTTCCGCGTGGTCATCGGCCATACACTCACCCTCACCTTCGAAGTGGAGAACACCTCGTCCCAAGCGATCATCTTCGAGGATGCGCTGCACACCTATTTCTCTGTAGCGGACGTGCGCAATACCGCCACCACCGGCCTCGAAAACGCCGAATACGTGGATAAAACCGACAACCTCCAGCGCAAGACCCAGGGCGCCGAGCCTATCCGCATCACCAGCGAAACGGATCGCGTCTTCGAAAGCACTCGCAAGACCTGTGTGATCGACGACCCCGGCCTCCACCGCAAGATCACCGTCGAGAAAAGCGGCTCGCAAACCACCGTGGTCTGGAATCCTTGGGTCGCCAAGTCCGCTGCCATGGCCGATTTCGGCGACGACGAATGGCCCGGCATGCTCTGCGTCGAGACCGCCAATGCCGGAGCCAACGCCATCACCCTCGCCCCCGGGAAGACTCACTCCACCCGGGCGGTCATCTCCGTGGCGTAGCCCGGAAACCGTAGCCCGGAGCTTCCCGTGGAGACCAGAGGGCGCGCGCGGCCGGAAATGGTCGCCCCAACGCCCCGCGGGCCATAATTTCCATCATCATTAAGGCTAAGAAACGGCAGCAATTCGGCTTTTTCTACGTGAAGGCGTAAGATTGCGTATCCGGCTTCCCTGTATATGGTGCCGCCCCGCCAGTCCCGCCCCTGCCCTCCCTTTTCATGCAAAAAATTCTCCTGACCCTCGCCGTCTGCGCCGTGATCGGCGGCGGCGTGTACTACGGCAAAGACAAGCTCTTCACCCACAAGAGCGAGCAGGATGCGCCCGACAGGTTCATGGCCCGTGCGGAGAAGCGCGATATCGACTTCAGCGTGGAAATCAGTGGCGACGTGATGCCCACCATCCAGCTCGACGTGAAGGCCGAAGTCGGTGGCAAGGTGAAGAAGCTCAATGTCCTTCCCGGCCAGACCGTCAAGAAAGGCGACGTGCTCGCCGAGATCGACGACAGCGTTTTGCTCACCGACCGGGACGGCGCTCTCACCGAGATCGAAGGCGCCAAGCTCGCCATGGAAAAGGCGAAGAAGAATTACGAACGCTCGCGCGATCTTTTCGAACAGAAGCTCGTGAGTCGTGAAGTTTTCGACAATACGACCGCGGAATTTGACATCTCCTCGAACGATCTCAACAAAGCACAGAAAAAGCTGCAGCAGGTCGACGACCAATTGCACTTCGCCAGGGTGGTCGCTCCTCGCGATGGCACGGTGCTGACTGTGCCCGTCGTGGAAGGCCAGGTCATCATTGCCGCTGCCAGCGTGAATAGCGGCACCACGCTCATGACCATTGCCGACCTGCGCAAGCTGCTCGTGCAGACCCATATCAACCAGGTGGACGTAGCCCGCCTGGAGCTCAGCCAACCGGTCAAGCTCCGCGCCGAGTCGCTCAAAGACCTGGAAATGGAAGCGACCATTTCCTTCATCGCCCCGGTGGCCACGATTACGAACAACGTGAAGGGCTTCGACGTCCAGGCGCTGATCGACAAGCCGAATCCCCGCCTGCGTCCAGGCATGACTGTGAATATGACCGTGCCCATCGCCCGGGCCGACGATGCGCTCAGCGTGCCGATTTCCGCGGTCTTCAAGGGCGAAGGCAACAAGAAGGTAGTCTACGTGCGCAAGGGTGAGACGACGGAAAAACGCGAAGTCAAAATCGGTGTGACCAACATCGAACACGCCCAGATCCTGCAGGGCGTGAGCGAGGGCGAGGAGATCATGCTCATCGAACCCGACAAGGCTGGCCAGAAGCGCTCGTGAGTCGCGGGCCATTCGCACATTCCGGATTTTCCGGCACTCCCTCCGTATGCCGCTGATCGAACTCATCGACGTCCGCAAACGCTACAAGATCGGCGAGCAAGAAATTCTTGCCCTCGATGGAATCAATCTCACCATCGATCAGGGCGAGTACGCGGCGATCATCGGCCCCAGCGGCAGCGGCAAGTCCACGCTCATGCACCTGCTTGGCTGCCTCGATACGCCGAGCTCCGGAACGATGACCATCGATGGGATCGATGTCAGCCGCGCGAGTGGAAACAAACTCAGCGAGATGCGTAACCAGAAGATCGGGTTCGTTTTCCAAAGCTTCAATCTGCTACCAAAGCTCACCGTGCTGCAAAACGTGGAGCTGCCCATGATTTATGCCGGAGTCTCCGCGCGCGAACGCCGGGACCGCGCGCTCGAGGCGATCGAGCGCGTAGAACTCCAGAACCGGGTGAAGAACACACCGCTCCAGCTCAGCGGTGGCCAGATGCAGCGCGTCGCCATTGCCCGCGCCTTGGTAAACAACCCGCGCATCATTTTCGCGGACGAACCAACGGGCAACCTCGACTCAAAAACTGGCGCGAACATCCTGCAGCTCTTCCGGGAACTCAGCACCGGTGGTTGCACCATCGTCCTCGTCACCCACGATGCCAAGATCGCCGCGCAAACTCCGCGACGCATCGAAATCCGCGATGGCAAAATCGTCGACGCCGCCGCGATGGATCCCATTCTCAGCGGCCAGGTCCCCCCGCCCACTCTCGCTTCGCAGCCCGCATGAATCTCTGGCTCAGTCTGCTCGTCGGCATCAAGGAAATCTGGGCCAATAAATTCCGCAGCATCCTCACGATGCTCGGCGTCATTCTCGGCGTAGCCTCGCTGCTTTCCATGTTCTCGCTCACCGCGGGCATCGCCAAGGGCATGCGCGAATACATGCAGCAGGTCGGTGGCATCGAGCAGGTCAGCGTCATCCCCCAGGAGGTGCCGGAGGAGCAGCAGCTCTTTTCCGACACCTCGCCTGGACGAACCGTAAAGGATGCCGAATCCATCACGCGCTCCGCCCCTCTGATCTCGAGCGTGACCCCTGTTTCCACCCTCGGGAGCGCCGCCATTCATCGCGGCCCCGTCACCATCCGTGGCGCGGTGGACGGCTGCTGGCCCGCCTACGTCGATATCAACAAGCACAATGTCGCCGTCGGCCGCAATCTGTGCGACCTGGACCTCGAGGAAGTGAAGCGGGTGTGCGTCATCGGCAAGGTCATCGCCGACCGGCTCTGGCCGGAATACCCCAATTTTAATCCCGTCGGCGAAACCATCCTGCTCAACAACCGCCCATTCACGGTGGTGGGTGTCTTCGAGTTTTACGAGCGCGAGCAGGACAAGCGCCGCCGTTTGCTCGCCCAGGAAAAAGCCAATGCCAAGGGCACTCCCTCGCCGACACCGGCCAAAAAGAAGAGCAGCCGCTCGGGACGCGCCGCTCCCATCACCAGCAACATCCCTTTCCTTGCGAAGAACTCCACGATCATCATCCCGATCAGCACCATGTTCTTCGAGTTCAAGAGCGCCTCGGTCGTCGGTGGCGTGGATCAGGGGCCAAACTTGAAACTCGATGCGCTTACCTTCCAGGTCGCGGATCTCAATCGTTTCCAGGAAGCGCTCGGCCAGGTCCGGCGCATTCTCCACGAAACGCATCGCACTGTGGAGGACTACACGTTTCTGACTCGCGAGGAAATGTTCGACTCCATCGAGCAGAACATTCACGAGACGCGCATGAGCGGTGGCCTCATCGCGGGCATCTCGCTGCTCGTCGGTGGCATCGGCATCATGAACATCATGCTCGCCAGCATCACCGAGCGCATCCGCGAGATCGGGGTACGCCGCGCAGTCGGCGCCAAGGCTCGCGATATTTTCATTCAGATCGTGGTGGAAAGCGCGGTCATCGGTGTCATCGGCGGCCTGATCGGCCTCATCGCCAGCGCCGGGATGATGCAGCTGCTCATCGCCATTTCCCCGGGTAAAAATGCCCCGGTCGTGGAGCTCGACAACGTGCTCATCAGCTTCGGCTTCGCCGTGATCATCGGCGTGCTCAGCGGCCTCTATCCCGCTTGGAAAGCGAGCCGCCTCGACCCGATCGAGGCGCTGCGCTACGGCTAGCCGTATCCGCGGGTCTGATTGCCCTGCCCCAGCACTAATAAGATTGCGCCCCCCTCTGTAAGGGCATCCCCCTAGCAAGTCCTAAGACTGCGTCCACGGTTGCGCTCTCCGCGTAATTCCTTCAGGAAAACTGCATGAGCAAAGCGATCCCAGAAATAATGGAGCGGGAGAAAACAGCCAAGCATCTCGAGCAGAACAGCGAAAGAATCGTCGACAACTGGGTGCAAGCCGTAGCGGATGACGAAGCGATCCCTTCCGCTGATCGCCTCACGATGAAAGTCTTGCGCGATCACTTTCCGGAAATGCTTCAGGAGTTGATTCAGGAAATTCGGGAAAAGAAGCACGGCGGCACGAATGGGCACAGCCGTGATATAGGCCGTGCGCACGGCAAGGCTCGTTGGCGCCACGGCTATCGCCTGGATGAAGCGCTGCGAGAACTGGCTAGAATCCGCGAAATGATCCTGACCGAGATCGTGGCGCTTCGGAAGGAAAAGAGCATTTCCCCCGATACATCCGACAGCATCAGTCAAACCGCCCGCGCGTTCTTTGACACCATCGTGGCGGAGTCGGTCGACCAGTTTGTGAAAGCGCAAGACGCCGAAATCGTGCTTCGCAGTAGCCAGCTACAACATGCCTACGAACAACTCCAGGCTGCCACAGAGCAACTGCGCGCAATCTCCCAGTCTCGCTTGCGAATGCTGCGAACCGTCTTGCACGAGCTACGAAACGCTCTCAACGGGGTCGGCCTGGCTGCAGTTGCTCTTCGCGACGAATACGATCCGGCCCAACGTACCGAACTGAACTCCGCCCTGACGGTCAACGCCAAGCGGCTTCAAAAGGTCCTCGACCGGCTGCAGTCTTTCTCGAGAATCCTCGCGGGCGAAGTCCGACCTGCATTTGAAACGGTCAGGCTTCTCGACTTCCTTCAAGACTTGGAATCCGAATATCGGCCATGCGCCGAGGCCAAGGGCCTTCGCTTCGAGTGTCGCAACTCAGTTCCTTTCGAAAGCGTCACCTCCGATCCAAAGCTGTTGCGCTTGGTGGCTTCCGAACTGCTAGACAACGCTGTCGCGTTTACGAACGAGGGACTCGTATTGCTCGAATTGCTCGTTTCCGATCCAGATCGGTGGGTTCTGAGTGTAACCGATTCCGGCGTGGGTCTGGATGCTCAACAGATCAAGCACGTCTTTAGCGAGTTTCACTCAAACCTGGATCAACCGGGCGTGCGGCTTGGCTTGGTCATCGCCAAACATGTGGCCCACCTGATTGCGGGCGAACTCACAGTCCACAGCGCCGCAGGGGAAGGCAGCAGGTTCGAACTCAACGCTCCAAGAGAGTAGACACCCAGCTCAAGGCCGAGACGTCGTGCTCACCTTGTGTCCGTTGATTCATTTCTTGTCTGAGTCGTCCTCGACTCTAGACAATTGGAGGTTTTGCTCCAACTTCCGACCGCGCTCGATCACCACCTGTGTCCATCAATCCTTCACCATCCACCATACACACTCTTCACGACCTGCCTTTTCCGGCCCTCGTGCGGGAGATGGGTGACCTCTCGCCGGTGCACGCTCAAGCGCTGTGGCGCGTATTGTACCGCGAGGGCTCGACCGAGTTGAGTCAGCGCTCTGATTTTCTACCTCCGCTTCGCCGCTGGCTGGATACCAAGGCCGATTGTCTTCGCATCGACTTGCCGGACCTAGTCGCCGACACCGCGAGCAGTGATGGACTGACGCGCAAGTTCCTCCTCAAGCTCGCTGACGCCCAGACGATCGAGACTGTGCTCATGAGCTTCAAGGGACGCCATACCGCCTGCGTCAGCACGCAGGCAGGCTGCGCGATGGGCTGCGTTTTCTGCGCTACGGGCCAGATGGGTTTCACCCGCCATTTGCGTCCCGGTGAAATCGTCGCCCAAGTTCTCCACGCCCAGCGCACGCTCCACACGCGCGGCGAGCCGGGACTGCGCAATCTCGTCCTCATGGGTATGGGCGAGCCGCTGCACAATTACGACTCGGTAATGACCGCGCTCGACATTATCTCCGACCGAGGGGGGCTGAATATCGGCCCGAGCCGCATCACCATCAGCACGGTGGGTGTGGTCCCCGGCATCCTGCGCCTCGCGGAGGAGCAGCGCCCCTATCACCTAGCCGTCAGCCTGCACGGCGCAACCGAGGCAGACCGCTCCGCGCTGGTCCCCGCCAGCAAGCGCTGGTCTCTCGCCGAGCTCATCGCCGCCTGCCGCACCTACGGCGCGAAAACCGGCCGCGGTATCTTCTTCGAGTGGACGCTCATCGCGGGGAAAAATGACAGCCCCGCGCAAGCCGCCACTCTCGCCGAACTACTCACCGGCATCGACGCGCACGTGAATCTCATCCCTCTCAATCCGACCGGCGGCTTCGCCGGCACCGCCAGCGCCGCTGCGGCAGCCACCGAATTTCAGCGTACGCTCAAAGCGGCAAACATCCCCTCTACCATCCGCCAGCGCCGCGGCATCGACGTGGCCGCCGGGTGCGGCCAACTTCGCGTGGAGAAAAGCAGGGCAGAAAGAACATCCAACGTCCAGTAAGTGCTCCGCGAGCGTTCCTGCGCTTGCTCCATTGGATGTTCAATATTGGGTGTTGGACGTTGGACGTTGGCGAAGCTCAAAGCCCCACCGGATGCCGGATGACACATCCGCTGGCCGGCCGATCCTGAATCGTCCACTGCGGCCCTTCGCTCCCATCCGTCCAGCCGGTATCGAAACGCACCCCGGCTACGGCGAGGAAGACATGCCCATTCTTCGCATAGACGTTGATCCACTCCCCTTCGCCGGAATGGCCGTAGCCGCGAAAGTCCTTTGAGACCATACAGCCGTTGAGCAGGCCCGCTTCGCGCAGAACGAAGGACGCCGAGCCGGAACAATCGTAGCCCGTATCGACCGAGCTCCCGTGTCCGCCGCCCCAGCGATACGGCAGGCCCGCGATGCGATTTCCCGCCTCGATCGCCCTCGTCACCTGCGGTGGCGCGCCCGGCGGGGCAAAGGCGTAGCCGCCCCGCAAAGCCGCCGTCTTCCCCGGCACATAGCGGTAAGTATAGCGCGCGGAATCACAGCCGGTGAGCCCGGCGAGCAATAAGGCCAGAAGGAGGAGAGACAGACGACGAGTCACGGTGATCAAAAGGTTGCCCGGGAGAAGAGGCAAAAAGCGTGCCGACCTTGCGTGGGAATACTCATTTCACCGGTCTAGAGGCGAGGGATACGGTTTAGCCACGGATGGACACGGATGGAGAGATGACGCGGAATGTGGGCGCGAGCTTACCAAAATGTGAGTACTACGTTAGATCCCGGATTCACTCCGGAATGCTTGGAGCGGTGGCTAAAAGAAGATTCCGAATCCGGCGGCATGGAGTGTTGAATCAGGAAAGCAAGAACACAGGAAAAGAAGACGAATCCTTCCTGCTTTCCTGTTTTCCTAATTCGCCTCGTTTATCCGGCAGGTACTTTTGGCACCTGCTCAATCCGTGTTTCATCCGTGTTCATCCGTGCCGATTCCCCCGCATGGTTCCGGTTCAGGACACCACGTCAGGAAGGCGTCGGCTACTTCGCGATCTCGAACTGCAGTGGCGCAGGCTGGATCGCTTTCTGCACTTCCGCCTCGGCGTCATCGATCGCCTTTTGTGCCGCAGCCAATTTATCGGCGTCCTTGGCTTTGCTGGCCGCACGCCAGTCGGTGTTCAGCGGTCCCTGCAGCTTGGTCAAGAGAGTGATGATGCTGTTCGCGCGGTCGGCAATCGCTCCTTCAAATGTGGCCGTGATATTCCACCCCGCCGCAAGATCCTTGGCGCTCACCGTGCCCGCTGGCTTGCCATTGATCTTCACGTGATAGTCGCCATCCGCCAGCCCCTGCACCTTCAAGGTGTATTGCGAGAGCTTGAGGATATCGGGCACGAGCTGCAGCGCGGTCTTGGCCTGCGGGATGATTGGCCACGGGCCCGTTTCATCGAGACGGGTGAAGCTCAACTTGCCTCCCTCGGCCTTCACGTCGGTGATCTTGCAATGCTTCGCTTCGACCACCTTGCCGTCGGCCTTGATCGTCGCCGCGCTCACTTCGCCATCGGCCTTGAGTCCATTCAGAATCGCCGCGGCCATGGTGTATTGGCCGACCGAGCCGGGGTGCACCGCATCGCCGGTGAGCGGAATGAGCGATGGCGCGATGGGCGCCGGCTTCGGCTTGGCCGGAGGCGGCGTAGCTTCCCCGGGCTTCACCACGGGAGCAGGCGTGGCCGCCGGCTCGGGTGTGGCCTTGGGCGGCCAGGTGCCATTCTTGCGCGCAGCCTCCTCGCCCTTGCGGCGATTCTGGCCCCATACGTCGATCAGCGCGTGATACTGATCCACGAAGACGATGTTCTCCTCAGCCGCCAGTTTCTGCAGCGCCTCGGTGAAAGGATGGATCTTTTTGCAACGATCGCCTTTCCAGTCATTCATGAGGCTGCCGTCGTCCACCGGGCTCGAGGAGATCAGCACCGGCTGCGCGGGGATCGCACGGATCTTGGCGATGAGTTGCTTCATCCCCTTGATGTAATTTTCCTCCGATCCATTCACATCATTCATACCGAGCTCGATGCTCACGATGGTCGGTTTCCACGCCGCCACATCGTAATCAAAGCGCGCGAGCACGCTGCCAGTGGCGTTGCCGCCGATGCCGGAGTTCCGGAAGTGCAGGTGCCACTGCGGATGCTTTGTGCGGTAGAAGGCCTCGATGTAGTTCGTGTGCAACCGCTGCGCCGTGATGCTATCGCCCGCCATCACCCACACGTCGTTGTCCTTGAGCTGAAAGGCCGGCTCCGCGGCGAAAAGAGCGGTCGAGCCCAGCGCGCAAGCCAGCGCGGCGACGCGGATGGAAAAACGGGAGACAATGGCGGGGGGAAACAGGAGGGAGGTATTCATGGGGAAAGTGAAGGAGCGCCAGACTGCCCAGCCGCCTCGCCACGTGCAAGCCGTCATGCACCGCTTTTCGCTTGGCTCGCCACCGACCGCGGCAAATCTCTGCGCCATGCCGATTGAGGTCCCCAACCGCGAAGAATGGTTTCCAATACACGACTCGTTTCCAAGTCCAGATTGGCCGGCGATCAACGACTGGATGCGGGACTCGATCGCAGGCGAACATCGGAACGAAGCCGCCACCCAAATCACCCGCCATTGGCTGGCACGGCTGCTCACTGCGATCGGAGCGCCGTGCGCGCTCTCGGAGTCTGAGCACTATATCCTTCTCTCAAAGCGGACGGAGAACCAACGCAAGGCCACCCTGGAGCAACTCGAGAAAGGGCGAAAGCTCATGATGCCGATCCTCGGCGACGCTGCGAAAAGCATCGGTCCGCGGCCTCAAATCTTCATCGAACTCGATTCGTCGGATGCTCTTTACGCCTATCTCCCCACCTTCGATTCCGAAGGAACCCACGAGGACGCAGCCCGCCTCTTCTTCGCTCCTGGGGCGATTCCCACTCCTCGTCTGGATTTGGACGGCGTGGCCTCACTTGCCCATCCTCTTGTCGATCACCTGCTCCATCACTTTTCTCTTCCGCGTTGGCTGCGTTGCGGCGCGGCTGGCTACTTCAACATGCTCTTGGTTCGAGGCGATTTTGCGAAAGTCGAAGAGGAATGGATAGCAGGCCACCGCGACTACTGGAACGCCGAAACGATCCAGTATTTTTGGTCGGGCAGGGCATTCACGGACGAGGCTTTGGACGGCTTTCCCGATAATCTCGCCGAGGTGCTGGTCGATATCATGACTCGCGAGTTGAAACTCAACGCCGAAAAATTCGCCGAGTTCATGGTCCACGCGGAGGAGCGGGATGCCGGCGCCGGAGCGGCTTTCAAATACTTAAACGTCAGCCTGGGCGACGTAGTTTCGGCTTTTCTCGGCGATGGGGATTGGTCACCCAAGCCCAGCACCTGGCGATAGAGGCTGCCTCGTTATCCGCCCCTTCGCGCTTTCGACCGTCGTAGTTTGTACGCAACTGTCATGCGCAAACGATCAAGCCCGTACTCCTGCCGGACCGCGTACACACCACATCCACCCACAAGCCGTAATGCACCGCTTTTCGCTTGGCTCGGCTCGTCCTGCAGCCAAGCATCTGCGGGATGCCCATGCAGGTTCCCGATCGCGACGAATGGTTTCCCCTCTCGGGCGACCTGCCCCAGCCGGTCTGGCCGGCGATCTGGGCCTGGCTGGAGCAAGTCGCCCCGGGACATGATTACGACGAGGCCATCGAACAAATCACCGCGCACTGGCTGAAGCGACTCGCGACCGCGCTCGGCGACGGCCACCTGTTTTGCCAGACGGAGACCCATTTCTTCATCACGACGCAGGACACCTCGAGCCTCAAGGCGGTGGCCAAATTGCTGGACGATGCACGCGCTTACGTGCTGCGGACTCTCGGTAAGGCAGCGGGCATTCGGCACGTTCGCAAGCTCATCATTCTACGCCTGAGGACGACGGACGCGGCGTCTTCGGTATTGGAATCCGTGCAAACGGATTCGCCGCTGGCCGCGCGGTTTTTCCGGCCCGGCGCGTGGCCGTTGATCTTCTGCGAAGCACGAAATCCCGCCGATGAACGCTGGCGCATGGTCGGTCAGGAGATCGACCACGTGCTCACCTATCTGCCCCTGCCCTACTGGCTGCTCGTCGCCTTTGCCCAATCCCTGCAGGTGGATCTGCTCGGCGGTCGCTTCGCCGTGCTCACGGAAGAAGCCCACGCCCTGCATCAGCAATGCTGGAATGCCCGGAGCATTCAGGATTTCTGGTCGGGGGACACGTTTTTCGACAACGAATGGTCCAGCCTTTCCTACAGCCTGGCTCCTGTGCTGCTGGATATCATTCGCCGCGAATTGCACCCGGACGTTGCCAAGCTGCAGCGCTTCATCCAGACGGCCAGCTACGAGGATGGCGGCGAAGCCGCAGCTCAACGGTTCTTCGGGATCAGTCTCGGGGAGATCGCCGGCGTCCTCCTCGGTGAGGATACGGACTGGACGCCGCGCCCCGCCACTTGGCACCGCGAAGAAGGAGACTGACCGCCACCATTGCACGCAATGCCGCTGGTCCCATCCCGCTTTCACCCGCCGTATTTTCTGCGCAATGGTCACGTGCAAACCATCCTGCCCATGCTTCTGCATCGCCGCGTGCGCACGACATCCACCCACAAGCCGTCATACACCGCTTTTCGCTTGGCTCGTCTCGCGTGGCAGACAATCTCTGCGCGATGCCGATTGAGGTGCCCAACCGCGAAGAATGGTTTCCCAAGCTCGATGCTTTTCCGCGCCCGGATTGGCCGGCCATTCAAGGCTGGAAACGCGCCTGGGTTGCAGACGAAGACGAGATCGACGCCATGCAGCAAGCGGCCCGGCATTGGCTGGGGCGACTGCGCGATACTCTCGGCGGTGCTTACACCGTGGTGGAATCAGAACACTTTCATTTCGTCTCCGCGCTCGATGAAACAGCCCGAGCGCGCGCGCTCCAATTTCTCGAGTACGCACGCGAGCGCCTGGTGCAGATCCTCGGAGACGTGGCCTGGACCGACGGCAAGGGCAAGCATGTTGCCCTCCGCTTCACCAACCCGGACGATTACTACGCCTACATCTCGCACTACTATGCGGACGGCAGGCATGCGACCTCGGGTGGTGTCTTCCTGCGCACAGGCTACGCGCACGTCGCTTACTACGAGAAACACGCCATGCAGGATGAGCGTGTGACTCTCGCCCATGAGCTCGCCCACAATCTGGTCGCCCATCTGCCATTGCCCGCGTGGTTGAACGAAGCGCTGGCCCAGGCCTTCGATGCCGATGTGGGAGGCAGCCGGCGCCCCCTGCTCGATCGCGAACTGCACGCGCAACATGAAGCCTATTGGAACCCGGAAACCATCCAGCAATTTTGGATGGGGCGATCCTTCAACCACCCAGAAGGCCAGCGCGTCGCCTACAGCCTTGCGCGCATCCTGCTCGACATCATCAACCGGGAGGTGCGCCCGCCGCCCGAGGTCTTCCGCCGCTTCGTCAAGCAAACCATCTTGCAGGATGCGGGTGAAGCGGCAGCGCTGGAGCAGTTTGAAGTCAGTCTCGGGGAAATTGCTTCCGTGTTCCTCGGCGATGGTGATTGGGCGCCGAAACCGTCGAACTGGGACTGGGAAGCGATAGACTCATGACCGCCTTTCGATGCCACTAGTCCCGTCCGCTTTTCACCCTCCATTCTTCCTGCGCAATGGCCACGTGCAGACCATCCTGCCCGTGCTTCTGCAACGCCGCGTGCGCACGACATTCACCCGAGAGCGGCTGGAATTGCCCGACGGCGACTTCCTCGATCTCGACTGGCTGCGGCGTGGCTCAAAGCGGCTCGTCATTCTCGCCCACGGCCTCGAAGGCAGCTCCACCCAGACTTACATTCGCGGCATGGCCGCGACGCTCGCAGCTGCCGGCTGGGACTCGCTCGCCTACAATTTCCGCGGCTGCAGCGGAGAGCCAAATCGCCTGCCGCGCGCCTATCACAGCGGCGAGACGACAGATCTTCGCGCGGTCATCGCACGAGCGATCATGGACTACCCCACGCTCGCGCTGGTCGGCTTCAGCCTCGGCGGGAATGTCATCCTGAAATATCTCGGCGAAGCGCCGTCGCATCCGGCCATTCGCACCGCCGCGGCAGTCTGCGCGCCGATCGACCTCGCCGCCTGCGCACGCAAGCTCGACCAGCATCGCAGCAACCGCATCTACTTGCGCCGCTTTATCGTCTCGCTCGTAGACAAGATCGAAGCCAAAGCCACGCTTTTCCCCGACATCGTCGACGCCACCGGTGCACGCACCATGAGCAGCTTCCAGGAGTTCGACGATCGCTACACCGGCCCGATGCACGGCTTCCGCGACGCCGAGGATTACTGGACGCAATCCAGCGCCCGCCAGTTCCTTCCGCGCATCACCATCCCCACCCTGCTGCTCCAGCCCCGCAACGATCCCTTCCTCGCCCCCGAGGCCTACCCCTGGCCCGAGGCCGAAGCCAACCCGCACCTTTATCTGGAAGCCCCCGACAGCGGCGGCCACGTCGGCTTCCTCGATCTCCGCCACGGCCTCCAGCCTTGGTCCGAGCGCCGCGTCGCCGAATTCTTCAACGCCCACGCATAACCGCCCTTCGCCCTTCGCCCTTTGCCATTCGCCCTTTGCCATTCGTCCTTTTCCATTTGCCATCTGCCATATTCCATTCCTCCCGCACCTTCCCTTCGTACCTTTCTCCCGATGAAACTCCTCCCCAGCCTCCTCGCGATCACGCTCTCGCTCGTCTCGATTCTCCCCGCCCGTGCGGAAACTGCGCCCGCAACCGTCCCCGATGTCACGCGCACCGAAGACGTCGTTTACGCCCGCAAGTTTGGCTTCGCCCTCACGCTCGATGTCTTGCAACCGGCCAAGCCCAATGGCTACGGCATCGTCTACATGGTGAGCGGCGGCTGGCGGTCGAACCACGACGCGATCAGCGCCAAGGCTTACGCGCCGTATCTCGAGCGCGGCTACACCATCTTCGCCGTCTGCCATGCCTGTCAGCCGCGCTTCACCATTCCCGAGATCACCGAGGATGTGAATCGCGCCGTGCGCTTCATCCGCCACAACGCGGCGAAGTGGAACGTGAAGCCCGACCAACTCGGCGTGAGTGGCGGCAGCGCGGGCGGTCATCTCTCGCTCACGCTCGGCACCGGTGGCGGTCCGGGCAAGGAAGACGCGAAGGATCCCATCGATCGCGAGAGCAGCGCGGTCCAGTGCGTGGCCTGCTTCTATCCGCCGACCGATTTCCTTAACTACGGCGGCCCCGGTGAAGACTGCGTGGGCGCGGGCGTATTGAAGGATCTGCGCGCCGCTTTCTTCGCGCCGGGCGCGGAGGAGACGCCGGAGATTCACCAGAAGCTCGGCCACGAGATTTCACCGATCTACCACATCACCGCGAAGATGCCGCCCACACTCATCATCCACGGCGATGCGGACAAGCGGGTGCCACTGCAGCAGTCGCAAACCTTCGTGCAGAAGGCCACCGAAGCCGGCGCCACAGCGAAGCTGGTCGTCAAGCCCGGGGCCGCCCATGGCTGGCCGAATCAGGCGCCCGACCAGGAAGTGCTGGCCGATTGGTTCGACCAGTATCTGCGGGGCATCAAGAAATAATACGTATTATTACCTAGACATAGCCGCCCAATAGGCGCTTACTGAGCACTGCACCGTGCGGGATCGTTCCGGCTCTGTTCCAGTTCCTAGTCTGTCTGGAATGGCGTCGCAGCATCCTGCCGGTGCTGCTTCTTTTTCCGGCCAGCCCTCTTACGGAGGGCCATCCAGCGCCCTGCGCCCAAACGATTCGCTGGCGCAAAAGGCCATTCGCGGCTAACGAAAGCGCCCGCCGAAACGCTCGTGCCGCCCGGCGGCCCAATTTTTTCGTCCTTCGTCATCCGTTACTCGTCATTTCCATGCTCACCATCCGCGAACTCAAGAAATCCCTCGGCGGCCGCGTCCTTTTCGAAGACGCCGGCATGCAGGTGAATTACGGCGAACGCGTCGCCCTCGTCGGCCCGAACGGCGCCGGTAAATCCACGCTCTTCAACATCATCCTTAAGCGCGAGGAACCCGATGCCGGCAGCGTGGAGCGCGATGAATGGACGATGATCGGCTACCTGCCGCAGGAGGCCGAGGCGCTCGGCGACGAGACTGCACTGGATGTCGCCACCGGCCGGGCCGGTGAAGTGCCCGCGCTGGAAAAGCGCCTGCACGAGCTCGAGCAAGCGGGCGATGTCTCCAGCCCCGAGTATCTCGAGGCCCATGCCAAACACGAAGCACTGAGCGATCCGCAAATCGACGCCAAGGCCAAGCGCATGCTCGCGGGCCTCGGCTACCGGGACGAAAATTACAACAAACCCGCCCGCGAACTCAGCGGCGGCTGGATCATGCGTGCGCACCTGGCGCGGTTGCTCGTGATGGAGCCCGATCTGCTCATGCTCGACGAGCCGACCAACCACCTCGACCTGCTCTCGCTGCTTTGGCTGCAGAATTATCTCAAGAACTACTCCGGCGCCGTGCTGCTCATTTCGCACGATCGCCAGTTCATGGATGAAATTGTCCAGACGGTTTACGAAATCCAGGAGCGCAAGTTGCTCAGCTACACCGGCAATTACGCCGACTTCCTGCGGCAGAAGGAAGAGCGCTACGAGCAGCAGTCCGCCGCTTACAAGAACCAGCAGAAGCGCATCGCCGAGCTGCAGGAATTTGCCGATCGCTTCCGCTCGGTAGCGTCGAAGGCCTCGCAGGCGATGAGCAAGCTGAAGGAAATCGAGCGCATGGATCTCATCGAGAAGCCGCTCCCGCCGCGCAAGCCGTTCCGCTTCCAGATCCCGCAACCACCGCGCAGCGGCGCGCTGGTCATGTCGCTCACGAACATTCACATGGCCTATGGCGACAATGTCGTCTACAAGGGTCTCGACATCGGGATCGAGCGCGATGAACGCACGGTGCTCGTGGGCCCCAATGGCGCAGGCAAATCCACCCTGCTCAAGATCCTCGCCGGTGTGCTCGATTTCCAAAAAGGCGAACGCAAGCCCGGCTTGAACGCGAAGATCGGCTACTTCTCACAGCACCGTGCCGCCACTCTCGATCCGAACAAGAGCGTGCTGCAGGAGGTGATGGATGCCAACGGCACGCTGAGCGAAAACGAAGCGCGCGCCGTCCTCGGCTCGTTCCTCTTCCGCAAGGACGAGATTTACAAGAAGACCGGCGTGCTGAGCGGTGGTGAAAAGACCCGCCTGAACCTGATCAAGTTCCTCGTCGATCCGCCGAATTTGCTGCTGATGGATGAGCCGACGACGCACCTCGACATTCACACGGTCGAGTCGCTCATCCTCGCGTTGGAAAGTTACCAGGGCACGCTCGTCTTCATCAGCCACGACGTGCACTTCATCCGCAAGCTCGCCACCAAGGTTCTGCACGTGAACAACGGTACCGTGCGCGGCTATCCCGGCGGGTACGATTATTTCCTCGAAAAGACCAACGCCCTCGGCAACGAGCGCGCCGCGCTCACCGCAGGATAGGCGGAACATCTGCCGTCGGCTGATCTGCCATCTGCCATCTGCCATCTGCCATTTCACATTGGCAATTGCCGCCATGAAAGTGTCCCCGTACGATCCTCCCATGAAGAAGAACCTCGGTATGTTGTTGCTGGCGATTTACTTGATCCTCGTCGGCGCGATCGGCCTCGCCCACATCTCCCTCGGCGTCATCAGCTTCGTCGTTCCCCTCCTGGCCATCGTGGCCGGAGTCTGCCTGCTTATCGGGAAGTAGACTCGTCGGGCGGCTCGCCGAAGAGCATCGCCTCCTCATCGCGGCTGGTGCCGGCGGTACCTCGCGGGGCGATGGCCTGCTTCGGTCTTTCGATGCCCGGCGTGAATTGCCCGCGCCGCAAATCGGTCTTGGATTTCGCCGCCGGACGCTGCGTCTTCCCGTCCTGATTCATCTTCTTCACATCCGGCGCGCTGCAATGCGCACGAGCGTTTCATCCACGATCGCCGCGCGGACATCGCCGGCCTCGATGAGACTCAGCATCGCCAGCTTGTTTACATTGCGGCAGATGCCCTCGGAAAGTTCGTGCACCGCGGCCAGCGCGGCCTCGGTGAAAAGCTCCGTGAGCCGCCCAGCGGTCATGACGCGATACTTGATATACTGCGCCACTTCCCCCGGCGTGAGCGGGCTCAGCACGCTGCGCAGGTAAATGCGATTGTTCAGCGACGCGTAGCTCGGATGATCCAGCCGCTGCAAGAGCCGCGACTCGCCGAAGAGCAGGCACGTCACGAGTTTCTGCTGCGGCGTCTCGATATTGCTGATCGTGCGCACCATGTGCAGGCAATCCGCGGAGAGCAGATGACATTCATCCACCATGATGACCAACCGCTGGCCCTGCTCGTGCAGTTCGATGATGTGATTGCTGAGCTGCTTCACCAGATCCTGCACCCGCGGAATACCCACCGGCAGCGCGAGATCCAACTCGGAAAGAATCTCCCGCAGCAGCCCGGTCTTGCTCAGCCCCGGCGTGACAAGCAGGAGCACCACGCGGTATTTTGGATCGTCGAAATGCTGGAGCAGAAGCTGGCTCACCAGCGTCTTGCCCGTGCCGCTCGGGCCGGTCGTCATGCCGAGCGAGGCTTGGAATTCCACCGCCATCATCATGCTGCGAAAAGCATCCGCGTGACTGTCCGTGCGGAAGAAAAAGCCGGGGTGCACCGCATCGGCAAAGGGATTTTCCTTCAGCCCGTAGAAGCTCACGAAATTTCCTGCGGGGGCGAACGGCACAACGTCTGGCGCAGGCGGAGGCGGCGTGGCCGTCGTGGACTCCAGCAGGTTCAGGAACGCATCCATATCCGAATCATCCACGGTGGGCGGAGGCGGAAAGGAAGTCGTGGGCGTGGGCTCCAGTGGTTGGGTTTGAGGTTCCATGGGCTCGTGGGTCGGCTGGTGGGGAAATCCAGTCTTCAGGCGGCCGCGCAATTGGCTTCCGTGTCGCAGGAGGCCGGGCGCACGGATTTTTCTTCGTCGATAAATTGGGCGGCGATCTCGGCGATACGCAGCGCGTTGCTATTGCCGGGATCGCTCAGTACGAGCGGGCGCCGGCTGTGCGCCGAACGCTCGAAGGAAGGATCGCGCCGGAGGAAACCCAGCGTGCGCACCGACGCGCCCAGGTAACGCTCCGCGCAACCCGCGATGCGCTCACGCACCCGCTCGGCCTCCTGCTCGCCCTCGGCCTGGTTGATCAACAAATTCAGCCGCGTGGAGATGCGCGTCTCACACGCCAGCTTGATCACGCCATACGCATCGAGCGTGGAGGCGAGCGCCGGCGTGGCCAGCACGATGGACTCCTGCGCCAAGCTCAGGAAATGCGTGACGGCGGAGGAAATGCCCGCGCTGGTATCGATGATGAGGATGTCGTAATCCGCCGCCACACGCAGCAGCTCACGCCCGATCGACTCCAGCGTCAGCATGCTGAGATCCGACAAACGGCTCACGCCCGATGCCCCGCAAATCATCTGGATGCCGCCGGGGCCCGGCATGATTACGTCCTCCATGCGCATCCGGCCATCCACCACTTCGAGCAGCGTCGTCTTCGGATTCACACCCGTGTAGATGTGCACGTTGGCCATACCAAAGTCGGCGTCGAAAAGCAAGACACGCCGCCCGAGCTGCGCGCAAGCCACGGCGAGATTCACGGAAAAAGTCGTCTTCCCCACCCCGCCCTTGCCGCTCGTCACCGCGATCGCGCGGGTCCGGCGAAAGGTCGCGTTCAGTTCCGCACGCACATCCGTGATGGAGTCGCGGAAATGGAACAGGCGCTGGTGCACCCATCGGGTCAGGTCCCGCCGCCAGGCGCGGATGGATTCGGTATCCGACGCACGCTCCGCGAGGTATTCGCCGAAGGTGCGCTCGAGGAATTGCAACTGCGCCGGCTCGATGGCTTCAGACGCGCCAGCGGAGTCCGACTCAAGAATGGACTGCGTGGAAGTGCTCATGGAACAAGGATTGGAAACCGATGCCGGCGCAGACGCGCAAAACAGGCTTTTTCTTCACCAACCACAAGATGTGGTGGTAAGGTTTTCAACTTGACTACCAGTAATGGGCTGCCAGTCTGGCACAGTCAAGCCAAATGGGAGGTTCTTTTTCCGAACCATCCCGCGCTGATCACCGTCATGTCCGCCGTCCATTTTTACTGCGTGCTCTGCGGCGCCGCGCTGCAAACGTCGGCCGAATCGCGGTACGACCTCCTGCAGTGCCACGCCTGCACGCGCCATGTGCCCGTGCCCCGGCCGGCCCATGGACACGGTAATTTCGCCGCATACCCGCCAGTGTTTCCGCCCGAGGTGCTGGAGCTCTCGCTGAAATTCCAGTGCGCGGTCTGCCAGGCAGTCTTGCAGACGGACGCACGCTGCGAAGGCCGGGAATTTGCCTGCCCACAGTGCGGCGAGGAAACGACGATCCCGTGCTGGTCGAATATGCCCCATCAAGGCCCCGCGCGTTTGGAAAGCGACCCAGCACGCCGACGCTCGCGCCAGCCATCCACTCGCATAGAAGCCCCCGTCTTGAGCGAAGAGGAACTCGAATTCTTACGCGGGGTCGAACCCGGCAAACCAGAGGCTGCCGCCTAGCGCCGATGGTCAAAAGGAACGCTCCCTCCGAAACCTGCGAGACGCTGTGCCCATCCTGCGCCGCGCCCATCAAAGCGCCGTCCGCCGGACGTCGCCGCCGGGTGCAGTGCCCGAAATGCCGCGAGGTCGTTTTCATTGAGGGCACGCTGTCGCCGGAAGCGGAACCGGTTCCTCCCGTTCTCGCGCCTCCGAGTGCACCCGTGCCGCTGGCCGCGAGTGCAGACGACCGCTTCCGCATCGATCTACTCGAGGCCCGCGTCGAAGCGCTCGAGGCCGCCCTCCGCGATGCCATGGCGGCGGCCCGCACGAATGTGTGGAACGCCCCGCAGCGACAACTCATCTGGCTGAGCGCCCCCGCTGGCCAGCCACCGGCCTTTTCACACGAGCAAAGCCAGGCCCTCCTGCTCAATCTCGCGGGCATTCGCGCGCAAGGCATCACCATCCGCACGCCTGCGGGCAATGCGGAAGCACGCAGCCACGCCGAGTGGTTCAAGTCGATCTTTGAGCGCGCCGGTTGGACCGTTCGCGGTCCGGAGGAATTGCCGCCCGACACTCACGGCGCAGGTCTCTCGCTCGCCGTCCCCGAGCTTCCAGTCACCAAGGACGCCGCCGCCACCTATCTTGCCCTGAAGGCCGCCGGCTTCGAAACGAACCCCATACTCGATACCTTGCCCCGCGGCGAAATGGACGAACCGCCCACGACCATGGCGCTCACCTTGTCGCCCGGCCGGATCATCTGAGTTGCACTTTCCGCATCCGGCTGCGTGGAGCTTTGAATCAGGAAAGCACGAAAGCAGGAACGGAAGATAAGTCCGTCCTGCATTCCTCATTCACCTCATGGCTTTTCCCTGAGGTCGTTGATTGGAAGAATCAAACGCAGAGACGCAAAGGCGCAGAGTGGCGGTTTCTCCTCTTCCTCCGCGTTCTCCGCGTCTCCGCGTTTTCCATAAAAACCGCCCGACCATTCAACCGTTCTCCCCGAACGCGCCAGTCACCATCATTGCGAAAGAGAGTGTTACTTCTCTCGCGCGAGATGAATGTTGAAATGCGGTGTCCCCAGCTTTCCCCACAACCGCACCCACAGGGCGAGGAACATCTCCGTCCCTCGCGCATTCGTGATGTCGCCGAGGTCGATCACGCTTTCGCTCTTCCAGCCAAACCATTCGCCCAACCAAGAGGTCACCTGACTCTTCGCCGCGGCGTCGTTGCCGCAGATGAAAAGCTCATGCTCTCCCGTGAGACAGGCAGGGTTCACCATCACATCGCAGTTCACGGTGTTCAGCGCCTTCACCACGCGAGCCTCGGAAAATTCGCGCTGCGTCTCCTCACCGAGCGAATCGGTATTGCACACCGTGAGTGACGGCGGCATGCCCTTGGAAAAATCCAGCGGGTTGCCCACCTGGATCAGCACTTTGCCCCGCAGATTCACCGCACCCGCCTGCCGCAGCGCTTCAATCGAGTTCGCGCCGTTGGTGCAATCGATGACGATCTCTCCGAACGCCGAGGTATCGGCAAAGGTGCCGATCTGTCCCTTGCCGTCCACCGAGCGCAGCCACTCCTGCCCTGCCGTGCTGTTGGCGGTGCGGGAGCCCATCATGACCTGGTGTCCCATCTGAACGAGTTTGGTGGCGAGCGCATTGCCCACCATGCCGGTGCCGAGGATTGCGATATTCATTGGATGTGTTTTGTCTGCTGAGGGGACTTTTGTGCTTTACGGCGGATTCAGCAAGTAGGCACTATTTTGTACCGTAGTTACCTTTTGGAAACCATGCCCTTGGAAGACTGCTCCGTCCGCGCCGCGCTTGAGATCATCGGCGGCAAATGGAAACCCGTGATCATCTATCACCTCATGGAAGGCACCCGCCGCTTCGGCGAGTTGCGCAAGCTCCTCCCCGATGCCACGCAGAAAATGCTCACCCAGCAATTGCGCGAACTGGAGCAGGATGGCGTCGTGGCCCGCAAAGTTCATCAGGTCGTCCCACCCAAGGTGGAATACTCGCTTACCCCCTACGGCCGCACCTTGCGGCCCGTGATGAGGGAACTGTGCAAATGGGGTGAGAAGCACATGGAGAGCAACGGCTAGCGGTGCTGGTTGGACGCGCGCAGCGCTTCCAAAAAACGCCGTCATTCCGAGCGAAAGCGGAGCGGGCGAGGAACCTCACGCTTCGGTGGGCAGCGGCGGAGCGGAGCTTCCACCAAACGCTGCGTGACTACGCAGCCCATCTTTCCTCCACCTTCGCCGGCGAAAATTGGCAGGGCCTCCGGCGCTGCCCGATTCCCTCTGCTGTAGCGGCGCCGTCCCGGCATCGGTCGCATTGCGTCAAGGCCACCGACGCCGGGACGGCGCCGCTACAGGCGTGGACGCTCCAAGCGTTTACTGCATCGATACGGCTCGGGATGGCCGTATTTTTTGAAGCTACGCGGCGCACTTTCGTTACTCGCCCGCTTCCTACTCCGCTCTCTTCTTCTTCCCACCACCTAGATACGGCGGCGGCTCGATTGTCACCGCCGTCTCCTTCGCCTGCGCGGCGAGATCCGCCGGTGTGAGCAATGCCGGTGACCACACGCCCGGTTTCGGATCGGCCACGGTGAGCGGGTACGGATCATCGTATTGCTTCTGCAGTTCCGCGAGCTTGGCCAGCATCTGCTCCATCTTGGTCTGGTATTCCGGGCGGCCGCTCAGGTCATTCTCCTCGTGCGCATCCCGCGCCAGATCGAAGAACTGCGTCCGATTGATGAGCGGATAGCGGATGACTTTCCAGCGATCGTCGCTGATCGAGCGCTGGCAGGTGCGATAGGCGTTGAACAGGTATTCGCGCACCTGCGGCTTCTGCCCGCGGATGACCGGCGCCAGGCTCAGCCCCTCGACCCGCGCCGGGACCGGCGCGCCGCTCAATTCACACAACGTGGGAAACACATCCATGAGGTAAACCAGCGCGCGGGTCTCGCCCTTCGGAATCCCCTTGCCCGCCACGACGAGCGGCACCTGCATGCCACCGAATTCGTAGAGGTTCTGCTTGCCCACCAAGCCGTGCTCGCCGAGCGAGAGCCCATTGTCCCCTGCGATGATGAAGATCGTATTCTCGAATTGTCCCGCATCGCGCAGCGCCTGGATCACCCGCCCCATCGCCGCGTCCCAGTATTCCGTGGAGGCATAGTAGCGCGCGAGTTTGCGGCTCACATTCTCCTTGGTGCGGGGCCACGGCAGCGTCATTTCATCGCGCACCTTGATGTCGCCATTGTCGAACGGATGAAACGCTGCGAAGGCCTTGGGCAGCGGCACATCCTCCGGCTTGTAGTGCGCGTAGAAATCCGGCGTGGCGTATTGAGGGTCGTGCGGCTCATGGGGCGCGATGTAGAGGCACAGCGGCTTCGTGCTCGATGTCCGTTTGATGAAGTCGATCGCCTTGTCCGCACACGCCATCGACGCACCGGGATCGTAGGTCTCGTCGAACTCCGCCGTCACCGCCTTGGGCGAATTGTCGTTCTTGCCCGCGTGAAAAGTCGCGTAGCCCGCCGCCCTCATCGCTCGCGGAAAGGAATACGCCTCCGGCATGTCGTCCGGTTCGATCGGCGCCTTTCCTCCCGGCACTGCCTTCATTGCGCGGAACATCGACATCCCGGTCATGAGCATTGTGCGGCTCGGCAGGCACACCGCGCCGACCATCGAGCCCATCGTGTAAGCGCGGCGGAAGACGTAGCCCGTCTTGACGAGCGAATCCACATTCGGCGTCTTCACCACCGGATGCCCGAGGCTCGCCAGCCCATCGCAGCGGAGATCATCGGCCAGCAAGATCACGATATTCGGCTTGGGATCAGCGCCTAGCGCCATGGACAGGAGGCCGAGGAGGAATAGAGCAACGAGCAGGCGCGGCGTTTTCATGGGGGGCGGAAACTGGGACGGAGGAATAGACTCGCGGCAAGGCGACTCCAAGTCACGTCCGCAGCCGGCCAAACCTTAGCTCCTTTTCATCGCCAACAGCTTCCAGCGTTGACGCGAGATGTACAGGCCGGGAGGCTTCCTCGAAAACGGCGACCATCATTTTAAACTCAGAGGGCGCAGAGCACCTACCATGGCACACGACAACCACCACGATCACGATCACGACGAAGCGCATTCTCATGACCATGGTCACGATCACGGCCACTCCCACGCACCAGCCAGCTTCGGCCGCGCCTTTGCCATCGGCATCGTGCTCAATACCGTCTTCGTCATCGTCGAGACGGTCTACGGGCTCCTCTCCCACTCCCTCGCACTCGTGGCCGATGCCGGCCACAACCTCAGCGACGTCCTCGGCCTCTTCCTCGCGTGGGGTGCGACCGTGCTCGCCAAGCGCGCCGCCACCGAGCGGCACACCTACGGATTCAAGCGCTCCTCCGTGCTCGCGGCGCTGGGCAACGCCATCGTCCTGCTCGTGAGCGTCGGCGCCATCGCGTGGGAAGCCGTGCAGCGCCTGCGCATGCCCGATCATGTCGGCGCCCAGACCGTCATCTGGGTTGCGCTGCTCGGCATTCTCATCAATGCCGGCACCGCCGTCCTCTTCATGTCCGGCCGCAAGGGCGACTTGAATGTGCGCGGCGCCTATGTGCACATGCTGGCCGACGCCGCCATCTCAGCAGGCGTGGTCATCGCCGGCATCGTCATCGCGTTCACCGGCTGGTTTTGGCTCGACCCCGCGGTCAGCCTCGTCGTCGCCGCGATCATCATCTATGGCACGTGGGACCTGCTGCGCGAATCGATCAATCTCTCCCTCGACGCCGTCCCGGAGGGCATCGACGCCACTGCCGTCAGCACCTATCTCCGCTCACTGCCCGGCGTCTGCAACGCCCATCACCTGCACATCTGGGGCCTCAGCACCACGGAAGCCGCCCTCACCGTCCACCTCGTGCTCACCAACCCCACGCAAGGCGACACGCTCCTGCGCGAAATCAACGCGACGCTCCGCGAACGCTTCCGCATCGGCCACGCCACGATCCAATTCGAATCCGCCGCCACAGGTGCCTGCGAGACGGCCGATCATCCATAACTTCGCCAGCCGCCGCTCCCGCTTACCGCTGCGGCGTCACGCGCTCGAGAAAAGTCGTCAGCGCGGACATGGCAGGATGCTGGCCAAAAGCCTGCCGCAGGTCTTTTTGCCCCAAGCGGTAATCATCGTTCCCCGTGCGGTAGGAAAAATTCGCGTCCTGGCCCATCGCTTTCGCCAGCTTCAGGCGGCGCTCCGCTTCCAAAGCCGCGGCTGGAAGCCCAAAAATGGGGCCTTTGTCAAAAACCGGCCGGTTCTTCTCCGCCGCGAGGACCGCATCCCAGAGGCCGCGCAAATCGCGCACGTCCTCGAAGCTCGGGTAGTAATGCCCTGCGGTAGGGTCCAGCCGCAGCAGCGCGAGCGTGGCGGCGTCGGCCTCGCCCCCGGCGAGATTCGCCGCATGGGCCGCACCGCGCAGATGTAACCAGGCGTTGAAATAGTCCGGGTCGAATTGCACCGCGCGTTGGAACAGGGCGGCAGCCTCTCCGGGCCGCTGCTGCTGGTCTCGTAAGTAACCCAGTAAATAAAAGACCTGCGGTCGCGCCCCCGGCTCAGCTGCCAGTTTCGTGAATACGCGCTCCGCGATGTTCTGCGCATGGTCACCGGAAAAGGCGCCTTCGCAGCCGAAGCAATGGCTCTCGATCCGCCCAAAACTCCCCGGCATGAGCTCGAAAGCGCGCTGATAATGCTCCTCCGCCTTTGCCATGTCGCCCAGCTCGCTGTAGCGCAGAGCCAGGCGCGACTGGATGCAGTAGGCATCGGCGAAATGCCCCAACGCCTCCTCATACATTTTCACCGCGCGCCGCAATAGGCCGGCCTGCCACCAGTCGTCCGCATCCTCCGAAAGGCGGATGGCCTCGACCGCTCCGCGCATGATCTTCGCCTGGGCGGCGTCGCCCTTCTTTTCCAGGACGTCGCCCAGCACGGCGTAGGCCCGCATGCGATCTCCCTTCCCTTCCTCCCCGTCGGAAGGATCGATCGCGATCGCCGCACGCACCGTCTTCTCCGCTTCGTCCAGCCGGCCCGCGTCGGATTGCAGTTTCGCTTTCCAAATGAGCGGGCGCTCCTGGAAACGGTCGCGCAGCGCCAGTGCATCGAGCCGCGCCTCCAGGCCGTCGCCGCCCAGCTCGAGCAGCAATGCGTAGGCGGGATCGTACCCACCCTGGCGTTCGAGGAGACGATTGACCACCCGGCGCGCCTCCTCCTTCCGTCCCGCCACGGCCAGCGCTTTTGCCGCCGCGAAGAGCAGCGGGATCCGCGCGGTTTCGCTCGCGCTCAATCCGGAGAGATCGGACACACTCCAGTAGGGCGACTGCTCGAGTAACTGAAGCACATCGGCATGGCGACCGGCCGAGTGGTAAATGATCGCCAGCTTTTCCGTCCGATCGTTGAAGAGAGAATTGTTGCCCGGATTGCCCGCCGCGGGAAAATCGCTCTCCAGCTTTTCCGCCTCCGGCCCGCGCCCCAAGGTGAGCAGCAACTGCAACACCGGCTCCGCCATCTGCTGGCCAAAGGGTTGACCGGGTTTCGAAAGATTCGCCAGCGCCGCAGCGACACCTTCATCGGTCCATTCCGGGCGTCCCAGCAATCGACCCAGCTGCGCCAGACGCACGCAGCGCTCGATGTGTCGGGTGGCTCCGTCGCCCTGGCCTGGCTGCCGATCGCTGCCCGGTCCTTTTTGAATCATCGCCCGCAGGATTTTGACGCCGCCGTCCACGTCGTCCGCTGCCAGCAGGGCCTCGACTTCGTAACGATTCGCCTCCTGCTGCGCTTCGGGAGCGAGATCGGGGCGCGCTGCGATCTCCCGCGCGAAGGCCAGCGCTTTATCCGACTCGCCGAGCCGCGCGGAAAGCTGGATGTAATCGCTCCAGTAGGGCAGCGCGGGATCGCCGGAGAGCAGCTCGTGGAGAAAGTCATTCACCTGCCGGACCAATCCCCGGCGCAGCAGATAGTCCACCGAGCCGTGGGCCACGAGCGACCCGCCCTGGCTCAGGGTGGTCCCCGCCTCACTCACAAACCGGACCGCATCTTTCGTGCGGCCATGGGCCACCAGACCCACGAGATAGATCATCGCCGCTGGGCCGCGTTCGTAGGCCTCTTCCGTCCCCGGTTTCCCAAAGCGCGCGGCCAACGCTTCGTAGAGCGGACCATCATCGATCTCCCGCACCAAAGTCCACGAAGGCTTCCGCAAGCGCGGAAGGGATTGCAAGGCGACGGTGGCGGCCAGACGGCGCGTCTCGTCGTCGAGGATGCGCACGGTTCCGTCGAGCACCAGCGCGCGCTGGAGGAGCGCTTGCGCCCTCTCCCGCCCGGCCAGCTTCACCAGCGGCGGCACCTCGAATGACCCAACGGGCACATCGGGGCGCGCCTCCATCCTCGCCAGTCGCAGCTCGAATGCGGCCAGTTGCGCATCCCCGCCACTGAGCGTCGCCAGTTGCTCTTCCATTGCGTCCAAGGTCTGCAGGTCTATGCCCGCTCCCTGCTTCGGGTTCCCGGCCATCGTCCGCAGTTCTTTCAGCAGGCGTTCGCGTCCCGCGGCGTCCCCGCGTAAAATCGTCGCCAGCAATCGCAGACCCTTTCCCCGCAATTCACCTCCATCCTTTCGCGCCTCGATCTGCCGCGCCAGTTCATCCCAGGCACCCGCGGGCGGTAATGCCTGGAGAAAAGACTTCGCCGAAAACCGGTCGTAGAAGTTTGAGAAATTACTTCCGCGGGAGTTGTAGAAATCGCGCGGAGGCAAAGCCGAGAAAGCATCAAACAGAGCCAGCCATTGCGTCGCGGCCTGGTCCGGCGGCAACGTCTCCGCCTGCGCACGAAAATCCGCCAGCTTCTGGCGTATTTCCTCCGTCGTATCCGCCGGCTTCGCTCCCTCCAGCGGCTTCTCGTGAGCCTTCAGCATCTTCTTCAACACCGCATCCGCTCCTTGGAAATCCGCACTCCACAACGGCGCGACAGCCAGGACGAGCAATCCAGCAACGAGAGAAACGTTCTTCATAGGGGGCACACCTCGGCCATCGTTGTCCACCTGCCGGTGTAAAATGGCAAGTGAAGATCGCGCGACGGCACCCCGTTCGCCGGCCTCTATCGCCGCCCGAAATCCTCGAGATACTGCTCGACGATTTGCTTGAGTGGCGGGGGCTGCGGCAGGCCGAGGGCGATGGCGCGGGTGCCGTCCACGGCGACGGGCCAGTTGTCCACGATGTCCTGGATGCGGGCGTCGAAGGCGTCGACGATCGGGCCGAGCTGGAAGCCGCGTTCGCGGGCGACTTCCTCGATGACGGAGGCGGCGATTTGCGGTGTGACACGATGCGCCGGGAGGCCGATGGCGCGGTCGTCTCGCAGCTGCGACGCGGGCACTTCGTGCAAGGCGATGAACGATTCCGTGATCGTGCGGTAGCCGGTCATCGGGTGGCTTTGCGTGCGGCGGATGGGCAGCAGGCAGGTCTCGCCGTTGAGCGGCTCGCGGAACATCCCGCTGGCCCAGCTCGAGGCGGCGGCGTTGGGCTTGCCGGGGCGCACGATCACCGTGGGCAGGCGCATCGAGCGGCCATCGAAGAAACCCTTGCGCGAATAGTCATTCACCATCAGCTCGCACATCGCCTTGGTCATGCCGTAGGTGGTCTGCGGTGTGATCTTCGTACGGTCGGTATTCGGATCCTGCATGGCTTCGCCGCCGAAGCAGGCGATGCTGCTGGCGAAGACCACGCGTGGCTTGCCGGGCGCGGCGCGCGCTGCTTCGAAAACATTGCGGCCGCCGTCGAGATTCACCCGCAGGGCATCGTCAAAACGCTCTTCGCATTCTCCGCTCACCATGGAGGCGAGATGGAAGATGGCGACTGCCGGATCGGTGCCGACAGCGGAGAAGACCGTGGGGCGATCGCTGATGTCGCCCTTCACCTGCTGCACGCGTGCATCCGTGGCTTCGCGCGCAAAGGCGGCGTCGAGCAAGACGATCTCGCGGATTTCCTCGGCACCACCCGAGGGCCCGGTGAGCGTGCCGCGCTCGAGGAGTTTCTGACAAAGCTGGGAACCAAGGAAACCGCCGCCGCCGGTGATGATGACTTTCATGAGGATGGAAGATGCAGGGAGATGGAAACCCCACTGCACCGGAATGGAGGCACCTGCATCAAGACCGAAACGCAAGCTGCTATGGCCAGCCGGCGCTTTTCCCAAAACGCGCGGGCTGCGGAGTGGCGGTAGGTGACGACATGCAGGTCATGACAGGCGCTACTCCAGAGTAATCCAAGTGAATCGTACCTAACGCGGTGGATCGCGCATCACATTTTCCTGTGATCCCCCCATTCAACCAGTAAAAGGAGCGTTAAGTCCGCGCCCCGGGGGCCTTTTCACCTTCACCCCACCTATCCCATGCCGCCACCGAACTACAACGCGTCGCAATTCAACCTGCCCAACTTCAACCTGCGCTGGGTGTGGCGGGGACTCATCGCGATCCTCATCCTGTGGGCGCTGCTTTCTTGTTACTCCTCCGTGCCGGCGGATTCGGTAGGCGTGCTGATGCGTTTCGGGAAGTTCCAGGAAATCGTTCAGCCTGGGTTGGTCTTCAAGCTGCCACTGGGGATCGACCAGATCGTGCTCGTGGAAGTGCAGCGGCAGAACAAGGCGGAGTTTGGCTTCTCCACCGAAGGCGCACAAAATCCCGACCAAACTCCGCGGGAACCGGAAGCGGAGCAAAGCATGGTCACCGGCGACCTCAATATGGCACTGGTCGAGTGGGTGGTGCAGTACCGTATCGACGATCCAAAGCAGTATCTCTTTCACGTGCATTCGCCCGGGCAGACATTGCGCGATGCCAGCGAATCGGCCATGCGCGAGGTCGTGGGCGACCGCACGGTGGATGAAGTGCTCACCATCGGCCGGCAGGAGATCGAGAATGAAACCCTCTCGCGGCTAAAGGATCTCTCGAAGCAATACGGGTTGGGCATCAGCGTCATGCAGGTGCAGCTCAAGGACGTGCACCCGCCGCGCAATGTGCAGGCTTCTTTCAACGAGGTGAACCAGGCGCAGCAGGAGAAGGAGCAAATGATCAATGTTGCCAACGGCGAATATAACAAGGTGGTGCCCCGCGCCCGCGGTGAGGCCGATCAAAAGATCCGGGCCTCGGAGGGCTACGCGCTCAGTCGCGTGAATCAAGCGCAGGGCGATGCGGGCCGCTTCAGCGCGCTGCTCGCCGAATATCTCAAAGCTCCCGAGGTCACGCGCGAGCGCATGTTCCTCGAGACGATGACGGAGGTGCTGCCGCAGTTCGAGCACAAGGTCATCATCGACGAGAGCGCAACGCAATTGCTCCCGCTACTGAACCTCGACGCCAAATCGAAAACGAAATAACGCACATGAACTCGAAAATCGTTTCCATCCTCGCGGGCGTTGTCGCGCTCCTCGCACTGCTCGGCATCTCCGGGGCCTGCTATACCGTGGCCGAGACCGAGCAGGTCATTATTACGCAATTCGGCAAGCCTGTGGGCGAGCCAATCACCCAAGCCGGACTGCATTTCAAAACACCCTTCATCCAGGACGTGCACCGCCTCGACAAGCGGATGCTGGAGTGGGACGGCCCGGTTGCGGAAATGCCGACAAAGGACAAGCTCTACATCGTAGTGGATACCTTTGGCCGCTGGCGCATCAGCGATCCGGCGCAGTTCTACATCCGCCTGAACGACAATCGCCGCGCACAATCGCGCCTCGATGACATCCTCGGCAGCGAGACGCGCAATACCGTGGCGCGACATGAGCTCGTGGAGATGGTTCGCACGATCAAGGATCGCAAACCGGCAATCGATGACACGCTGCTGGCGGGCGGCGGCACAACTGGCGTGGCTTTGCCGACGATCCAATTTGGACGCGTGACACTCGAAAAGGAAATCACCGATGCGGCCCGCGGCAAGCTCGCGGAGTTTGGCATCGAGCTGCTCGACGTGCGCTTCAAGCGAATCAACTACAACCCCGCGGTGAGCGCGAAGATTTACTCGCGCATGATGAGCGAGCGGCAACAGATCGCGGAGCGTTTCCGCAGCGAGGGCCAGGGCGAGGCGGCGAAGATCCTCGGCAACAAGGAACGTGATCTAAAGGAAATCGACTCGAAGGCTTATCGCGAAGTGCAAACCATCGAGGGCAAGGCGGACGCGGAGGCGACGTCGATCTATGCGAAGGCTTATAACCAGAGCCCGGAATCGCGCGATCTCTACCAATTCCAGCGCACGCTCGATACTTACAAGACCGCCTTCCAGACGAATACGACGCTCGTGCTCAGCACGCAGAGCAGCCTGCTGCGTTACTTGAAGGGCTCGACCTCCGCACCTGCCGCCACCCCTGCTCCCGCCGTAACGACGCCCAAACCCGCGCCCTAGTTTATTTTTTTACGTCCGTAAGCGGAGTTCCATGCGAACTCGTGGCAAGGCCCGTCCCCGAATGAGTACCGAACTGCGCATCCTCCATTTGGAAGACGATGATATGGATGCCTTATTGGTTCACACGGCCCTGCAGCGAAGCGAATTCCGGTGCGAGATCGATCGCGTCGATACGCGCGAGGATTTCATCGCCGGCCTGGAGCGCGGTGGATACGACATCATCCTTTCCGATTTCTCGCTTCCAAATTTCAACGGGCTCGCTGCGTTGGATCTCGCGCACGAAAAGCTGCCGGATGTGCCGTTCATTTTCGTCTCCGGCACGATCGGCGAGGACACGGCTATCGATGCGCTGAAATCCGGTGCGACCGATTACGTCCTCAAGCAGCGTCTCGCGCGGCTGCTCCCGGCGGTGCATCGTGCGCTGGTCGATGCGGCGGAGCGAGTCGCCTTGCGCCGCGCAGAGGAGGCGATGATCCAATCGGAAAGCAAGTACCGGCATCTTTTCGAATGCCTGGGCGAGGCGGCGCTGCTCTGCGATTCGCGCAGCGGGCGGGTGATCGACACCAATCGCCAGGCGGAAGTCCTTTTCGGCCGTCCGCGCGCGGAGATCGTTGGCTCGAATATCGAGCGCCTGCTTTCACCTCAAACGCTCGCGGAGTTTCGTCGTCACTTTTGCGATGGCACTGAACCTGCGCCGGGCGAGCGAATCGTCTTCGAAGGCGAAATCCCTGCGGCGGGGAGTGACACCGTACCGGTCGCCGTGAGTGCTACGCCTATCATCCTCTATGGCCGCCGTCTCGTCCTGGGCCTGTATCGCGACGTGACCGAGCGCAAGCGGGCGGAGGCCGAGATCGAGCAACTCAAGGCTCAACTGGCGGCGAAGGGAAGCTGAGGAGTAAGAGAAGCTGAGCGTAAGTGAGGGTACGATCGAAAGTGGAGCGTAGAGGATCTCTTTAGTCACACCGAGCCGCCGTTGACCGCCGTTCCATTCGATTCGTCTTTTCCATTTGCCATCTGCCATATTCCATTCCTCTCGCACCTCCCCACCCCATGCCTTTCCAATGAAGCTCCTCCCAATTCTCTCCTGCCTCGCCATGCTTGCTACGACATTCACCTCATCCGCCGCCGACGCTGACACCCGCGTCTTCGAGATGCGGACCTACCACGCCGCGCCTGGCAAGCTAGACGATCTCAACGCTCGGTTCCGCAATCACACCGTGAAGCTCTTCGAGAAGCACGGTATCACCAACATCGGCTATTGGACACCGATCGAGAATCCGGACAACCTGCTCGTCTACGTCCTCGCCTACCCGACCCGTGAAGCGCGTGAGACTTCGTGGAAGGAATTCCAGGCCGACGAAGATTGGAAGAAGGCAAAGACCGACTCCGAAGTCAACGGCAAGCTCGTGACCAAGGTCGATCAGCTCTTCATGTCGGCTACGGATTTCTCGCCAGCCATCCAACCGTCCACCGGCAGCGGGGAGCGCGTCTTCGAGCTGCGCACTTACACCACTACGCCGAACAATCTCCCGCTGCTGCACGCGCGTTTCCGCGATCACACCATCGCGCTCTTCGCGAAGCACGGCATGACGAATCTCTTTTACTGGAAACTCCTGGCCGACCAGGCGAACGCAGATAACACTCTCGTCTACCTCCTCGCGCACAAGAGCGTGGATGCCGCGAAGGCGTCGTTCGAAGCGTTTCGAGCGGATCCCGACTGGATCGCGGCGAAGAAGGCCAGCGAGGACAAGGGCGGAGGTTCGTTGACGATCCCGGACGGCGTGAAATCCGTCTTCCTTAAGCCGACGGATTACTCACCGACCCGCTGAGCTGGTCGCGCCGCCGGGCGAGCACGATCAAGAAAGCAAACAAGCCGCCGCTGATAATGAGCAGCGGCAGCAGGCTCTTGCGTTGCATGGGGAAAAAGAATTCGCCCGCGTTGAATGAGTTCCAATCCGTCTGCTCCGAGCCGGCGGGGAAGATGGTGAAGATAAGCAGGCCATCGTAGACGCCGATGGGGTTGACTGACACGGGGCCGCGAATGGCCCCGAGAATCAGCGGGCTGGAATCGCCGCGGGCGATGCTGTCGCGCAGTTCTTTCTCCATCGCCGCGAGACGTCCCTTGCGCTCCGGCTCGGCGACGCCCTCCTCATCGAGCCGCGTCTTTTCATTGTCGAGTCGCGCAGCGATCAGTTGCTCGAGGACCGGCCACGCACGCCCGTGGGCAAAGAGCGGCCATGCGTATTCGCCCACGATCTGGCAAAGGAAATCGTCCTTCCGATGGGCATCATCGACCCGCGCGTGACCGCCGACGGCGAGCGAGTTTTGGGCGTCTGTTGCAGTGAGCAAGGTCTGTTGGACGATCGAGATCACGGCCAGCACGGCCGTGAGCCAACGCAAACGCAGACTCAGGAAGGCGGCCACCAAGGGCAGCGCCAAGAACGGCAAACCCGGCACGAGATAGCGCGGTCCGGCGCTGAAACCCGCGTGATAACCATTGAAGAAAACATTCACGAGAAAGAAGAAGCCGAAGATGGCGATACACAAGCGCACCTCGGCAATGTGCTTTTTCTGGATCATCCACAATACCAGCCCGCAGCAGCCCATGAGCAAAACGGGCGCGAGGAAAAACACCCCGCGATAGGGCGAGACACTGAGCAAGCCGGCGATGTAGCCCAAGCGCACAAAATCCTCCACATGCTGGGGGACAACGAACATGCCGAGCAAAGCGTTCTGGTCCTTGAAGAGCGGATTTTGGAAATCGTTCGCCAGCTTGAACGGCGAACCGAAATTCACCCAATCGTAAGCGCAGATCACGATGAAAAGCGGCATCACTCCGACCGTGAACCACCCAAGCGCCCGCCAATTCCAGCGCATCTTACCATTGACCGAGAGCGTGCCCCACAGCGCATACACCGCGATGATCGCTCCCGCCCCGGCTGCGATGTAATTCGTAATCGCCGCGATGCCCGCGCAAGCGCCTGCCAGCATCACGGGTCCCGGCGAGGGCCGTTCCATGCCGCGCACACGCCACAGGCAGGCGAAGGAGATCAGCAGGAAGACCGCCGTGAGATCATGATCGAAGAAGAGCGTGCCGAAAGGAAAGTAGGTCGTGCCAAAGGCGAAGGCCAATGTGGCCAGAAGCGCCGGCAGCGATTTTCCACCCGCCATTTCCCGCGCCAACCGGAAGAAGACGACGCAGCCAAAGGCGGCGATCAATCCCACGCTGAGTGCCGATGTTAGCCATGCGTTTACCGTCAGCGTCCACCAGTCATCGGGGTTCATTCCCCGCCATTTTTCGAAATGATAGATGAGCCAGTAGGCCGGCACGGCGAGCAAGGTGGTCCCTGGCGGTTTATTGGGATGAAACTCCCCGGGGCC
>JBGGMZ010000110.1:0-11237 GCA_041287745.1 Chthoniobacter sp. | reverse complement strand
GCGCCCTTCATTACCATCCCGAGCTGATACTCCGGGTGAAAGTGCCAAGTGCATTTGTAGTCCGGCCCGCGCAGCTCGATGATGCGGAACGACTCCTGCGTGGTTTGCGTGACCTGATGATAGGTGACCTTCATAGGATGAATGGAGGCGGAGCGAGTACATAGTGGCGCGGATGCGAGGCAGAGGCAAATCAATCCATGGCGCGATATACGAGCCGAACCGTCAAACGAGCCGACGCAGAGGGAGTCAGGGATTGGCCTTGGAGGAAGGCAGCGAGCGAATCCATTCCTCGAGCACCGGCAGAATGCGGGGAAGCTCGTCATTCACGGAAACCGGTGGCATGCGAAAGAAGTCGGTGCGTTTGAGCCGCTGAAACATCACCGATTTTTCAGGATGGCCTGGTACGATGACTCGTGCACCGTGAATGCCGAGATCGCCGGCAGCGAGATCGCCATCCAGGAGTTTTTGTTGGGAGAGCGGCGTGATGAAGCGCGCGTCGAAGTTGCCACGTGCCGGACCGCCGGGGTGATGGCAGGTGGCGCAGTTTGCATCGAGATAAGAGCGCACACGCCACTCCGCGGATGCGGCGCCGTAGTTGCCTGCGGCCAGCCGTGGTGCACCCGCGATTTCCTCCGGACGCAGTCGCGGGGCAAACCAGCCCCGTTCGTTCCAGCGCTCCAGTTGTTGGTCGCGATTGAGCTGCCGCACATTCAGCGGAAGCAGAAAACCGCTGACGACGATGTCGAGATTCAGATTCTCCTCCGCGCTGGGCGAGAACCAGTGACGCTTGTCGTCGCCCGGCAGCGAAACGATTTCGCTTTCCTCGATGAGTTTCGGGTCGCCTGCCGGAGCCGTCCACCGATAAGCAGCGGCGCGGCAGGTGCGGGGACTGGTGAAAGAAAGCAGCTGCGTTTCGAACGGCGCTCCCGTCTTTTCCACGCTGTAATGCTGGATCACCGTCGCACCATTCGGGAACTCAAATTCTCCCGCTGGGTTGATGTTCAAGTGAGAGCCCTCGGGGAGCTGAATCCAACGTTTCACCGTGAGACCCGGCTGATCCAGTGGTGCGTTGATTTCGAAGCCGACGAAGCCCTCGCGCGGAACGAGTGGATCGAGTGATGAGAGAACTCCGGTGGCATTGAGCGTTTTCGGGAGAGGTGGCCGCGCCGCGACCTCGGGAGAAATGCCGGTGTAGCGAATGCGCGAGAGGGAGCCGCTATTGGCTCGCCAGTTTTTGTTATCCCGCCAGATCGTGCCGCGGTTGAGCACGAGTAGAGAGCCATCCGCGGCGACCTCCACGGCGACGGGCGCATCGAAACTGCGAGCGAAGGTGGCCACAGTCGAGGGTGCCTCCGGGTCGAGCGCTTTCACCCAATGCGCCGCCCAGTCGGCGAAGAAGAATTTTCCACGCCATTTCTCCGGGAAGAAATTCCCGCTGGCGTCCGCCTTTGGCACTCGGGGATAGAATGCCGCGCCCACGATGCTGCGCCCGATGACCGGTGGGTAAGTATGGAGTGGATTCTGAAATGCAGGATTGGTCGACACGCCCTCGGCCAGCGGCCAGCCGTAGTTCGCGCCCTTGAGGATTTCGTCGACTTCCTCCCACGACGACTCGCCGACATCGGTCGCAAAGCACCGGCCTGTCTCCGGCTGAAACGCGAGCCCGAAGGGATTGCGAATGCCGTAGGCCCAGATCGCGCGATACTTACCCGTGGACCTAGCGTAGAAGGGATTGTCCTCCGGGATGGAGCCGTCGGGATTGATGCGGAGGATCTTCCCCTGCAATGTGTCGAGCTGTTGTGAGGGACCGCGCGCTGTCTGCTCCCCGAGCGCGATGTAGAGCTTGCCATCCGGACCGAAGCGCAGTGGCCCGCCTTGGTGGCCGGCGGGTTGAAAGCCGCCGAGCTTCGACTGGTCGTCGCCCTCGAGCAGGATTTGCTCGGTAGCGGGATCGATGGTGTCGCCGCTCATCGTGAACCGCGAGACGACGTGATGGACGAAAGGGAGGTCCGTGACGTAGAGCAAAAAGATCTGCGGCGTGCGGGGAAAGTCCGGATGCGGCGTGATGCCGATCAGGCCGCGTTCCCAGTAGTCCGTAACGTGGAGCGTAAGCGCCGGGGAATCGAGCACCCGGCCCTCCTTCCAGACGAGCAGCTTTCCGGTTTGGTCCGCAATGAGAACCCGGCCGTCGGGCAACGGCGCGATCGCGGTGGCGGCATTGAGATGGGCGGCGATTACTTCCTCCGTGAAGCCGGGCGGCAATTCCGCGGCAGGTGCCGTGAAGGCGAGTGCGCAAAGCACCACTGGCGGTAATGACCGTATTCCACTCATTGCTGCTTCTCGGCGATGATCTGCTGGACCAGCGTCTCGATGGATTTTTCCGCCGTATCGGGCAGGATGGCGATAGTCAGTTTGGCGGGCAGGCCACTGAGAGCCGGGAAGTGCTGTTTCGGATCCTGCCAGTCGCGGCGGCCAAAGCCGAAGACGGTCATCTGGTTCAACGCGCCGTCCTTTTCCGGCTTGTAAGGCCAGGAGACGTAGCTGTCTACCGGGCTGCCGGATTGGTGATGGAACATGAGCAACCCGTGTGGTGATTCTTTCGCCCCGAAGACGCACCAAGGCACTACATCCTTCCATGGTTCGGTGAGCGGCGTCCTGCGGCCGCCGGGACGAATGACAAAATCGTCCCCGGCATCCAGCGCGCCTCCCGGTGCTCCTTCGTAGAGGAACCAATAGAGATCACCCGGGATCTTCAGCAGGGTGAAAGTAGCGTGGTCGGTGAAGAAATCCCACTCGCCGGCGGCATCACCGCGTGCGGTCTCGGAGTGAATACGGACGTGAGTGGGCTCCCGGAGCGTAATCGTGGAAGTGAACCAATTGTCATTGGTGTATTGGCCGAAGCCATAGCCGCAGTGAAAGTATTTTACCGGCTGACCGCACTTCGGCAGTCCCCGATATTCGCCCAGCGCCTGTCCGCCATGGTGATACGAAATCCAGTCGCAGCCTTTCGGGTCTACGATGCCGGCGAAGCCTGCGCCGCGCTTGCCGAAAAGATACGTCGCACTGGGCGTCTCGATCTTGAAGCAATCCATGTCGTCGAAGAGTGTGGTGTCGGAGACGCGCACCGTGGCCGTATCGTCCGCGTGAAGGAGGGCGCCGGAAAGAAAGGCGGCTAAGAGCACAGCAGGGCGCCGCGAACGTGGGGGAATCAGGTTCATCGAGGAAGATCGTAGCGAGTCGATCGCGAAACAGCTACGCCGCAGATGCCGCCTTTTTACCCGTGTGTGATGACATGCGACGGCAACGCCGGGCACAATTCCGAGCACATCCATCGCAAGCCGAAGGAAGCGGAATTGTTACTCATCACTAATATCGGCACCATGAAATTTACCAAGGTTCCGTCTGACGAGTGCGCTACGAGCTATCTTGCGAGCTCGACCTTTCCCACTTACAAAAGGTTGCTCCGCTCCGCCGGTGCGAAGGTGACGATACTCGCCGGAGCAGCACTGCTGGCCTGTGGTATCCAGGTGGCCGGGGCGGCCGTGATCTTCTCGGAGCCATTTACCTTGGGTGCCTCGAACTGGACGAACAATGGAAGTACTCCGGTCACTTGGACTGCGAACGGTGGTCCTCTCGGTGTAGGTGACGGCTTCATCACCGCAACGGCGCTTTCTCCCGGCAATAACTCCGTCGTGATTCGTGCGACCGCCAGCAATAGCGCCAGCGGCGGTGCATTCACGGGTAACTGGATCAGCGAAGGTGTGGCGACCTTCAGCATCGATATCATGCAGGATTCGGGCAGTATCATGAATTTCGGTCTTCGTTTCGCCTCCTCGGCGGGTTTCCCGGCAGGTAATGCATTGTCCCTTTCGGTACCTAGCGGGACTTGGACTCATTTCGACATCCCGATCAGCAGCACATCGAGCGCTTTGAGCTATCCTGAGGGAGGAGATTTCAATGGGATCTTCAGCAGCATTGGCAATGTGCAGTTATTTATCCCGGGCACGACGACTCCGGCCGACGTTCATGTTAGCGTCGACAACGCGACCATCTCTGGTGCTGCAGTTCCGGAGCCTACTACCCTTTCCCTTCTGAGCGTGGCTGGCGTCTGCGGTCTGTCGATGAGCCGCCGCCGCAAGCGCTGAGCACGAAGCGTCTCTTGCTCTGATTGTTACTATGAATTTTTCCAAATATCTGCCGCTGCTGGCCGCATTCGGACTTACCACCACGGGTGCCTTTGCGCAGTTGGTGAACCCCCACTACAGCAATTACCAATCGGTTCTCGGGGGAACCTCCGCCGAGTATCAGTGGGGAACTTACACATCGGAAACCCGTCCAGCCGGCGTTGCGGCCAGTGTGAGTGGCATTTCGAGTCAATGGCCGCTGGGTATCGCTCCGATTTCTGGAGCGGGCATTGTCTTCCGGGGGAATCAAAGCTTTGGCTCGGAAACCACGGACTTTCTCTCGGGTGCCAGCCCGAATAGCGGTGGCATCTACACCTTTTTCAGCGCAACTCATTTCCAGATTCAGTCCACGTCCCCGCTGGCTGGCACGAAGACGCTGGTACTGCAGATCGCCGCCGCGGAAGGTCAGACGTCGGGTGGTAGTGCGACTCCCTTCCTGTCCAGTCCTACTCTCACGCTGACGACCTCCTCCGGCACGTTCATCGACATTGCGCCGCAGTATTCGCAGCTCAGCGAGCAGATGCAGCAGGTGATTTTCGGCGGTCCGCAGAACATCGATCGCTATGACTTCCAGTGGGACCTCACGAGCATCCCGTCGTTCGCGGGTAATGTGACGGGTTACACCATCAATTGGCAGGAAGGGTTTCATGCCATCCTCTTCGGGCAGGATGTGACGGAGTCTTCCACCGTCAGGACGACGAATGCGCTGGTGCCGGAACCCTCGGCTGGAGTGGCGATGGTGGGAGGCCTGGGTCTTCTGCTCGGCCTGCGTCGTCTGCGTGGCGTCACCTTTGCCTAAACCTCATACTACTATGCGTCGCCAAGGTTTTACCCTCCTGGAGCTACTGGTCGTCATCGCTATCATCGCCATTCTGACCGGGCTGGCCTTCCCCGTATTTCAGAGCGTGCTCAACAGGGGGCGCATGACCAAGGAAATCCAGGCCGGTCGCAGCCTGATGACCGCTTTTGCGGCTGCTGCGGCCGATCGGGATGGCCAATTCCTCGGTGGTTACGATCGCACGGTGAGCGAGGTGACCCTGCCGAATGGCAATCCGGTGAGTGGACCGCCGGCTCAGCGCTATCCCTATCGCCTTGCGCCCTATTTCGGTAATCGGATGGACGGGACGATCCTGGTGAACAAGAACGCCACGCAAATCGACGTGACGAATACTTATATGGTCAGTTGCTTCCCGGCGATGGGGATCAACTATATCTTCGTTGGCGGCGATATCTCCAACAGCGGGGTCATCACTTACCCTAACGAATGCATCACTCGCATGGCGAATGCCACCGGCTCGCCCATCGTCTTCGCCTCGGCCGCCGGTGATGGCAGCGCCGCGGGGGTCGGGGGCAGTAGTGCGACGGGCAAAATGGACGGCTATTGCATTCTGACGCCTCCAAACCTGACCGGCCCGATGTGGCAGGGCGCGAAGTGGAAGAGTGGTGCATCGCCATCCAGCTACGGCAACGTGGATCCCCGCTACAGCGGCAAGGCGGTCTGCGCGTTCCTCGATGGCAGTGTGAAGGTGCTGGGGATTGAGGAGCTGCGTGACATGCGCCTGTGGTCGCGCGGGGCCACGGAGCAGAACAACGCCAGCTACACCATCAAGGTGGCAACGGGCGGCGGTCGTCTCTAACTCAACTTGCGCAGTTTACGTATGATGAAGAAGCGACTGGCTCTCAGTCTCATCGGCCTCAGTCTTTTCGGCCTGTCTCCCGCGCGGGCGGATTTTCTATTCAGTTCCTTTCTCGTCCCGAGTTTCGACACGACCTACAACGCGTGGGACTTGATGTATTCGCCCTACAATGGGGCGAATTATCCTGATTATCACGGGGGTTTTGGTATAAAGCAGACGGCCACGGCCGCGGGCTTCACGGCGCCCGCGAATTCCAATCCTTCCAATCCTCTGGCCTACTGGGATACGCGCAATCCCACCATCATGCAGACCGGTACGAGCACGGCTTTTATCGTCGGCCCGGGCGCGACGGGGAATATCTACAGCTTTTCGGCGCCACTTTCCTATGTGCTTGCGGATCCGGGGGCGTCTGGCCCTGTCGGAACGGTCGTATTCCAATTCCAGACCGACGGTTCCCTGACCAATTTCGACAGCATCAAGCTGCAGTATGTCGATAGCACCACGCACCAGGTAGTGAGCTTGTCGGCCAACGAAATGATTCAGGAGTATCACCCGAGCGGATCGACTTTCGGTGGCCTCATGAATCGCTCGGCTTTGCAGTGGGACCTGTCGAACTTGGGAATCACTTCGTATCAGATTGTATGGAATACGGTCTCAGCCAGCAGCAGCTTTCAGATGGGGGTGTTGGATACCGCGGCCACCTATGCTCCGGTGGTGCCACAAGCCCGCACTTGGAACGGTGGCACAGGAAGCTGGAGTGACTCCACCAAATGGTTGCAGGGCAGTTCATCCAACGAGAATGGCAATGTGAGTTTCACCAATGCCTCGGCGGCGACCGTCACGCTCGATAGCAACCGGACGGTGGGGAAGTTGACTTTCAACACTGCTGCGGACACCAGCATCACCTCGACCGGCGCCACGCAGAGCAATTTCACCTTTACCGCCAACACCGGCATTACGACCACGGCGCAGGCCACTGGTAATTACACCATCAATGCACCCTACGCGATGGGGGCATATAACGTATTCGATATCAATGCGGGCACGGTGAAACTGAACGGCGTCGTCTCGGGTGATTACGGGTTGGAGAAAAATGGCAATGGCACCCTGATCCTCTCGAAGAACAACACCTTCTCCGGATTTGTCAGTGTGACCGGTGGAACGCTGCGCCTGGAGGGAAGCAATACCTACAATCTCAGTACGACAGTTCTTTTCGGCAGCTTGATTGTAGTGGCGGACGCGCCCGCGACCGGTACCGGTGCTCTCGGGAATGCGAGTAGCAATGTAATCGTCGGGGCTGACAGCGCGACCTTTGCGGTCGTGGGTGGCGGCAGCGCGCGATTGTTGATCGATGGAAACCGGACGATCGGTCGTAACATCACGCTGGCGAATGGCACTTTCGACAAAACACTCGGAGCGCAGAATTCCACGACTGGTTCCACCTACGCCGGTCTCATTGACCTCTCGACTTCGACCACCGCGCATCTCCAGGCGGTGAGTGCAACGGATAGGGTGACATTCGGCGGTGGGATCACCGGTGGTGTGGCGGCCGGGGC
Organism: Chthoniobacter sp.; assembly: GCA_041287745.1. Classification (GTDB taxonomy): domain Bacteria; phylum Verrucomicrobiota; class Verrucomicrobiia; order Chthoniobacterales; family Chthoniobacteraceae; genus Chthoniobacter. The sequence goes on along the minus strand of JBGGMZ010000110.1, from coordinate 3,860 downwards.
GGTCACAATCGATGGTCTGGGAACAGTGTCTTTCTCCGGCGCGACCAAGAGCTTTGCTTACACCGGTGCGACCAACGTGAACTCGGGCACGCTGCGCATCGAGAGCGGCGTGAATTTCACGCCGACGGGCAATGTGTCCGTCGCCGGCGGCGCGACGCTGCTCGTGCATGGCTCGCTCAATGGAAGCGGGACGCTGGCCATCAATGGCGGCACGCTTGGCGGCAGTGGAACGGTGAATCGGCAATTCACGCTGGACGCTGGCGACATGCTTTCTCCCGGCACGAATGTCGGCACGATTAACACGATCGACGAAACTTGGGCGGGCGGTGGCGCATTGAAGCTGGAAATCAACGGTCTCACCACGGCTGGCTCGGACGCTGTGAATATCGCCGGCGCGCTCAGCCTCACCGCGAATGCGGGGAGCAAGTTCAAGTTGCAGTTGCAAAGCCTGACCGCTCTGAATGCGGCCGGTCTCCTGGCGGGCTTCAATATGAATTCCAACTATAGTTGGCGCTTTCTCACCACCACCACCCCGATTGCCAGTTTCAATGCGAACGCGTTCTCGATCGATACGAGCGGCTTCCAGAATGTGCTGAATGGAAGTTTCAACGTGAGCGTGGCCACCGATGGCAAAGGGCTTCAGCTCAATTACCTCGCGATACCGGAACCTTCCTCCGCTCTTCTCTCCTGCGCCGGAGCGGTATTTCTGCTCCTGCGGCGCCGGCGCCGTCCCTCACGCTGATGAGGATATTACTTTGCACATTGGCTGAACCCAGCCGTCATTCCGAAGCGCCTGCGCGGGGACGGCAGGCGTCTTTCATCGTCTTTGAAAATCCATGAAAAAACTACACTGCTTCCTACTCGCTTCCTGCGCGCTCTTTGTCCTGCCGTTTACCAGTCCAGCGGAAGGCCATGCGCTGCCGCCCATTCCGCAACCGGCGACCAGCTTCGGCGCAGCGATCAATGATGGCTGGCTCTATTTTTATGGCGGCAACACGGGCAAGGCGCACGAGTTCAACAAGGAGTGCGTGAAGGGCGATCTCTTCCGCCTGCAATTGCCCGCGGGTACTGCGTGGGAGAAATTGCCCGGTGGTTTGGCGCTGCTTAGTTCTTCGTTGGTGAGCTATGACGGCAAGGTGATCCGTCTCGGCGGCATGTCGGCGCACAACGAAAAGGGCCAGAAGAACGATCTTCACTCGACGGATGAAGTGATGAGCTTCGACCCGGCCAAACGACAGTGGGAACCGATGGCCAGGTTGCCCCAGCCGCGCTCCAGCCACGACGCGGTGGTTTTTCAAGACACGCTCTATGTGGGCGGCGGCTGGAAGCTCTCGGGGGACGATGGCGAGGGTGTCCACTCCCAGTGGCACGACACGATGCTGACGCTCGATCTCCGTGCGCCGGACAAGGGCTGGCAAACGCATCCGCAACCATTTCAGCGCCGCGCCATCGCCGTAGTGGCGCAGGGTGGAAGAATTTGGTTTATCGGCGGCATGGACAGCAAGGATGAGCCTTCCCGGGCGGTGGACTGGTACGAGCCGGCGACCGGCAAGTGGGGCAAGGGCTCGGATCTACCGGATGGAGCCATGGCGGGATTCGGCATCGCGGCCTGCGAGCAAGGCGGCAAGTTGTATGTCAGCCCGCTCTCCGGCAAAGTGCTCACGCCGAGTGCGGATGGAACGAAGTGGGATGAAGTGACCAAGCTGACCCCGGCGCGATTTTTCCACCGGCTGCTGCCGGTGGCGGATGGCCGTCTCGTCGCGGTCGGTGGCTCGAATCGCCAAGGGCATGTGACGCAGCTCGAGCTCGTCTCGCTGGACGCTCCGGCGGCGCCTTCCAGCGCGACCGAGGCGTCGGCAGCAAAGACATCCGAGGCGAAACAACCGAGCGAGCGTGGTGGGGTGGCGTGGCCGCAGTGGCGCGGTCCGCAGCGAGACGGCATCTCCGGGGAAACCGGCTGGCGCAAGGATTGGCCGGCCGAGGGCCCGAAGAAAATCTGGACTGCGAATGTGGGTATCGGGATGAGTTCACCCGTGATTGCCGATGGCCGGCTGATTACCCATGGGAACGATGGCAAGGGGACGGATACAATCGTCGCGCTCGATGCCAGCACGGGCGCGGAGCTTTGGCGTTACTCACTGCCGTGCAAGACGGATTCGCACGAGATGCCAATCGTCCCGAATGGTCCCGGTGCCACACCGACGATCTTCGGTGGGCACGTCTTCGCCCTCACGCGCGAAGGCGATCTGGTGAGTCTGGATGCGAGCACCGGTCAGCTTTCCTGGCGCAAGAATTTGGTGGGCGATCTTGGCGGCAAACGGCCCGTTTATGGTTACGCGCAATCGCCGCTGGTCGTCGATGGGCGCATCTATCTCGATATCGGTGCGGAGAAGGACAAGACGGGCTCCACCGTGGCGTTGGATGCAGCAACCGGCGATGTGAAATGGCGCGCGGGGGCGGGGGAAGCAGGTTATAGCTCGGCGCGGTTGTTCGAGCGGGATGGTCACCGCTACGTCGCCATGTTCAAGGGCGAGGCGCTCGACGTCTTCGATCCGGCGGACGGTCGCGTGGTGTGGACATATCATTTCACCGGCCGCGATTACACCAATGCGCTCACGCCCGTTTTCGTAGATCACCGCATCCTCGTGAGCAATACCACGGAAGCCTTCGCGCGCTTGCTCGACTGGGACGACAAGACGGAACCGAACGTTCGCGCGAGCTGGCAGAATCAGCAGTTCTCGTTGCTTTTCAATAATCCCATTCTGCTCGATGGGACCCTCTTTGCCTTCAATGAAAAACGCCGCGGCCATACGGAATTCACCGCAGTCGATGCGCAGAAGGGGGACTCGCGCTGGGTGAGCGATGCCGTGCCGATCGGCACCTTCATTTTGGCGGATCGGCACTGGATCTTCCTAACCCGCGAAGGAGAAGTCGTCCTCGCGCCAGCCAGCGCGGAGGAGTTGAAGCCGATCGCGCGGTTTAAGGCCTTCGACGGCAAATGCTACGCCACTCCAACGCTCGCGAATGGGCGGCTCTACGTGCGCAGCAATGCGGGTGAGCTGGCCGCCTACGATTTGCGCTGAGGCCGTCGTCGCTACTCCTTGCTCCACTTTGCTCCACGGATGATGACATCGGTGGTAAAGACACGGAAGCTGCAGTGTTGCTGCGTGAGCGTCGTCTGGAGAGTTTTCAGGTCCTTGTCGTAGTTGAGAGCGCTTTGGAGTTTATCGGTGACGAAAAGCCCATCGAGCTGCAGGTTTGGCTGGGTGGAGCCGCGGGCCAGGCGCACGGCCGAGGGCTCATCGATCGCCACGATAGTCACCCGGATTACGGGCGGAAGCTGGTGCTTCGGGTTCAGCGCCGGGTCCGGATTCTTCGTAGTGGAATCGTAAAAGTAGCTTGGCGCCAGCGCCGTACCGGGCACAGAAGGCGGTGAGGTGAGCATCTGTTCATCCCGGGCCGATAGCATCGGCTGCAGGATGAGTGCGACGATGTTTTCCGCGAGGACATGCGAGTTGACCACGCCTTGATTCACCACGGGGTCGAGCCATTGCGCCGGGTTCGAATAAGTGGCCATAGACTCCGTCGGTTGCATGTACTGCATGAGTCGATAGCGATAGCGCGTAGGAGGGGAGTTGGTCATTCCCTGGATAAAACTGGGCCGGTCCGTCTGATCGCTGCCGAATTCAATGTAGTAGCCCCAGCAATTCAATAGGCTGTTCAGCGCGCCGTGCTTCGTGTGATCGGAGGCAAAGCCCAGCGGCGCATGGAAGAAGACGCTGTGCGTGGGCCGTGGACGGGAGGCATCCGGCGCCAGCGCGGCGGCTGAGCTTCCGGCGTAGAGATTGTCGCGGTCCGTG
>JBGGMZ010000109.1:0-10732 GCA_041287745.1 Chthoniobacter sp. | reverse complement strand
TGCCTACGGTGACAGTGGAGCTACCATTGACCGTGTTCGTTGCGAGGACGCTCGAGTTACCGGTCAGGGTGCCGCCGGTGATGCTGGCATTCTGAGCTCCCACGTTGGAAGTCACGAGGATGCCGTTGCTCGAAACGTTGAGGATGGCATTCGGGTCGATGGTGACCGTGGACGTGCCCGCGGCTCCGCCGTTTCCGTTGAAGCGGATGGTGTTGACCCCGATACCCATGGTGAACGTCCCGGAGTAGCCGGCGCCGTCATCCGTCACGTTGTCGCCGGCGACCCAAGTGGACACGTTGTCCTTGGTCGTCGAGGCGAGCGCGACGACGTTGTTCGAACCGTTCTTGGTGGCGAAGAAGTTGCCGGCAGTCGTCTTGAGCGTGGCCCAGCCGCCGAGGCCCGAGGTGCCCACGTTGACCGTGCTGTTGGCATTGGTCAGGTTGAACTCGACTGTCGAGTTGTTGCCGGGGTTGCGGGTAACGATCCCGGTGTTCAAGGTCAGAGAACCCGAACCGGCATTCACGTTAATGTGCGAGGAAGTATTGGTCGTCAATGACACCACCCCCACGTTCTGCGTGGAAGTGCCGGCATCCGTGCGCGCGAGCGCCAGCGTGCCACCACCCAGGGTGAGCAGGCCGCTGCCCAGCGGGGTGGAAGTGCCCGTCACATTGCCCTGAAGAATACCATCATTAATAGTGGTAGTGCCGGTGTAGCTGTTGTTGCCGTTCAGGGTGAGCGTACCGAGACCGCTCTTTGTGAGGGAGCCGTTGGCTTGGAAGGTTCCGGTGACGGTGCCGGCAGCGGTCGCCGCTTGAGAAAGCGTGATGGTCGTGCCGCTGATGGCGGTGATCGTCGTATTGGCCGGGATACCTGTCCCGGTCACACCCTGGCCTACGACCAGGTTCGTGGCAGAAGCCACCGTCACGGTCGAAGATCCAACGGTCGTCGTCGTATTGGTGGTCAGGACCGGCGCACCGTTGTTGCTGTTCACAATCGACCCGTCGATGATCACATTCCCCGTACCCTGAACCGTGAACGTGCGCGAGGTGAGGTTGCCGAGCAGACCAAAGGCGCTGGCGCCCGTCTTCGTAAAGTGCGCGGTCACGCCATTGACAGTCAGCGTGTTGTTATTGTCATCCGTCCGCACCGTGCCGGAGAAGTCGATGTTGTTGACCCCTTGGATGATAAGGTTGGACGCGGTCTGCGAGGTATTGCTGGTGCTGCCGAAGGCCACGTCCATGGCCAACGCGTTGGCCCCGGTGAGGGCAGACTCGGCTTGCAGGAAGCCCGTGCCCGTAGCGGCAAAGATGCCGGTGCCGAGCGGGTTCAGGCTGCCCGCCATGTTGATGTCCAGGATACCGGCCGTCAGGTTGAACCCGCCCGTGAAGGTATTTGCCACCGTGCCGCTGAGCTTCAGCGTGCCGGGGCCGACATTCGCATTCGTGCCGCCGGAGTAGGTAATGGTCAACTTGCCATTGGTGCTCTGATCCCGGATCAAGCCACTGATCACCGTCGTGCCGACGCCTTGCAACGTCAGCGTGCGTGTGGTCCCGGCGTCCCCTTGCGTGACGTTTCCGGCGAAGGTCAACGTCTTGCCCGCGTCAAGGCTGTTGGTAATGACGTAGAGGTTGCCCGAGGTGTCGGACACCGTGTTGGTGAACGTGATGTTCGACGAGCCCGTGAAGACGGTCGTCGTATTGTTGATCTGAGTATAGGGCTGGGAGAAGGTCAGGTCGGCGCCCGTTCCCCCGATAGCCGCATTGCCCGGCTGAAGCGTGCCGGTGCCGAAAGCGTTGTTGTTCGTGGCGAGGAGCACACCGCCGTTGACGGTCAGGGTGCCGCTCATGCCGCTGTTGTTGCCGGAGAGAATCCACAGACCGGAATCGTCCTTGGTCAGCGCCAGGGCGATGCCGGCGTTGTTGGCCAGGTTGGCGGAGATTTCGTTGCGGTCGATGTTCGTGCCGCGCAGGTTCAACGTCTTGGTGCTGCCGGTGTTGGTATTGGTGATGTCCGTGAGGATCAACGCCCCGGAGCCATCGTTCTCGATGCGGGAAGTGCCACCCGTGCCGGCCAATTCGATACGACGAAGGACGGTTTCACCGCCGCCCACATAGAGCAACGAAGTCGTATTGCCACCGGCGCCCACGACGACGCGGTTCAGGGCATCGTTCGCCCCGGTGAGGGCGCCGAGAGAGCTGTTGTTGCCGAAGCCGCTGATGACGACCGTACCGTTATTGACGAGCAAGCCGCCCGTGCCAGCCGTGGCCGAACCGCCACCAGTGAAGGTGTTATTGCCGGCGAGCCAGAGGATACCGCCGCCCGTCTTGGTAAAGGCCGCAGTGTTGGCGCCCGCCGTGCCGCTGAGTTGGCCGGAAAGGATCGCCCAGTCGGTGTTCGTGGTGCCGTTGTCATCGACCTGCACGATACGGGTGCTGGTGTAGCCCGAGCCGAAGTTGATCGGGTTGACGAAATTCACTTCTGCCAGAGCGGTCGCGGAATTCAGCACGAGCGAGCCGCCGTTGCCCTGCATGAAGTTGCCGGCGCCAGTAAGGCCCCAAGTCAAGGTAGTCGGAACGACCTGGCCGCCGATATTGACCGTCAACGGAGCCGTGCTGGCGGCAAAACCACCACCAAGGTTGTTGTTCCATTGCACCTGGCCCGCACCCGTGCCGAGGGCGCGCGTGAAGGTGCCCGTCATTTCGAGCACACCACCGACGCCCCCGCCGGCGTTGAAGACGAGGTTACTGTTGCTCGACAGACCCGCGCCATCCTGCGCTCGCAGGATGCCTTGCGTGATGGTCGTCGCGCCGGAGTAATTGTTGGCCGTATTACCCAAAATCCACAGGCCGGTGCCGGTCTTGGTGAGAGACAGGGCGGCGCCACCATTGGTGTTGTTGATCAACTGGAGATCGATCTCGTTGTCACCCTGCGAACCGCCCTGCAGGGTCAGCGTCCGGGCGCCCGCGGTCGTGTAGGCGACAGCGCCAGTGTTGTTGAAGATCAAAGCCGCGTTGTTGGCTCCGCCGGCGTTGCCGTTGCCGACGGTCCCGAAGGTGCCGTCGGAAGCGATGACGCCGTTCCCCGCTAACGTAAAGAGACGGTCGATACTGACCGTCGGGGTCTGCGTGGTCTGATAGATGCCGCCTTGGGCGCCGATATACTGGAGCGCGCCGCCATTGAAGACGAGGCTCGCGGCATTGCTCGCCGCATTCGTCGCATCGCCTCGACCGAGGCTGCTGGGCGCGCCGATGTTGCCGAGGCTGGTGACCTGCAAGGTGCCTCCAGTCAACGTGACGGGCCCGGTGAAGGTATTCTGACCCGTGAGCGCCATTGTCGTGCCCGAGCCCACCTTGGTGAGAGCGAGCGTGCCCGTGCCGTTCTGGATCACGCCATTGAACGTGCCGTTCTGGTTATTGTTGCCGATGGTCAGAATGGCGTTGCCGCCATTGTTGGTGACCGTGCCGTCGCCATTGAAGCCACCCACGCCCAAATTCTGGCCGCCGATATCGAGGGAAGTCCCCGTGCGCATCACCAAGTTGTTGTTCACCGAGCCCAAGGTGCCGCCTACGCCGAGAACCACCTTGCCTTCATTGAGCGTCGTCGCGCCGGTGTAGCTCTGGACGCTGTTGATGTTCAAAGTGCCCAAGCCGCTCTTCGTCACGCCGAAGACGGTCGTGTTGGTGATAGGTGTGGCAAGGGTCAGCGAATCCGCAGCCGAATCCGTGCGGATGACCAAGTCATTGCCCAAGGTAAAGGTGAGGCCACTAGCAGTAGTCGCCGAGGCGTTGTTGCTCAGCAAGAGGGTCGTGCCATCGATCACCGCCAACACGACGGTGTTGGCCGGGATGTTGGTGCCCGTGATCGACATGCCCGCCCGCAGATTGGTGGTGCTGGTCACGGTGACGGTCGGGCTGCCGCTGGTCGTCCCACCATTGGCACCCGATTGCGTGCCCGCAGTGATGCCCGTGCCGCCGGTAATGGTGGCGGAGCTGCCACCGGAAACGAGGATGCCGCTGGCCACGCCAGTGCCGCTATCCAGCGTCAAGGTCTGGCCGCTGGCCAGGGTCATGGTGGTGCCAGCGCCAGTCAGCTTGAGGCTGCTCAGGGTCAGGTTGCCAGTAGCCAGAGACTGGCTGGCAGTCAGGAGGACATGGGTATTCGCCGCGACGGTATCCGGCGTGCTGAAGCCGGCATCCGAACCATAAATGGCCGCGCGCACCGCACCGCCGGTGGTCGGCAGGTAGGCATAGTCGGCGCCATTGTAATAGGCGTAGCCGCCCATGAACCCAGTCGTGCCCGCCGTACCATTGATGCTGTTCTGCGAAATGGTGCCGGTGGAAGCCACGTAATTCACCGTGGAACCGGGGAGGCGCACGGTCGTGCCGGCGAAATTGAGGTTTGCACCACCACCGCCCACGGGCGTCGCTTTCACCGTGTTGCTGCCGCCGGTGAGAATGAGCTGGCCGACGGTCTCGGAGGAATTCTGACCGCTCAGGCCGAGGTACTCAAAGGTGCCATTGGCATAGGCGCCGGTGCTGCCGCGGTAGGTGTCGGCCTGGAAGACGATGCGGCTCGAGTCGTTGATGACATTCGATCCGTTGCCACTGATCGCCGTGGGCTGGATCTGCAGCGTGCCACCCGCGATGAAGACGTCGCCGGTGAAGTTCTGCACCGCACCGAAGAAGAGACTGGTCGCACTGGCCACTGTCGAAGCAATAGGCGTGCTGATCGTAAAGGTGGTCGGGCCAGTAATCGCGGTAATGATCGCTCCCGAAGGAATATTGGTCCCGGTAACGACCTGTCCGACCACCAAGCCGGACGTGCTTCCCACCGTGATCACATTCGTGTTCGCATTCGCCGCAGCCGTCGTGGGCACGGTCGCTGCGAGGCCAGAAAAGCCAATGACCGTATTGATGGGCACCGCGGTGCCACCGATCGCCGCATTCAGGACGATATTGTTACCCGCGATGGAAACGATATAGGCGCCGGCGGGAATATTCACTCCGGTCACCGCCTGCCCAACCGAAAGTCCGGCCGTGCTGGTCAGAGTGAGCGTTGCCGTATTGATGCCGCTGGCGGCAGGAAGGGTTTGGGACGAACCGGCCAGCAAGGTAGGATCGACGTAGTTGCTGGCAGTGGGCGAGTACAGCCAGGTGCCCGTGCCGATCTTGAAGATCGCACTTGCCGCGCCGACTGTGGTATTCGAAAGCACTCCATTGATCGTGTTCTGGGCGGTATTCGTGCCGCCGAGGAACAGGTTCTTGGTGGTACCGCCGGATCCAGCCGACGCGATGTTGCTCGTCAGGGTGAGGGCGCTGCCCGTCTGGTTTGCGAAGATAATGCCGCTGCCGGTGTTATTCAGGTTGATGGCCTTGGCCGTGGTTTCGCCCGCGCCGGTGCCGAACCCGCCGGTGTAATTCAACACGCCGGAGCTGATGTTCAGGACGCCGCCGGCCACACCATTGAGCGAGCCACCGGAAGCACCACCGATATTGTTGATGACCAGCGTGCCGCCGGTGATGCTCGTGCCGCCGGTGATGGTCATTCCACCAAAGGTCAAAGCAGTGGTATCCGCCACCGTGGCTGCCTGGCTGAGCGTCAGCACATTTCCTGCGATCGCCGTGACCGTGGTGCCCACCGGAATACCAGCCCCGGTGATCACCTCACCTACGCCGATGCCGGTCGCGCTGGCAACCGTGAGGGTCGTGGCCGCCGTGGTCGCCCCAGAGGCGGTGCCGCCGACAAAGCTGTTCATGGTCAGCGTGCCGCTACCGGTCTTGCTGAAGTTGGGAATCAAGGCACCCGAGGCCGCCAGAAGGCCGCCATTCCACACCGCGTCACCATTCGTGTTGAAAGCGAGATTCCGCACGCCCGTGTTGTCCCCGAGGGTCACGTTACCGTTGATCGTGGTGAGCCCATTGATCGTGCCGGTGGTGATGGCGAGACCGCCCGCACCGTTGCCGCCCAGGTTGGCGCCAACCGAACCGATGCTAAACCCGTAACCATCACGGCCGTTCAGCGTGAGCGTGCGGCTGATGTTGCCGAACTGGAAGGCGCCGAACTGAACCGTCTGGTTGATGCTCGAGCCGCCGATGGCACGGTCGACAAAGATGTTACCATTGTTGTCCACGAGGCTGACGTTATGCGTGGCAAAGGACGGCACGGCAGCCGCGTCGGCGCGCACTTCGAGCGTGCCGCCGTTGAAACGGATGGCCGTGACAGTGGCGGAGGTGCCGAGCTGGCGACCATCCGAAACACGCACGGTGCCGTTGTCGATTCGAACGTCACCCGTGAAGCCACCCGCGTTGGAGTTGGCGACATTGGTCAGCCACAAGGTGACACCGAGCGAGCCTGCCTGCGTCTTAACGAGGCGGCCGGCGCCGGTGATCTGGCCATTGATGATGATGTTGCCGGCTCCGTAGAGCACCAGGTCCTGCGTGCCGTTGAGGTTCAGCGTTCCGTTCAACGTCAGGTTGCCGAATGCCGCCGCGATGCGGTTTTCATTCAGGCTCGACATGGTGATCGTCCCGTTGATGGTCACGTAGCCACCGATCGTGGTCAGCGCGCCTTGCGAGAGCGCATTGACCTGGCCCGCGGTGTTGAGCGCATTCCCCGTGGGCATGCCGCCGCCTTGCAGGAACAGGTTCCGATTGAGCGTGAAGGTGCCGAAAGGATTGGTCGGGGCGAGCATGAGCACGCCGCCGCCGATGAAGCGATCGCCGCCGACCTGGATGGTGGAGTTGGTCAGTACATTCGCACCCAAGTTTGACGGATCGCGGACGATCAACGTCCCCTTCGAGACGGTGATCATGCCAGTGAAGCTGTTCGGGTCGGCGCTGCCGTTGCTCAGGACGAGCGTGCCGTTGCCGGACTTGTACAGGCTGGCGCCCGAGGCGGCCGAGGCGGCCGGAGTTTCGCTGATCTTGCCGGAAACCTCGAGGCGCTGATTCGCCGCGACGGTCCAATTCTGCGAAGCACCCAACGCAATTCCAGAGGCGATCGTGGCCGAAGCGTTGGCCGTGATGCCGATCGGATACTGGGAGGTGGCGCTGATCCCCGTGCTGTTCAGCGTAATGGTCCCCCCGGTGAGATTAAACCCCGAAGAATTGAAGGTCAGCCCCGCTGCAGTGATGCCCCCCGGCGTCACAGTAACGGTCCCTGCTGGTCCAACAAAATTTGCTACAGCCGCGCCGCCCTGCCAGGTGGTGTCGGTCGCCGCGACGCCATCCCACCAATTGGAGGTAGCGGTGTCCCAAGTGCCTGAGCCACCCAAGTTTGTCCCATCGGTATTATTCGCCGGAGTGTTCGTGCCGTCGCCATCCCAGTAGAGATTGGTGGCCGAACGAACCGCGAGTGTCAGCGCAGTAGAAAGCACGAGCCACGAGGACAGGCGCTTGATGAACTGTGGTGAAAAACGCGGACCTTTACGCTTCTTGAGGGTATGTTTAGCCATGGGGCGGTTGAGTTAGGGGAGCAGGAGACGCGGGGGGTGATTAACGGGGGAAAATCGGGGGGAAAATCGGAGTGGTTCGACGAACAATTTCAGCCCATAAGGCGCTGGGGTCAAAATAATTTTACCGCCTTTTAACGGAAAAAGAATCTAAGGACCTCAAACCCGGGTTGATCTGCGTAATTACTCTGGAATTTTGGGCAAAAGCCAAACTGTTTCTCGTGTCAGGTTTTTCGCTACGCGCTACATCGTGACTTGGCAACTTGGGTAGCGTGTCTTTATCATCGTGATCACCCCCACTTTCGGAATGAAACTGCGCCTCGCTCTTGTTGTCATCTCTTGTGTTATCAGCGTTATCACGGGCTGGGTTCTTTCCCGTACGGGTTCGACCCCTATTGGCAGCAGTAAACGCGCCCGGCCGCTGATCGGTCTTTCTCTGGATACTCTGAAGGAAGAGCGTTGGCAGCGGGACCGTGACAATTTTGTTAAAAAAGCCACGGAACTTGGCGCGGATGTCAAAGTGCAGAGCGCCAACGGGGATGACGTGCGGCAGGTGTCTGACGTAGAATCGCTTATCACTTCGGGTGTGGATGTCATCGTCATCGCCCCGCATAACGGCGATGCCATGGCCAAAGCCGTCCGCCTCGCGCATGAAGCCGGCATTCCCGTGCTGTCCTACGACCGGCTCATTCGCAACTGCGACCTGGACCTCTACATGACCTTCGACAACTTCCATGTGGGCGAGCTTCAGGCACGGTACCTGGTCGACGCCCTCGCCAAAGCCGGGCCGCAAAAAAAGCGAATTATCCGGCTATATGGAGCTAAAACGGACAATAACGCAGTAGTCTTCAAAGCCGGTCAGGACAAGGTCTTAAAGCCGCTCCTCGACGCCGGCGCGATCGAGGTGGTGCACGAGGACTGGGTCGATGACTGGAAGCCCGAGAACGCCAAAAAGGTGGCTAACGCGGGCATCAACAAGGCCGGGCACAACTTCGAAGCGATCCTCGCCTCGAATGACGGGACAGCTGGAGGCGCTATCCAGGCGCTGATCGAGGAAGGACTCGCGGGCAAGGTGCTGGTGACCGGCCAGGATGCCGACCTCGCGGCCTGTCAGCGGATCGTGGCCGGCACACAGAGCATGACCATTTACAAGCCGCTGAAGAACCTGGCCGATCGCGCCGCCGAGTATGCGGTAAAGCTCGCCCAGCGCCGCCCGGTGATCGCCGCCGGCAGCTATGACAATGGCCAGGCCCAGGTCCCCACCGTACTGCTCGATGTCATCCCGGTGACGAAGGACAACTTGCAAGAGACGGTCATCCAGGACGGGTTCCACAAGGCGGACGAAGTCTTCGCCAACGCCCCTCAACCGAAGTAAACTACGGCTTCCGTCGCCAATGCCCGAAGCCATCCTCACCGCCCGCGGCATCACCAAAACGTTCCCCGGCGTGATCGCGCTGAAGGACGTTTCCCTCGACCTGCGCGCCGGCGAGATCCACGCGCTGTGTGGAGAGAACGGGGCGGGCAAGTCTACACTCATCAAGCTCTTGAGCGGTCTCCATCCGCATGGCTCGTACGAAGGCGAGTTGCTCGTGGATGACCGGCCGGCGCACTTCCACGGCATTGCCGACGCCGAGCGCGCCGGCCTCGCAGTCATCTACCAGGAACTGGCGCTCATTGATGAGATGTCGGTCGCGGAGAACATCTTCCTCGGGGCCGCTCCCCGGCGTGGGCCATTCATTGATTGGTCGAAGCTCCATCACGACGCCCGTGCACTGCTCCAGCGCTTCGGCGTGGCTATCGATCCCGCGACGCCGCTGCGCCGCCTGGGCGTCGGCGAAAAGCAACTCGTCGAGATCGTCAAGGCGCTAGCCAAGGACTCACGCATCCTCATTCTCGACGAGCCCACTGCCGCGCTCGCGGAGCATGAGGTGCAGACTCTGCTCACCATCCTGCGCGACCTCCGTTCCCGCGGCTTGAGCTGCATCTACATCTCGCATCGGCTCGATGAGGTTTTCGCCCTCGCCGACCGCATTACCATCCTGCGCGATGGCGCAACCGTGTGGACCAAAGCCGCTGCGGACACAACCAAAGCCGACGTCATCAGCGCCATGGTCGGCCGCAAGATCACGGACCTTTTTCCGCAGAAGCGCCCATCTGCCATGAGTCATTCCTCCGCGGCGATTCTCAAAGTTCGCAGCCTCTCCGTCACCGATCCTCATACCCATCAGCCCCGTCTTCACGACATCTCCTTCACCGTCACCCCCGGCGAAGTGCTCGGCCTCGGCGGCCTCATGGGCGCCGGTCGCACGGAGCTGCTCATGCACCTTTTCGGCGCTTGGGGCGAGCGGCGCAGCGGTGAGGTCGAGCTGAACGGCGCTCCCCTGCCCCCGCTGAAGCCGCATGAAATCCTGCTCCGTGGGCTGGCCCTCGTTTCCGAGGACCGCCGCCGCTATGGCTTGGTGCTGCCCGAATCGATTGGTTTCAATCTCTCGCTCTCCTCTTTGCGCCAGCTCGTCCGCGGCGGCCTGCTCGATCAAGGTCGAGAGTTCCAAAAGAACGATCACGCCTTTCGCTCGTTGCATGTCAAAGCGCCCGGCCTCGAGTCCACCGTCGGTAAGCTCTCGGGCGGAAACCAGCAAAAGGTCGTCCTCGGCAAGGTGCTCATGACTGAGCCCAGCGTCATCTTCCTCGACGAGCCGACGCGCGGCATCGACGTCGGCGCCAAGCAGGAGATTTACGACCTCATCCGCCAGCTCACCGACAAGGGCAAAGCGGTCGTGCTCGTCTCCAGCGAGCTTCCCGAGCTCATCGGCCTCAGCGACCGCATCCTCATGCTCCATGAAGGCCGCATCGGCGGCGAATTCTGCCACGCGGAGGCCACGCAAGAGCGTCTCCTCGCGGCTGCTATGGGCCAGCGTGCAGCCTAGCTTTCACACTGCGGCTTCACCTCCCGCGGCAGCTCTTTCCACCAAGGCCCACGCCCGGATTTACCGCACTACGTGCCTGTGGTGCTCCCTCACCACCACCCGATGTTCCGTGACATCCTCAACGAGCGGTTTGCTCAGGAAATAAGCGCTGACACCCAAAATGATGATCAAGAGTGCGAGGATGCTCAGCATCTTCGCAGAATACCCCGACTTGTTCGGCTCACTCTTCACATCCCCCCGCGCGTATCTCTTCCGGGTTTCCTCCCCCATCTCGCGGTAGCAGGTGAAGCACACGCGGACCGTCCCGCTGAAGTTCCACACGAAGCCGGGAGAATGGGCCTTTTGGCAATGGAGG
>JBGGMZ010000108.1:0-29370 GCA_041287745.1 Chthoniobacter sp. | reverse complement strand
AGGCACGAAGGGGCAAAGTGTGATGGCTGTTGCTGAGATTACTCCCACCTTCGTGCCTTCGCGTCTTCGTGGTTAATTACCAATGCTTCCCAAAATGGCGCCCCGAATTATGCAAATCACTCGGCTGACAGGACACTAGCGGGATCAAATACGCGTCCGATGCGGAGAGTGCGCCGCCAGGGCCGCATTGATATTCGCGCCGACGCTTTGTGCGATCCGGAGGAAGGTCAGGACAGGATCTTCTTCCTCCGATTCAGGAGGCGGCAGAAATTGATTGTAGCACCAGGAACCGGAAACCCCGCGCGGCCCCACACGGATGGGGACACCCGCCAGCCAAAGCTCGAGCGCCCGCGACAAAGACGGCGTAAACACCATCGCAGCGTCGAAATCCCGTAGAGCCCGAATACGAGCAAGGCTCGGGCTTTTAGAATCCCCGGAGCGCATCACTTCGTCGACCTCGGGAACGGAGGACCAGAATTCAGCCAGGGGGGATGTTACTAGGATGGTGAGGCGAAGATCGGGGCGCCCCTCCTTGATGGCACGAATAGCTGGGAGGCTCGCCTCGGCCTGGACGGGCGTCGCCGGAGACTCGAGCAGAAGCCGGAATGGCTCCAGACTTTGCCGGTCACAATCTGGAGGCAAAAGGGTTCGGCGCTGATCCCGGGCGAAGAGAAAGTGAGGGCGAAGAGGCTTCCAACGATTGTGCGCCCAAAGCCAATCCGCCGGCGACCGCAGAATCTGTTGTTCCAGTTGCCGATTGATTCGCGCGGTCAGCGGCTCCATGTCATCGGCGCCAGGCTGGATCGGCTCTGCCCCCACAACAGTCCAGCGTGCAACGCTACTAGTATAAATAGCGATAGGCACGATCGGCACCTCCGTGCGAATGGCCAGCGAGGCGGCCAGCGTGGAGCAAGACGCCAGGCGGCCGAACAATGGCGTCCACAAGCCTGCGTAGCCCGCCGATTGATCGACCAAAACACCGATCGCCCCGCCGTCGCGAAGAAAGTCGATGCAGCGCAGGAATCCTTCCTTCCGCTCGAATAACATGATCCCCGCCTGCGCCCGCATCTCGCGCAGATATTGATCGATGAATGGATTCGCGAGCTTTTGGTAAACGGCGCCAAATTGATAGTCAGGAAACAGGGCCGTGAGTGATCCGAAGAGTTCCCAATTGCTCAGATGGCTGATCATGGCCACCCAGCCCGTCCGTTGACCTTCGGGCGGCACTTCCAGTGCCTGGGGCTTTTCGACCGTCACTCGCTTCAAAATTTCCTCGGGCGACATGGTGTCGATCTTGAAACAACAGAGGAGATTTGCAGCCAGTCGGCGGAAATGCAGGCGATTCAGCGCGCGGAGTTCGTCGCGAGTCTTTTGACCTTTCAAGGCGCGAGTGAGATTACGCAGAGACAACTGGCGGCGCTTCCACAGAAGCCAGTAGGCGATTTCTCCGCCACCCATGCCCACCAGAAAGACCAGCTCGACCGGCACAAGCTGGATGAGCAAAAGGCATCCTCGAAACGCGAGGTAGACGAGGAAGTGAAAGAGCCGCCACATAGCTGGCTACACTACCCCAATATCACGGGACCATGACGACTACGGCGTGGGAACCGTAATCGGGATCGGGCCACGAGTGATCTTGGCGCCCGCTGCATTTTGCCGGGAAGCGATCTTCTCCCCTTCCATGATCATTTCCTCCACCATCTCCGCGGTTCGCTCGGTAGCGGACATCGGCAGTTCCGAACCAAGAGCGCGGCAGATCTCAAGATAGTCGTTGAACATTCGAAGGCGGACTTTCTCGTCTTCAAGCACCGCGGTGATGGACTGCTCGATCTTCTCCGGGTTGCAATGCAAGCCGAGGAGTTCGGGAACGGCTTCGCGCTGCAGGATAATGTTCGGCATCGCGATGAACGGGATGCGCTTCCAGGCCCAGAGCAGGCACCACTCGATGCGGAGGAGAACAGACAAATCGTAAACGGCCACTTGAGGGGCGCCCACCAGGACCGCTTCCAAGGTGGCGGTGCCCATCTTGACGATCGCCGCGTCGCAGGCGCGCAGCACATCCTTGGCACGGTCACTGAGGATGGTGACCCATTCCGGCAGGTAAGAGCGTGTCAGTTCCCGCATCGTTTCCGGGACCACGGCGATGAAGCGGAGATTCCGGGTTGCATTCAGCCGTTTCGCCACCTCGGCGAGGCGCGGCGCCAGTACGCGGATCTCGGTGCTTCGCGAGCCCGGGAGCAAGGCGATCAAAGGTTGATCGTCAACGATTCCAAATTCCGCCCGCAAGGTCCGCCGGGCCTCTGTTTGTTGCGTCGATTGCACCAACGGATGCCCGACCCACTCGGCGGAGCAACCGACCTCCGTGAGCCGCTCGGCCGACCACTGGAAAGGCGTGGCCACACGCGTGACGTAGCGCGCGATATCGAGCCCCCCGGAGCCCGTGCGCTGCCAGGATCGTGGCGGAAAATAATAGAGCACCGGGACGCCGAGCGCGTGCAGATGTGGGAGCAAGCGGCCATTGAAACCGCCCCAGTCACAGAGCACCACCGCATCGACTTCATTCTTGCGGATGAAATCCAGCGCCCGATAAAAGAGCTTGCGGCAACGGAGGTACACCACACTGGCAGAGAGAATTCCGATCGCACTAAGATTGCTCGTATCGCCGAGAAATTGAGAGCCAGGGGAGTCCGCGATCGCCTTCTTCAAGTTAGGACCGCCGAGCGCATGCAGCGTCCACTCGGGGTGTCGCTCCACCAGTTTGCGCGCCAGCAGCGCGGTATGGAGATCGCCGGAAACTTCCCCTGCGATCATTAGGACTGAGGTAGGCATGCTTTGCACGTCGTGTATAATCGGCATTTAACCGATGTACACCAACGTCGGCCCACGCTAGAGGATTGCCGATTGCTTGTGCAACCTCGAAAAATGCCATCGCTTTTATAGCAAAATCCGGGCACACGCAGGGCTTGAATATCCACTGTGTGCTAGCGATTTTCTTTCCCATTTCTCCGAATGCGACCTGACCGATGACTTATCTGCTGGATATCCTCCGCTTTGGCTGGAAATACCTGCGTCGCTATTGGGTGCGCTTCGCAGCCGGTATTTACTTTTCACTCGTCTTCGGTCTTTCCAACGGCGTGCTCATCTGGGGCACCAAGACGATCCTCGAGCGCCTCTCACCTCCGCCAACCGCCCAGCAGGCCGCGGCGGACGCAGCTGCAGCACCGCCGCACCACGAGAAAAAACTGCAGCGGATCACTCACCAACTCATCGACGAATGGCTGCCCCGGGCGGGAAGGCCGATCGACACGAAGCAGATCTTCGGTGGCCTATTCTTCCTCCCTTTGCTCATGGGTCTGCGCGGTTACAGCCGCTATCTCAGCGCATATCTCATGAGCTGGGTGAGTGAACATGTCGTGGCGGATCTGCGCTACGATGTTCTGACCAAGCTCAGCAGCCTGTCGCTCGATTACTTCAACCGCTCGACCATGGGTGACCTGCTCATGCGCATCAATGGAGATACCGCCGCGCTGAATCGCTGCTTGAGCATCGGCTTTACTGACATGGTGAAAGAGCCCTTTACCATGCTGAGCATCGCCCTGACGCTCTGTGCGATCGACTGGAAGCTCACGCTGGCCACCGTGGTTCTCACGCCGCTCTGCGGCATCCCGCTCGTGACGCTCGGGCGAAACGCCCGCAAAGCCGGTGCGCATGCCGGGCAGGCCACGATTTCCCAGTCGAGCCTGCTCGTCGAGGTGCTCGGTGGGATTCGCGTAGTGAAGGCGCTGAACCTGGAATCCGAGCAGGCCGGGCGTTTCCAGGAGATGGCCCGCAAGTTCATCGACGCGACACTCAAGAGCGTGCGGACGCGGGAATTGATCAATCCGGTCATCGAGACGATTTCGATGTTCGGCCTGGGAATGCTCATCATTTACGTCTTTTTCTCGCACCGCACGACGCCCGAAATGGTGAGCTTCCTCGCTGGCATGCTCCTCTTTTTCATCCCGGTGAAAAAACTGGCGACAATGCATCTCATGCTGCAGGAGTCGAAATTCGGTGTGGATCGCCTCGCGCAGATCCTGGCTGAGCAGCCGACGGTGAAAGAGAAGCCGGAGGCGACGCGGCTCACTGAACTCCGGTCGGGCATTGATTTTCGCGGGGTCACTTTCGGCTACGACAGCCGGGCGGTGCTGCAGGGCATCGACCTCCACCTCCCTCGGGGCTGGAAGCTGGGCCTCGTGGGCGAAAATGGCTCGGGCAAGAGCACGCTCGTGAATTTGCTCCTGCGCTTTTATGACCCCACGCAGGGCAAGATCGAGATCGACGGCCAGGACCTGCGGGATGTGGAGATCGCCAGCCTGCGCCGGCTCATCGGGCTCATCAGCCAGGAAGTCGTGATCTTCGACCAGTCGGTGGGGCAGAATATCGCCTGTGCGCGGCCGGGGGCGACCCAGGCGGAGATCGAAGCCGCCGCCCGTGCAGCCAATGCTCACGATTTCATCCTGGAA
Source organism: Chthoniobacter sp. (assembly GCA_041287745.1). Classification (GTDB taxonomy): domain Bacteria; phylum Verrucomicrobiota; class Verrucomicrobiia; order Chthoniobacterales; family Chthoniobacteraceae; genus Chthoniobacter. The sequence goes on along the minus strand of JBGGMZ010000108.1, from coordinate 24,865 downwards.
CTACCGCAGGGCTACGAGACGCGTGTCGGTGAGCGTGGCGTGCTGCTCTCCGGCGGGCAGCGGCAGCGCATCGCGATCGCACGCGCCTTCATCCGCAATGCCCCGATCTTGATCCTCGATGAAGCCACGGCGTCTCTCGACGCTCGCGCCGAGGCAGAGGTGCAGGCCGTGGTGGATCGACTGGAGGAAAATCGCACCGTCATTTGCGTGGCGCACCGGCTTTCGACACTCGCGCTGATGGATGAGATCATCGTGCTTTCCCAAGGGCAAATCGTGGAACGGGGCACATTCCAATCGCTCGTCCGGAGCGGTGGGCATTTCGCCGCGATGGCACGCCAGCAGGGCATCGAGGTGGATCGCAATTTGGAAGATGCCTCGGCGACGGCGGTGACGCTGTAAGTCGGCGGATCGCCCGGAAAGCGTTTTTGACGTCCTTTTGACATTGGCTAACGTGCGCACATGAGTTCCCAACGGCCAGCGGCCTCGCGCCGCGATTTCCTGAAGGCCGCTTCCACGGCGGCCATGGGTGTATTGGCCGTGTCCCGGGCGCGCGGCGCCACGGCTTCCGCTCCACTCGAGCGCATTCTCTTCGGCTCGTGCAACAGGGACTACAAGCCGCAGCCGATGTGGAAACCGATCTGCGAAAGCCGCCCGGACCTGTGGATCTGGCTGGGCGACAATGTCTACGGCAGTGTGGACAATCTCACGGAGTTCGCCGGCAAATATCAAAATGCGAAAAGCAAAGAGGGCTACCAGGAGCTGCGGAAGACTTGCCCGATCATCGGCACTTGGGATGACAATGACTTCGGCGTAAGCAACGGCGGGATGGATAATCCGCACAAGGTGGAAAGCCAGAAGCTGCTCATGGATTTCCTCGACGAGCCCGCGGACAGCCCGCGCCGGCAACAAGCGGGCGTGTATACGGCCTACACCTACGGCCCGGCCGGCAAGCAGGTGAAAGTGATCCTGCTCGATGGGCGCTATCATCGGGAATCGCCGGGCAAAGACGCCGATATTCTCGGCGCGGATCAATGGAGATGGCTGGAGCAGGAGCTCACGGGCAGCACGGCGGATGTGAATCTCATCGGCTCCGGCATTCAGGTGCTTTCCAGCCAGCACCTCTTTGAAAAGTGGGAGAATTTTCCCAAGGCCCGTGATCGGCTCTTCAATCTCATCGCGAAGAGTCGTGCCCGGAACGTGATCCTGCTGAGCGGCGACCGCCATTTCGGCGAGATTTCCTGCCTGCGCGATGACCGGTTCGCGTATCCCTTGTACGATATTACCTCCAGCGGCCTGACCCACTTTGCGGAGAGCTCGATCAAGAATCTATATTACGACTTTCAAAACGAGACGAACCCGCTGCGCCGGGGGACGGTTTATCTCGGGCTAAATTTCGGTGCGCTCACCTTCCAGTGGGACGCGTCGCCACGCACGGTGACTCTGCAGATTCGGGACGTGAACAACGCGACCAAGGTCGAGGAGAAATTGACGCTGATTTAGCGGAGCGCGCTGACTGGTCGCGTCAGGATGTAATATCGAATCCACATCGCGGTTCCTGCACCGAGGAAGGTTCCGGCGACGACGTCCGAGAGGTGATGGTCGCGGAGAAACAATCGCGAGGCGGCGATCGCGGCTGCGCCGAGCAGGAGGAATCCGCCCTGTTTGCGCCGCACCAGCCAGAGCGCCGTGGCGAAGGCCACGGCGGCCGAGGTGTGGCCCGAGGGAAAGGAGTTGAAGGCGTGCTGGCCGACGAGCCATTTCCCTTCGTGTCGCACGCCATACCAGCCTTGCGGCGCGGGAGCGTTGGGCCGGGTGCGACCGGTCAGGCCTCGCCCGCAATCGGCGCACAGGCCGGCGATCGAGGCCGTGATCATCATCACAGCGAGGATGCGCACCCAGTCGCGGCGACCACACCACCAACTCACGGCAAGCCCCACGGCAGCCGCACCCATGAGCCAATGCCAGGCGCCGTAGCGGCTGACTGCCTTCGATACTGCTTCCCATGTCGGATCACGATGCGCGACGAGCCAGGCCTCCAGTGGAGCATCGAAAAAGAAAGCGACGCCGATGCACAGCGCCGCCAGCAAGGAGAACTTCAGCACGGGCAAGCTCGGTGGGGCGATGGTGCTGGTCGGCATCGCGGGAGTCTTTGCCTCCGATGTCAATTGCGTCGAGGTGATTCCGTCGCATACCCTCCCGGCAAACATGCCGCGACGCTTTCTCGATTCCGCCGCCGCTCCCCTCGCCCTCGTTTTCTTCTGCCTCGTCCTGCACGTGATCGGAACGTGGGCGCTGCCGCTCATCAATCGCGACGAGCCGCGCTTCGCCGAAGCCTCCCGGGAAATGCGCGAGCTCGGCGACTATGTCGTGCCTACTTTCAACGGCCAGCTCCGCCTTGACAAACCACCGCTGATCTACTGGTGCCAGAGCGCCTGCTATCGCGTGCTCGGGGAAAATGAGTTCGCCGCCCGCCTTCCCTCCGCCCTCGCCTCGGCCCTCACCGCGCTGGTGGTCTTCGGCTTCGGCAGCCGGCTTTATGGACGCCGCACCGGTCTGCATGCCGCGCTCTTGTTCACGCTTTCCTTACAGGTAATCGTGCAGAGCAAAGCCGCGGTGGCCGACATGTGCATGGTGCTGTTCGTGGCGCTGGCTTCGTGGGCGGGCTGGGAGATCTGCACCAGCGAGGCGCCTAAATCGCGTCGCATCTGGTGGGGAATATTCTACCTCTCTCTCGCTCTCGGCTTCCTCGCCAAAGGCCCCGTGGCATGGCTCCCGATCGGAACCGTCCTGATCTTTTTCGCGTGGACGCGAAAATCGGGTGTGAATCGCGTCGCGAAATTCCATCTCGGAATCCCGCTGATGCTCATACTCGTCGCGCTCTGGGGTATCCCAGCATTGCGCCAGACGCACGGGGAATACTTCCGTATCGGCATTGGTCACCACGTCATCGAGCGCTCCTTTGTCGCGCTGGAAACTCACGGCGCAAATGGCCTTCCCGGTTACCTCGCTCTTCTCCCTTTCTATTTCGTCACCATCTTCGCCAGCTTCTTTCCATGGTCGTTCTTTCTACCACGCATGGTCGCGCACTTCAGGAATCCGGTGAACCGCCAGCCCCGCGAGCTCTATCTCATCGGCGGGATTGTGCTGACCTTCCTGATCTTCACCCTCTTGAGCACCAAGCTGCCGCACTACGTGCTGCCCGCCTTTCCCCTCCTCAGCATCCTCCTGGCTGGATGGCTGGGCGAAACGCGCTTCCCGCCCAAGTGGGCCGCCACCATGGCCACGCTGGCGGCAATCTTCTCCATCGCCATCCCCCTGTTGAGCGCCCGTTTCTTTCCCGTCGCCCGACTCGCGCGGGAAGCGGCGCCGTGGCTTAAACCCGAAACCCGATTCGCCACCGTGGAATTCCAGGAGCCCGATGTCGTCTGGTATTTCCGCGGCCACATCCGCGGCTGGATTACGCCGGTGTCCCGAGACGAAGCCGTCGCCTTTATGGAAGAGCCGGGCCCGCACTGTTGCCTCCTGCCCAGCGCCGTCGCTGCAGCGATGGAGCCCCAACCTGCTTGGAAGAAGCTGACTTCCGAGGGCATCAATCTCGCCACCGGAAAGCACGTCCAACTCACCCTATGGATCAAGGAATCATGAGCGACCTGCGGCCTCCGATGCCTCCATCGCGAGACATCTTCTGCTTTCCAATTTCCCGTTCACCTCGTAGGAGCGGCGCGTGAAAATCGGCCTGGTTCTCGAAAAATTCGATCCGCAAATGGGCGGCCTCGAGCATTGGACCTGGCAATTCGCGCAACAACTCCTCGCGCGCGGCCACGAAACCCATGTCATTTCCTTCGAGGCAAATCCTGCCGCCGCGCAGAGCGGGCTGGTCCTGCACCGGCTGGAGATGCCGCGCTCGCGCCTCGACCGCGCCGGAGTGCTGGAGCGCCATTTGCGCACGCTCGCGCTCGATATCATTCACGACATGGGATGCGGCTGGTATGCCGATATTTTTCATCCGCACGGCGGGTCCACGGTCGCCCTCTGGGAGCACAATCTCATGCGCATTCCCCGCTGGCGACAGATCCGCTTCTGGCGCGAGCGGCGCTACCGCGAAATGACAGAGATCGAGCGACGCCAGCTCGCAGTGGCCGGCGCCACCATCGTCAGCGTATCGAAGATGGTTCAAAACCATTTCGAAACGTTGCATGGAGTTCCGGAAGAACGCCTGCGGCTGATCTACAACGGCGTGGACCTCGAAGAGTTTTCCCCGGCCCATCGCGAGACCCACCGCGCCGCCGCGCGGCAGGACCTCGGGATCAAAGACGAAGTGCTCTACGTGATGCTGGCGCACAATCTCCTTTTGAAAAACGCCACCGCCCTGCTCCAGGCCGCGGCTCGGTTGATTCAAGCCGGGCATCCCATTCGTGTCCTCATCGCAGGGGGCAAGCGACCGAAGCCTTTCATCCAACTCGCGGAGAAACTCGGCATCGCCGGTCAGGTCATCTTCCGCGATGCCTTGGAAGACCCGCGCCCGTACTATGCCGCGGCCGATGTCTTTGTCCACCCGACCTGGTACGACCCATGCAGCCTCGTCGTCCTGGAAGCGTGGGCCTGCGCTCTACCGGTCATCACCACGCGCTACAATGGCGCCTCGGAACTCATGACGGACGGGAAAGACGGATTGATTTTGGCCAAGTCCGATGACGTGTCAGGACTGGCCGTGCTGATGACAAAACTCCTGGATGCGCAGCTGCGTCAGCAGCTTGGCATCGCCGCTCGCGAATTGGCCCTGGAAAATTCGTTTGAGCAGCAGACCACACGCTTCCTCGAATTGTACGAAGAAGTCCGCCAACACAAACAGCGAGGCTAGCCCGGTGGACGCCCCTTCCTACCGCCTCAACGCCATGCAGGCACTCATGCGGCGTTTTGCGGAGCTGGCACCCTATAATTTCATCCACGCCATGCGCGGCGCTGGCCCCGCCCGTGCTGATCGGTGGCGTGAGGTCGCGACTCAAACTCTGGCAGAGCTGCACCTTGGCGCGCCGCAATTCGAAGGCGATGACGTTTGCTTTTCGTCGACTATCCCGGCGGTCATCGAAGCGCCGTCGAGCGACCTCGACACCCACCTCGCCACCGAGCTCAATCGGCCATTCCCGCGCGGCGAGGCACCGTTGCGTTTCTTCGTCATCGGGGAGCCGGACGACACGCATTGGTTCGGCATCGTTCTCGATCACTGGCTTGCGGACGACCATTCCTGCCGCCAGTTGATGCACCGGTTTTTCCTCCGCTATCACTCCCCGGGCAGCGCAGATACCCTGCCGCCGCTCCGGTTCGCCGGTGCCGTCGATAGCGGAAGCCTACTCTCAGCCCTGCCGACCCTTATCCGCCAGATCGCCGAGCATCGTCGCGCGTTCCGAGTCTCGCTGGGCGATCCGCAGGATTTCGCCGTGAGCACCTTTCAGCATCGCTTGCCGGATGGTTTGATCCAAATCATCCAGCAGCGCGCCAAAGAACGCGCTGCCACCGTGCACGATTTCTTCCTCGCAGCTTGCGCTCAGGCGTGCGGCGAGTTTAGCCGGCGCCAGATGCACGGACATCGCACCGCCGTCGGCATCGCCACCGTGGCCGATCTGCGAGGCACGCTTGGATGCTCCGAAAATACGTTCGGCTGTTTGCTGAGCTACTACACCACGGTCGTCGACCGCCAGGAGGATGTGTCCGCGGACGGATTGCTCCAGAGCATCACCGCACGCACCAGGCAGTCGAAGAAAAGCCTGAGGACGACCGTCGCCGCCCTCCCTCTCGCGCGCTTTTGGTGGGATCGCACCCGCAGCACGCGAGGCAAAGCCACCCTCTTCCAACGCAGCATGCCGAACTTCTGCGGCCTCTCGAATGTCAACCTCATCGGGAGCTGGATCGATCAGGCGCCTCCCGCGTTGCGGGATTACCGCCGGGTTGGTCCCACTGGCCCCATCGCCCCTCTCGTCTTTCTGCTCACCAGCCGCGCAGATCGCCTCGTGGCGGAAGTCACCTACCGCACCACCGCTTTTACCCAGGGCGATGCGGAGTTGCTCGCGAATCGCTTCTCCCACCATCTGCAAGCCCTCGCCTAATAGCGGCCCCGCGGACGAATGCCATTGCCAGTGTTACATCCGAAAATATAGTGCCCGCTTCCGTTCAAAATGAGCTTCCCCGCGCCGAACACTCCTCGATGAAACAAAAAACGGCGCTCATTACCGGCATCACCGGCCAGGATGGTTCCTATCTCGCAGAGCTCCTGCTGGAAAAAGGCTACGCCGTCCACGGCATCGCGCGCCGCATTCAGATGGAAGATCCCGAGCACCGCATGAATCGCGTGCGCGGTCTGCTCGATCGCATCGAGTTGCACCCGGCCTCCGTGGAGAGCTACCCCAGCATCTTCCGCGCAATCCAGAAGGTGAAGCCCGACGAGATCTATCACCTCGCGGCCATGAGCTTCGTCGGGCACACGTTCGACGACGAATTCTCCACGCTGAACACGAACATCAACGGCACGCACTTCATCCTCGCCGCGTTCAAGGAAGCCGTGCCCGAGAGCCGCTTTTATTTCGCCGCGACCAGCGAAATGTTCGGCCGGGCCCAGCAGGTCCCGCAAAACGAAAACACCCCCTTTCATCCCCGCTCCGCCTACGGCATCTCCAAGCTCGCCGGCTACGAGCTCACCCGCAATTACCGCGAGAGCTACCATCTCCACACCTCCTCCGGCATCCTCTTCAACCACGAGTCACCGCGCCGCGGATTCGAATTCGTCACCCGCAAAATCACCTCCCACGCCGCGCGCATCAAGCTCGGCCTCGCGAAGGAATTGAAGCTCGGCAACCTCGACGCGCGCCGCGACTGGGGGCACGCACGCGATTATGTCCGCGCCATGTGGACGATGCTGCAGCAGGAGCAACCCGGCGATTACGTCATCGCCACCGGCCAGACCCATTCCGTGCGCGATTTCGCCGAGATGGCCTTCGGCTACGTCGGGCTCGACTACCGGGAGTATGTGAAAGTCGACCCCGCCTTCCTGCGCCCCGGCGAGACGGAGCTCCTGGTCGGCGATGCCAGCCTGGCGAAGGAAAAGCTCGGGTGGAATCACGAGCACACGTTCGAGGAGCTCGTGCGTGAGATGGTCGAGGAAGACTTGAGACTTTGCTCCAAGCGTCAGACCGGCAGCGCGTAGCGCGCATCCTGCAGGAAGCGCTTGAGGCCGAGGAATGCCTCCCCCAGCGCGCCCTGCCGCACATAGTAGATCAGCATCAGGCTATTGCGCTCGCCGTCGGTGTCCCGCATCTGCTCCACGCTGTGCCAGCTATCGGCCGCCACGGGAAAGGCGTAGCCCGTATTCGGCAGAAACGGGAGGGACTTGATCTTCTCGAAGTTGCCACTCGCGCCCTCCTTCGTGTGCAGCACGGTCCCGAGGTGCACCTGCGATTCATCCGCGGGCAGATAGTACTGGGTGGTGATCGCCTTGCGCAACGAGTCCGAGTGGATGGAAATCTTGTACCCGCCGAGGTCGCGCAGCAGCATCGCCACCGGCCGCAAGGGCATCTCCGGGATCGGCATGTCGAACCGTTGCCGAAGCATAGCGCTGAACCGCGAGCTGAAGGCCTGCTGTAATTCCGCAGAATGCAGGGCCGCCGCGACCTCCGTCCAGAATGTGCGCGCCGCTTGCGGAAGTTGCCGCAGGGGCGCCGGACGCAGCTCCAGCTTGCGCCGCGCACTCTCGCCGGAGGGCAGGCGTGCATCGCTATGCTTGAGTTCGCCGTAGTAGCGGGTCTCGGGCAGATGGCGAATCACCTCCGGATAGAGATCGCTCGGGAAGACCGGCGAAAGACACACATGTTCCCAAGGCTCGGCCTCGAACGGCGTCTGCTCCACGACGTTGAGCAAATGGCTCAGCAGGACATTGCGTAACGGTAACGACATGAAAGGGGGGGTGATGGAAAGAACCTGAGCTTGGGGTGCTTTCAAACACAAGTGGAGCCGCGAGGGAAGCACCGCGTGAGATTATCGGGCCGCCATCAGAGCAGGAAGGGGAGACGGCCCTTCCCAACACTCCTCGGGATTTAGATCGGTTTCGGGTTAGTTAGAGCATCTGCCAAAAATAGTTTCCGGATAGCAGCTTGCGTTGGAGGGCACCGCTCCGTCGGTGCCGAGGGCAAACGACTTCCGAAGAAGCTGTGGGGCAAACCTCCAATCTCCGTGGGTTTTCGCGCGGAGCCACGCGTGCATCCTGAAGCAACATGTCTTCCGGCGTCAGACGTGCATCCGATGAGAGCGCCTGTTGTCCGGACCGGGTGTCGGCTCCGCGCGAGAACCCGCAGAAGTCAGAGGTCCTTCGGCTCCGCCCATGATTCCCCGCTTCGCTCAGGATGACGGAGCTTATTTTTCGGCGCTATCGCTAGATTCGTACGACAACCCAAATCGAAGCAGCTCTAGTCGCGCGCGACCGCAGATGCGGACACTCGAGTCCACAGCGAAACGGTGCACCCGTGTTCCGGCAGTCGCCATTGCTGTTGCAAATGGAACTCCTCCTGCTCGCCCATGCGTTTGCCGAATTTCGCGGAGGCATCACTCTCCGGCGGGAGCGTCCGCAAGGGATCATCGGCGATGTCGATGAAAAGCACGGCATCGGCGCTGGTCATCGGCGCGATTTCGGGGGACCACGCGTGCCCTCGCACGGGCAGCTCGATCGCATCCTTCCGGCGGTAGCGCTCGCGATGCGTCCAGATCACAAATTGATCGCAAGGCACGGTGGAGAAAACGGCCACGCGGTGCAGACCGGCCAGCGAAGGCAGGTACGCGTCGGGAATGTCGAGCAAGCTGGTGGTCTCGCCGCCACAGCCGGTCTCGGAAGCGTGACCTCGCTCGAGCATTCCCGGCGCATGCCCGAGCGTGACCGCTGCGCTGGCCAGAACCGCCAGGGGACGGCGGGATCGCCCTGCACGATCGATGCAGGTGGCCAGCCCAGCCGCCCCTGCGACCCAGGCAGCCGGCAGCCACGAGTGGAGGAAGCGGCTCTTCTGGTTCGGGTGTGCGACGACGGAAGCCGCAGAGAGGAGGGCCAGCCACAGCACCGCCAGCCCACCCGCGCGCCAGCGACGGAAGGTGAGCAGCGCGAGAAGGAAAAGCAGCGCGGTGAAGACCACGCTCCACGCGGCGACGTGGTAATCCGTCACGAGCGCCTGATAGTAAAAATCGAGGCCTTCGCGGAGCGTATGCTTTTCCTGCTCTCCCCGATTGAGCGGACCGACGTACCATACAAAAGCACTGAGCCGCCGCGGCAGCAGAAACGAAACGGCCAGCGGGAGGCAGTGCCAATTCAGAATCTGGCGTAGAGCAGGCCCGGCTTGGATGCGCTTCCACTCCGGCATCAGGCGGAGGAAGAGGATGGCGTAGGCCAGCGTGACCAGGTTGTTCGGAGGATAGAGGGAAACGGCGTGCGAGCCGAGTTGGAGGGGCGCCGGCTTGACGAGAAACACCGCAGCGGCGGTCGCCGCCACCAGGATGAAGATCCCATTGAGGGATTGCCGGAGCGGGCCGCGCCACCATGGCTGCCACCCCGCGCGCCGGAAAAAGCCGGTGAATGCGATCCACTCCGCTTTGCGCCATTGCAGAATCTCCGCGATGCCGAGAGCCGCCACGACCAGCAGCCAATAGTTGTATTTCTCGAAGAAGAGCACCGTCAGCACGATGGCCATGCGCCGCCACGCGACCGTCGAGTGCTCTTGCCGCGCGACGACGGAGAGATAGAGCGTCAGCATCGTCAGCCCCGCGCCCAGGCTCTCCAGCATGATGTCCGTGCCGTAGATGCGATGCGCCGGGCTGGCGAGAATCATGGCGGCGGCGATGATTCCGGCCGCATTGCCACACCCACTGCTGATTCGGCGCGCGACGAGAAAGCCAAACGCCACGGTCATGATCCATCCGCCGAGGCTCGGCAGCACCGCGAGGCGGTAATCGAGCCCACCGACAGCGAGGACGAGGGCGGCGAGCAATCCATGCACGGGCGGCCAGACCTTGGCCTTTTCCAGCGTGGAGAAAAAGGTATGGAGATCCGCCTCGCGCAGCGCGAGCGCCATGTGCTGGGCAAATTCGTAGTGGCCGTTGCGGTCGTGCGTCAGCCCGTTCCAGCGCGGCCGCGAGGCCTGCCAAAACTGCCAGTAGTGGAGAACGGCGAGAGCCAGCGTAGCAGCCAACACCGCACCGAAAACCAACCGGTTCCAGCGCGCCGAAGTCCGTAAATCGGCAATGAGCGGGTCACTCATGAGCCCGCCTTTGGCAACCCAGGACCACGACCAGCAACGCGATGAGGCAGAAAGTGACGAGATGATAGCTCTCCAGCAGCAGCGACAGATCGCGGCCGACGATGGAGCGATTGGCAAAGAGCACCACAAAGGCGACGCCGCCCAGCGTCCAGTACATCCAGCGCGGCAGTGCGTGGCCGACGGCAATGGTGCGGAAAAGAAGATAGAGCGCGGGAATCACCGCCACGCAATGCTGCCCCCAGGTGATGGGCGAATAGAGAAGCATCAAAAGTGAAATCGTCGCGCACTCCCAGACCAGCATCGGGTCGTCGCGACCCGTGAGGGGGCGACGCAGCATCCACACGATCCAGCCCAGTAGAACCAGCATCACCACCTTGATGATCGTGCCTGCGGCGCGCGGCTGGAGATCGAGGAACTCGATGTAGCCCGCACTGTCGACCCGTCCCGGCGCGTCGGGCGCGAGGTGCATGAGGTAACGGGCCAGCGCCGGGCGCAGCGATTTGTTCTGCAACTCTTCCGGACCGAGCACGCCCACGGAAGGATCGGGCTGGTTCACGCCCTGATAGACCGCGTCGAACCACGTCTGCATGTGCAGGGCATAGGTGGATTGCCGCAGGGCCGGTGCGAGCGTGAAGGCGGCGGCGAAAAGCAGGGAGGCGGCGGCAAAGCGCCACTGCCGCTTCCATGCAAAATACGCAACGAAGAGCCCGGGCGTACATTTCAGCGCGATGGCCAGACCGAGGCTCGCTCCAGCGGAAATGTTCCTCCCGATTTTCCACAGATAGATCGCCAGCCAAGTGAGGCCGAGCAGCACGAGGTTCTGGCCACCATCCGCGAAGTCGCGCGAGACGAAGCGACTCGCCACCAGCAGCGTCGCAGCGCCCACCCAGAAGAGGCGCTCGCGCGACAAGGGCAGCGCTTTTCGCGTGAGCGCATTCAGGATCCACAGGAGGCCGGCGAGCGCAGCAAACCCCACGAGAAAGAACACCGGCTTGGCCACGCGCAACGGCAGGAGAGAGAGCGGCGCGTAGGCTACGGCGAAGAAGGGCGGATACGGGACATCGAGACCATCGGCATAGAGAAACTCGTCGGCGACAAAGCGCCGGCCAAACTCCCAGTGCCGCGAAAAATCGCCCCTCGGCTTCAGCATGGTGGCCACCCAATGCCCGGCCACGAGAGCCACTGCGATTGCCAGGACGATGGCGCGGAGACGGGCTTGAAGTTTGATATTGTCCCAACGGACCGGCATAAGCTCCGAGATTCCTCACTGCGCCCACGATGACAAGGACCGAAATATGAACCGCCGCGATGCCCTGGCCGACTGGGCGTGGCTGCTGGTGGTGGGCGCGGTGTCCACGCTCTGGTGTCTCACGGCGGCGCACCACCTCTCGGCCACCTTCGACGAACCGACCTATCTCCGCTGCGGGCTCGATCACTGGCGCACGGGCAGCTACAAGCAACTCCTCAAGCTGGGGACGATGCCGCTGCCGGTGGATGTGGAGACGCTGCCCATTCACCTCTGGGAGCGGTGGCACGGCGGCCCGATGGATTTCACCATGGCCCTCTCGGTGGCGCGCGCGGGCAATCTCGTTTTTTGGTGGCTGCTGCTCATCTACGCCCTGCGCACCGGGCGGGCGCTGGGTGGGCACTGGGCGGGTCGTCTCGCTGTGCTGCTGCTCGCCTGCCAGCCGGTCCTGCTCGGGCACGCGGCACTGGCCACCACGGATATCGCGGTCACGGCCTGCTTGCTCGCGCTGGCTTTCGAGTTTTCCGCCGGCCGCGGCAGCCGCTGGCCGCGCCGGGTGGCACTGCCCGCGGTGCTCTACGGAGTGGCAATCCTCGCCAAGGCATCCGCCATGGTCTTTGGGCCGCTCTTCCTGCTCGTGATCGAAGCGGAGCGCGCGTGGCGCGACGGGATCTTCGCCGGCGATGTGAATGTCTGGCGCGCACGCGCGCGCCTCGTCTGGAATGACCTGTGGAAAATCGGCGCGGGAGGACTGGCCTTCACCTTCCTCTACTGCGGCAGCGACTGGACCACGGAGCGCACGTTTGTGGAGTGGGCCCAGACGCTTCCGGCCGGAGCACTGCACGACACCATGCTGTGGATCTCGACCCACCTGAAGATCTTCACCAACGCCGGCGAAGGGCTCGCCCAGCAGATCAAACACAACTTCCGCGGACACGGCACCTACCTCCTCGGCCAGGCGCATCGCCGCGCAGTCTGGTTTTACTTTCCCGTCGCGCTCACGATCAAACTCAGCCTCGCACTGCTCACGATGCCGGTGGTGATCGCGCTTTTCCGGCCGCGCGCATTGCGCAACTGGGCGTGTCTCGCCGCGGCGGTGCTGCTCGCTTACAGCGTGACCTGCCGGGTGCAGATCGGGGTGCGTTTCATGTTTCCCCTCGTCGCCCTGGCCTGTGTGGGATTGAGCGCCGCAGCGGTGACGGCCTGGCGGGAACGGACCGGCTGGCAACGGCAGGCCTGCAGTGCGTGGCTGGCGGTCGTCTTCATCGTGAGCGGATGGTCGGCGTGGAGCGCGTGGCCGGATGGCATTCGCTACACGAATGCCGCCTGGGGCGGCCCGCGTGACGGCTATCGATGGTTGAGCGACTCGAACTACGACTGGGGACAAGGGCTCACCGATCTCCGCACCTGGCGGGAGCGGCACGCTGTCGCCACCGTGGATGTCTGGTATTTCGGCACCGATCCCACGGTCCACGATGAGCCGCTCCGCGAACTTCCACTCCATCAAATCGCCCCGGAGGATTTCGCGGACTCCGTGCAAGGCAAGGTCATCGCCGTCAGCCCCACATTCCTCTTCGGCACGTATGCGAGCAGCTCTCCTTCCGCGAGTGACATGGTGGCCTTTTTTCGTTCGCGCCCCGTCGCGGATCGGACCTCCACGTTCCTGATCTACGACTTCCGCGACGTCAGGTAGTATTCACGAATTCCGCTAAGTGATGCGCGTCGAGACAGACCATGTCCCGGATGGACAACAGAAATTATAGCAGTTTAAGCAAAACTGTAGTCGCAGCGAAGGCACTGTAGTCACGGCGCTCTGCCGCCGTGTGGAGGACGGTGAACATCGAAAACCTGAATGATCAAGATTCGCTGGCGCTCACGCCCCGACAGAGCGGGGCGACTACAGCGACCGGCGAACGACCACAGGTTCTATTTAAACTGCTCTGCCCTCGATCGCGCCAGGTGATACGCGCCCCACGCCACCAGCGTGCCGATCAAGATGGGCCAAAAGCCGGGCGCCATGCGGCCCATCCACGGCCCCTGCCACCACGAGACGGTGCACATGAGGACGCTGCCCGCCGTGAGGATTGGCAGGTCCGTCTCGCACTCAGGTCTTTCGCGCAAGGTCAGCGCGAGGATATAGAACCCCGGCGCCAGCAGGGGGACAAACCAGCGAACGGAGCAGCAAAGGCCGGCGTGATTCGTGGAAGTGGCCGAATAAAGAAGCCAGCAGGCCACACTGAAGCCGGCGGCGAAAAGAAGCTGTGCCCTTTCCGGGACGCGCGACCGAAGCAACACGGCGAGGCCGGGAAGGGTGAGAAAGAGCGCGAGGTTGTAGGTGAGAAATCCACGCCTGCCCGCGGCGAGGTCGAGTGCGTAGCCGATGAATTTGCCCGCACTCGCGTGAGCCCATCCGCCAGTAAGATTCGTGGAGTCGAACGGCGAGCCCGGCCACTCGAAATAGGCGGCGTGGGCATTGGCCGGCAGGAAAGTGCCGCCAACCGAGTAGTTGAGCGCGTGATGGAGCACAAACCAGGGAAAGGCGGCGGCCAACACGGCGACCGGCCCGAGCAGGTCACGCGTCTTCCCGGCGATAAATGCTACCGTGCAAACCACCAGCACCGGGCCGATGCCGAGATCGATGGTGTAGCCCACGCCGATGAGCGAGCCGATCGCCAGCAGGCGGGGCAGGAATAGTTTTCCCTCTCGCGCGAAGAGGAGCATCAGTCCGCTGGTCACTGCCAGCAGCAGGATGTGATTGTTCACCTGCCGGGTGTAGGGCAGCGCAATCGTCCCCAGCGCAAAGCTCGCCGTCAGCAAAAGGCGCGTTCGGCGGCGGAGCTGAGCGATCACCGCCAGGCGATCGGCGCAGCAGACCGCGATGACATAGGCCACGCCGCTGGAGAGAAATGTCAGCCAATAGCAAAACCAGCCCGGCCGCTCTCTCGCCACCAAGCCAGTCATCGACTGCACGACCTGATAAGTCGCGGCCATGAACAAGGCGGGGACCGGCGATTTGTCGGAGTAGAAATGGCCGCCGATCCACATTTTGTCCTGAGTGCCATCGTGGAGGAGCGTCGGATCGGAAGTGGAGTAAGGCGCACCGTGCGGGGTGGGCGCGGGCACCTGGACAAAGATCGACTGGTCTATCGCCCACGTCCGGTAGTCGACCAGCGATTCCACGGCAGCGAGACGGCTCCCATCATTCCAACTTCCTGCGAAAGGGCGTGCGCTCAGCAGGGCAATGGCTATCGCGGCCAGCGCGATGATCCAGGGCAGCCGACGATCGGTTTCACTCATGGCGGGAGCCAATCTCCGCGCGCCATACGGGCCCGAGGACTTCCTCGGCGAACAGCGCACTAAAATACGCCCGGCCATCCCCATTCGTGTGGACTCCGTCGAAGAACATGGAGTCCGAAAGGCGGTCCGAAAAATCCACGAACTGACAGCCGTAGGCATCCTGAAGATGTCTGACGAACTGGCCGTACGGCTGGCTCACCGACGGCACGAAGAGCGCGCGGAGCGCCGAGTGCATCGGCGTTTCCAACAGAATGACCTTGATACCGTCGCGGTGACAACGCGCCACCAGATCCTCCAGCGCAGCGGAAGTGCGGCCGGGGATTTCGTAGTCGGCGAGTTGCTTGCGCACCCGCGGGAGATCCTCCTCGATGCGCATCATCGGTGGAGGTCCGGGGAGTTCCTGCGGAATCGAACTCTGCCCCCAGATACCGTCGTAATAGTAATTTCCGGTATCGCCGCTGGGGATGACATGCTCGGAGCCGCTCCACTTTTCCCGTGCCCAGGCCTGCAGGGCGAGGCGATGCGTGTAGAAAGGGGTGAGCCGCGAGGAGAGCACGCGGGAGAGTGTCTTGTTCGTGGAGTGGCAGATATCGCCGCGATTTTCCACGATATCGCGAAAGGTGAATTGCCGCGTCACCGCGAAATCGAGGAACCGATTGCGCCGCGACACGCTGTCTGGCGTGATCTCGACGACCGCAATTTTCGACCGACGTCCGTCGGCGAACAGGTGTGACCCCATGAAGTTCATGGTCAGCGGATCGCCGACCGGAATTGCCGCGCTGAAAACCTCCACTGCGGCATCGCCGGAGATCTGGCGGACTTTCGGCCCGATGATTTCGACGCTCGCTGAATAGCCGGTGCGCGAGCTGCCGAGAAAGACGATCCCGGGGGCGGAGATGTGGGCCCGCCATGCCTTGAGAGCGAGATCGGCTTCCGGAAAGCGGGCACTGAGCGGGCAGTGATCCACGAGCACATTCCCCAAAAGCGTGGCGATGACAAACACGACAGCAGCCGTGAGAATGCATCGCCGGGCGGCGCGTGGATGGAAGTTGCGCGGCATTGCTTCGCTAGAATTGAAAATAGGTGAATGGGGCGCTGTCCTGCGGCATCAGGAACATGATGAGCAGGAATACTCCGGCCATTCCAAAGCCCATGGCCGCTGGAGGGATGCGCTCGAGCCAGCGCTTGGCGTCGCCAAAGTGGCCGAAGAGATGACCGGCGAATACCAGCGCCAGCGCCACGAGGCCGAGTGCGACGAGTTCCTGCGGCAGGTGCTGGCCTTCGCTGGTGCTCACGGCTCTCCGCCACATCAGCCAGGCGTCGGAGAGTGCATGCGCCCGGAAAATGACGAGTCCCGCGCAGAGCAGGAGAAACGTCCAGGCGATCCGCAGTGGGAGGAGACTCCGGCGGGCCAGCACGGCGGGCAGCGGGAGGGCGCGCTCCAGCGAGAGGATGACGCCGTGGTAAAGACCGAAGACGACGAAGTTCCACGCGGCGCCGTGCCAAAGACCGCAGATGACGAGGGTGAGGATGAGATTGCCGTAGGTCCGTGCGCTGCTGCCGCGGCTTCCTCCGAGAGGGATGTAAACGTAATCGCGGAGCCACGTGGAGAGGGTGATGTGCCAGCGCCGCCAGAACTCGCCCACGCTCTCGGAAAAGTAGGGCAGGTTGAAATTGATCGGCAGCTTGTAACCGAAGGCGTGTGCGGCGCCCACGGCCATGTCGGAGTAGCCGGAGAAATCGCAGTAGACCTGCACGGCGTAGCATGGGACAGCGAGCCAGATCATGCTCGTGGAGTAGGTCGCCGGGGCGGCGAAAACCGGGTCGACGATGGCGGCGAGATGATCGGCGAGCACGGCCTTTTTAAAGAGCCCGCGGAGGAAATATTGTGCGCCCAACTGCAATCGAGCCCAATCAAAATGCTTCGCAGTCTGCGTCTGCGGCAGAAAGAAAGAAGGGCGAATGATCGGGCCGGCGATGAGGTGCGGAAAGAAAAGGATGTAGAGGGCGTAGTCGAGGATGTTCGTCGCGGCCGCGACGCGGCGGCGATAGACATCGACCACGTAGCTGATGGTCTCGAAGGTGTAGAAGGAAATGCCCAGCGGCAGGACGATCTCCCAAGTGGGCGACGGGAGGTGAGCGCCGAAGAGGTTTAGGCCGAAGATGGTGCTGGAGGCGAGAAAACGCGCGTATTTAAAGAACACGAGCAATGTCAAGCTGATGGAGATGCTGAGAGCGAGGAGCGCGCGGCGGGTCGAAGGCGACTCGGTGGTCATCAGCCGCAGGGCGACGAGGTAGTCGACCGCCGCCGTGAAGAGGATCAGGAAGACGAGCCAGGGATTCCATGTCCCATAAAACACACAACTCGCGATGACGAGCCAGCCCTTGCGTTGGCGGGGATCCTTCAGCGCCCAATAGCCAGCAAAGGTGACTAAAAAGAACAAAAAGAACGCAAAAGAATGAAATAGCATGACGGTCAGTCCTCCCGCTCGTGCTCAGTTTCACCGCCGCCGGCCATTGCGTCCCGCATGACGCAGGATGTAGCCCAGCGCCTCCACGATGATTGCCCCGGACATCTTCGATTTGCCCACCCGTCGATCGATAAAGCAGATCGGAAGCTCCTGAATGCGCAAGCCGGCAGAGTAACACTGCCGCGCAATCTCGATAAGAAAGCTGTATCCCACCACGTCGATGGAATCGAGATCCAGTGCCGTCAACGTCTCGCGCCGATAGCATCGATAGGCGGTCGTGCAGTCGCGTACCGGCAGCCTCAAAGTGGCGCGGGCCACCCAGTTGGCAAAGCGACTGATGAAGCGGCGATGGATCTTCCAATCCGGCGTCGAGCCGCCCGGCACATAGCGCGAGCCGATGACAAGGTCGTTTTGTTCGGCAGCAGCGACAAGGTGCGGCAGGCACGCCGGGTCGTGAGAAAAATCCGCGTCCATGCCGACGACGCAATCATAGCCATCGCGCAGTGCATGACGAAATCCCGCGATGTAGGCCGTTCCCAAGCCGAGCTTGGCACCCCGCTGCAACACACCCACCCGCGGATCCCGCGTGCCCATGTCGCCCACGAACGGGCCGGTGCCATCAGGCGAACCGTCGTCGATCACCAGCACATCTGCCTCGGGCAATTGAGCCCGGATGGCCGCGATTAGTTCGGCAATGCTATCGCGTTCATTGTAAGTGGGGATGAGGACGAGCGTTTTGATGCGTAGAGCTTGGGGGGAAGGGGCCTCGTCATTCAAGAAGCACAAGTGATACCGGCTGTTTTAATCGGTTTTAGTAGTCGAGGCTGTATGCTTCCCGCATGAGCCTGCGGAGCGGTTCGGCATAATTCTCGCGAGAAATGGCCCCATCCGTCTCCCGCGAGACCTCCCCCGTGTTCTTCGTCAATCGTGTGGAATACCACGCATGAAATACCCCCGCGGAGACGGTGGGAAACGTGGGGTGCCCAACGGAAAACCGTTGGCAAAATTCGATCGGATATCCCGCTACGCCCAGCCCGGCGTCCAGCAATCGCACCGTGGATTCCTCGGCGGTGTCGGTATCGCGGCCTCGTGTTTTGCGCAACACGATGTGCTGCCCCAGGTCGGATTTAAAGAAAGTCATGAAATGCGGATGGATGTACCAGCCGTAGGGATTATCGCGGCGGGGCGAATGAAATTGAGCACCTGCGAGCCGGCAATGCTCGTCGAGCCGATCGGCAGTGAGTGTGAGCCATTGCTCATTCACGGGGTGGGCGTCGGAGTCGAGCAGCACGATGATCTCGTGTTTCGCAGCAGAGACTCCCGTCTCCGCGGCCTCGCCATGCGAGTGTCGGGCGCTCCACTGCCGCTTCAAGACCAGCCGTACGTCCGGTTGCTCCCGCAACCATTCACGACTCCCATCGTGGCTACCGCGGTCAACGACGACGATCTCGTATTCGCGCGAGCCGATGAATGCCCGGACCTTCTCCACAAGCAATCGAATGTAGAAAAAGCTATCGTAAGTAACGGTGACAATGCTGACGGGGCTCGGCATGAATGCGCGAGGATTACACGAATCAAGGTTCCTTTCGCGACAACAGAAACACCGTGGAGTTTTCGAACTCCCGGCGATGGGTCACCTGCCAGGTATCCAACCCGTCGACGATCGCTTGCCGGTCGCGTGGTTCGCCGGAAGTCAGCACCAGCCAAAACCGGCCGGGGGGCTTCGCTTCTTCGAGCAAACCAAGATCGGAATAAAAGGAACCGCCCAATCCTCGAAAATAGTAATTGTACTCCCAGTGATTGGCGGTGACAGGATCGTCCCATTGGCGTTTGGCTAGCACGTAAGCCGACGCTCCCGCGGTATCGGCGCGTGGCCATGGTGCGATGACCCGGTAGATGGAGAACCCGAAAATCCCCACGAGCGGAACCGAGAGGATCACCAGTGCAAACCGCGCGAGCATCCGCGGGGCACTTGCTGACTCGATGATTTGCTCAAAGCCCGCGGCGATGAGCAGGACCAGCGCTGGCGTCGCGAAGACCATCGTCCGGGCGCCGGTGTAAGGGTAGCATTTGGGCAATGCCGCCAGCATCGCGAGAAGCATTGGGACCGCTGCAAAAAGAATGAGTTCACGACGGCCGTCGCGCCATAACCTCGCAGCACCGATGAACGCCGGAACAATCAGAATTCCCCCGATCGGGCGGGAAAGGTAGTCCACCACACCCACCGTCGAGGTCACCGCCCAGAGCGGAACAGTCCACGCATGATTCCAGTCGGGAAACGTGCGAGCCCAAGCCGCATCCATCGCTGCACTGCGCTGCACGCGGATGGTAAAAAAATAGAACGCTGTGAATGCCGCGACAATTGCAACGCCGAGCAGGCCGGTCGCAAGCCACACCGACGGACGAGAGTCGCGCCTGATTTCCGGCAGGAGAGCGATGAAGATGCCACCGCACAAAAACACGCCTGGATACGAACCGAAGATAACGATCGGCGCGAGCAGAGTGAACAGCATCGCGCGCCGGGCGGGAAGCCATTCCCGCGTGGAGGCAAGCAGGGCCAGCAACACGGCAGCCAACAGAAAGTCGGTGGAATAATGCCGCGCCTCCGAGGCATGCCACAGAAGGCGATCCGAGCATGCGACCAGCAGCGTCGCACACACAGCGGCGACCGGCGCGAGTTGCCGTTGAGCAAACCGCGCGAACACCATCAATCCGGCACAACTCGCCACGAACGAGACCAACCGCAGCGCGTAAGTACTGTCTCCTAGCGCCAATGAGACGCCTTTTTGAATCCACAAGAAGAGCGTGGGGCCGGTTGCGGAAACATCCAGCGGGCCGAGCAAGCCCGCGAAGCTCTTGGTCAGCACGTTCATCACCGTGGCGGCTTCATCGTGCCACATCGAGGGATTGCGCCCATAGTGATAAAGGCGCAACAAGAGCCCAAGGATGACCACGCCAGTCACCGCGTTGCTCCAGCGCACGCGTGCCACGTTCATGGTTGAACGCGATAATTCCGACAGACAAACACGCGGAGGGTGCGGAGCAGACCGCCATTTTGCCGCACCTCGTACACGGCGATTCGTTCCGTCTGGGCAAAGTTATCCGTCAAGCTGGCCGGCGCCTCTTCCTCGGGACGATCCGTGATGTAGAGCGCGGTGCGACCGGTAAACGGATTTCGGTCGTCCCCGGTGGTATCGTAACGCGGCCAGAAAGCGAACTGATTTTCGAAGACCGGGGATTCAGGCAGGTAAACCGGTGGATGGCCCGGATATTCCACGCGCTTTTCCGGCAGGTAAAAGGCGATTTCCGCCGCGGTGCTGTAGCTGTTGGCGATCAGAAATACCTTCTGCCCCGCTTGCTGTTCGAAGGCCTGGCGCGATTGATCCACAGCCCGGGCGACTGCATTCCATCCGTGCAGGCGGGCGCTGGGATCGAAGTTGTATGGGTACGGCGCAGAGAATTTGTGACAGCCCGAGAGCGTATCGCGCAACCATTTCGGCTGCGATGGATCCGGTAGCGGCAATTGCGCAAGAAGGCTCCGTCCCGGAGAGGTCAGCTTCCATGTCATATCCATGCGCGTGATACCGAGGCCCATGAACGCTCCCACAACCAGCGCCCCCAGGGCGAAGATCACCTTCTTGCGATCCGTTCGCGCAGCTTTGTACCAGGAGGCAGTGGCCAATATCCCGAGGCTGACGAATGCCGGTGCCGTCCAATTTGGCTGCCCGGCCTTGTTCAGCGCGAGCACAGCGTACATTACCAGCAGCGGCAGGGCGAACCAGAGTAAGAATTGGGTCTGAAAGCTCTCGCGCGCTTCGTGCCGCGACCACCACAGCGCGATGAGCATCGCCACAAATAGGAGTGGGGAATACACGCCCAGTTGAGCACCGAAGAACGAGAGCCATTCCAACGGATGAATGCCGAACGGATGATCCAGATGACCACGCACTTTCAATTGCCCGACCGTGATCCAGTCATGGCGTTGGTTCCAAAGCACCGGCGGCAACGCGCAAAGCGCGAAGACCAACAACAACGACCAGAATCCAGATCGCGCCAGATGGCCCCGATACTTTCGATTCGTCGCGAGCAGAAGGACGATCGAAAGAAGCTGCATCGCATTCGTGTACTTCGAAAGGAAGCCCAAGCCGATGCAGAGGCCCGTGAGCGGCCAATAAATGCTAAAGCGAGGGCTGCGCTCCAGCGCGAGCCAGAAGGTCCCGAGTCCTGCCGCCCAGAAAAAGATCGAGAGCGGATCGATCGTCATGACGAGCGCGCCGACTTGCAAGATCGGGATCGCTTGCATCGCGATCACCGTCCAGATCGCCACCTGCTCTGCGATCGAGTCACCCGCGGCATCATCTGCGCGCGACCGCTCGATTCGCCGCGCGAGAAAGAACACCAGCAAGCTCGTACCGAGCGCCAGCAGCGGGCTCAAGAAGCGCACACCAAACTCGTTTACTCCGAAGAGTGCAGTGCCGAAGCGGATCGCCAGCGCCACACCGGGCCCCTTGCTGATGTAAGCGAGATCCAGTCGCTGCGACCACATCTGGTAATAAGCCTCATCTGGAGAAAGCTCGATCGCTCCCGCGTAGAGCCAGCGCAGGATCGTAATGACGACGAGGAAAAGAAACACCCAGGACCGTCGCAGCTCCCATGGGACCAGACGGATCGGCATCTTCTCGAGATGCTGGACGGGAGCGGGTGGAATCGACATTCAGATCAGTCTGACTTTTCTATCCGGCGGATTCTGCGTGCTTGGGCGCGGATGATCGAGTCTTTGTCTTGGGCAAAGCAACTTCCCTCCATCTCCCTTGAAAGGCCCACCAACTAGACACCATGAGCACTTGGCCGAAATACCCCGTCATCTACGAGATCAACACCTGGGTCTGGCTGGGAGAATTGAGCCGGAAATATCGGCGGACCGTGATTCTCGCCACTGTGCCGCCGGTAGAGTGGGATCAGATCGCCTCCGCGGGCTTTGATGCCGTGTGGCTCATGGGTGTCTGGGAGCGTAGCGCCGCCGGCATCGCCATCTCTATGCGCAATTCAGGGTTGCTTGCGGATTTCAATCGAGCGCTTCCCGACTTTACCGCACAGGACAATGTCGGCTCGCCCTACTGTGTGCGCCGCTACGTCGTCGATGACCATCTCGGCGGCCCCGCGGCGCTCGCCGTAGCGCGCGAAGAACTCGGCGAACGCGGACTGCGTCTCATCCTCGATTTTGTCCCAAACCACGTGGCCCCAGATCACCCTTGGGTAAGCGAACATCCCGAGTTTTTCATCCAGGGGAATGAGGAAGATTTTCGCCGCGATCCGGCGTCTTTCATGAAAATCGGAGACAAGGTATTTGCCTGCGGCCGCGATCCCTACTTTCCCGCCTGGCCCGACGTGCTGCAGCTCAACGCCTTTCACCCTGCGCTGCGACAGAAAGTGCTTGCGACGATCGACGAGATCGCCCGGCAGTGCGACGGGATCCGTTGCGACATGGCCATGCTCATGCTGAACCGCATCTTCGCGAAAACATGGGGCGCGCGCGCGGGCGCGCCGCCCGCCAGCGATTACTGGCCGTCAGTCATCACGGCGATCAAATCATGGCGGCGGCAATTCCTGTTTATCGCCGAAGTCTATTGGGATCTCGAGTGGGAGCTCCTACAGCAGGGTTTCAATCATTGCTACGACAAGAAACTCTACGATCGCATGGAACACGGGGACGCCGAGAGCGTGCGTCAGCATCTGCTCGCGGATTCCTCGTATCAGCAAGGAATGGTGCGATTCATCGAGAACCACGACGAGCCCCGCGCGGGAGTTGCTTTCCCCTCCGAAAAGGAGCGCGCCGCCGCCGTGGTGATTCTCACGCTTCCCGGCGCGCGATTGCTGCACGAGGGGCAATTCGAAGGACTGAAAGTGCGGTTACCGGTTTTTCTCGGGCGACGCCCGGCGGAGCCGATCGATCCGAGTCTCGCCAGCTTCTATGCCCGTCTGTTGAAAGAAACGCACCGCGATGTCTTTCGGGAAGGAACTTGGCGCCTCAGCGAGCGCAGCGGGTGGCCTGACAACCAGAGCTACCAGCATATTCTCACCTGGTGCTGGGTAGAGGGCGATGATCGTTATCTCGTCGTCATCAATTTCCGCCGGGAGGCCAGCCAGGCACTTATCCATGTGCCGTGGGAGGAATTGCGAAGCAAGCAATGGCGCCTCCATGATTTGCTGTCAGGGGACAATTACGATCGCAGCGGAGACGAGATGCGCGGCGCTGGCCTCTATGTCGATCTGGGACCGTGGAAGTGCCACCTGTTCCAGTTGTGTCCATATCTGCAATAAGCGTAAGGGCGCCGGTTATGAACCGGCGCCCCAAGTGCGAACCATCCCCTCTCGGGGAATATTGAATGGCAGTAAAGCTCAGCGATTACGCCAGGTCGAAGCGGTCCAGGTTCATCACCTTGGTCCACGCGGCAACGAAGTCGCTCACGAACTTCTTCTCCGCGTCGGAGCTTCCATAGACCTCCGCGACGGCGCGCAGGATGGCGTTGGAGCCAAAGACGAGATCGACTCGCGTGGCGGACCACTTTGGGGCGCCGGTTGCACGGTCGAAGCCGGCGAAGGCGTTGCCGCAGGGCGAGACCTGTTTCCATTCGGTACCCATGTCGAGGAGATTGACAAAGAAGTCGTTCGTCAGCGTCTCGGAGCGCGAAGTAAAGACGCCGTATTTTTCGCCGTTCACATTCGTGCCGAGGACGCGCAGGCCACCCACGAGGACGGTCAGCTCCGGCGCGGTGAGGGTCAGGAGTTGAGCCTTATCGATCAGCAGCGCCTCGGCTGGGATGTTGAATTTGCCCCCGAGGTAATTCCGGAAGCCATCGGCGTAGGGTTCGAGCGCGCCGACGGATTCCACGTCGGTTTGTTCCTGCGAGGCGTCCGCACGACCCGGCGTAAAAGGAACCGTGACATCATGGCCTGCTTTCTTCGCCGCCTGTTCGACGCCCGCGCCACCGGCGAGGACGATGAGATCGGCGAGCGATACTTTCTTGCCGACGGTGGCAGACTTGTTGAAGTCAGCCTGGATAGATTCCAGCTTGCCCAGCACCTGAGCGAGCTGCGCGGGCTGGTTGACCGCCCAATCCTTTTGCGGAGCCAGACGGACGCGGGCGCCATTGGCGCCACCACGCTTGTCCGAGCCACGGAAGGTGGAGGCCGAAGCCCACGCGGTGGAAACCAACTGCGAGACGGAAAGGCCGGAGGCGAGGATCTTGCTCTTCAGCGCAGCGACGTCCTGCGCGTCGATCAGCGGATGATCCACCGCCGGAATCGGGTCCTGCCAGATCAGCTCTTCCGCCGGCACTTCCGATCCGAGGTAGCGCGAACGCGGACCCATGTCGCGGTGCGTGAGCTTGAACCAAGCGCGGGCAAAGGCGTCGGCAAACTGATCCGGATGTTCGAAGAAGCGGCGAGAGATTTTTTCGTAGGCCGGGTCAAACCGCAGAGCGAGGTCCGTGGTCAGCATGGACGGCGCGATTTTCTTCGAGACGTCGTGCGCATGCGGCACCGTGCCTTCGCCCGCAGTGCCG
>JBGGMZ010000107.1:0-8124 GCA_041287745.1 Chthoniobacter sp. | reverse complement strand
CCGGTCGAAAACCAATTTGAGCATGGTGCGTATACCCACGTAATCTGCCTCTGTTACTCTGAGATTTGCTTTGCCAGCGCGCAACCGGCTTACTAACTTTTATCAAACCAGTGATATGAAACCCGGAACGCTTAAAACAGTCGCCCTCGCCACCTCTATCTCCCTGCTCGTCGCCGCATGTGAAAACATGACGCCCGGTGAAAATGCAGCCGTCTTCGGCACTTCCGCCGGCCTCCTCGCTGGTGGCATCGCACGCGCCGCCGGCGCCAGCACTGGCGAATCGATCGCCATCGGCGCCGCCACCGGCGCAGTGGTCGCCTTTACCGCCTACGTCATTTCCAAGCACCAGGCCACGGAGCGTCAGCGCAAGCTGGCCGAGCAACGCGCCCGGGTCTACTACGCTCACCTCGCCCCGGAAAAGAAAACCGCGCTGAAAAAGAAGCACCGCTACATTGCCGTCGACACGGAACGCAGCGAGCAGGCGCCCTCCAAGGCCAAGAAGTCGGTCATGATCTGGGACACCCAGAACGAAACCATTGTCGGCAACAACGTCTACGACGTGCAATCGACGCCATCCGCTGGCTCGACGGCGAAGATCGATACCTACAACGCCGAATACGTCGGCACTGGCTCCCTGTAAGGATCAATCCTCCGGCTAAAAGCGATCGGTTCCCCCTGAAACAAACCTGCACCCTAATCCCATGAATATCACGACTCCTCGCTCTGTGAAGGTCATCGCCATCCTGTGCACGACCCTCGTCGTCCTGCCTCCGGCATTCTCCATGAATGTCATGGAGCGCATCGTCACTACGCAGACGACCATGATCCGCCACGAGGCGAGCGAATATCAGCGCAAGCTGGCCGAGTCCCACGCACGCGCCTACATGGCCGCGCAGCTCAAGGCCTACCGCCAGTCCAAGACCGCCAAGGAGCCTACCTCGAAGCCGGGTAAGACAGCAGACGCGCCGACGCCCAAGCCGCACAAGCACCACGAGGTGGCGGACAAAGACCAGGCGCCACCGACCGCGGAGGAAAAGAAGGCCCTGAAGAAAAAGCTGCCGCGCTACATCGCAGTGGAAACGCCCACGGACAAGCACAGCGCCCCGGGCACCAAGAAGGACGTCATGATCTGGGACACCCAGAACGAATCGCTCGTGGGCAACAACGTCTACGACGTGCAGTCCACGCCGACGCTGGGCGCCATGACGAAATTCGAGACTTATTCCGCGCAGTACGTCGGTAACGGCTTGTAATTCCACGGTCGGCTGCGGCAGGTTCGACGCTGCGCTTCGCGCACGCAGGTGATGTCCTGATTTTCCATTGGGCATTTCGCTGCGCCCTCATCTTTTGCCTAATGAACATCCACGAATACCAAGCTCGCGAACTTTTCGAAAAATTCGGTGTCGCCACCACCAAGGGTGCCGTCGCCTCCACGCCCGATGAAGCGGCTGCGGTGGCGCAAAAACTCGGCACGAAGGAATTCGTGGTGAAAGCCCAGATCCACGCGGGTGGACGCGGCAAAGGCACGTTCAAGAGTGGCTTCCAGGGTGGTGTGAAAATCACCGACTCGATCGAGAAAGTGCGCGAACTCGCCGGCAAGATGCTGGGCGAAGTGCTCGTCACGAATCAGACCGGTCCCGAAGGCAAGCTGGTGAGCAAGGTGCTCATCGCCGAGCCCGCCACGATCGCCCGCGAGCTTTACTTCGCCATTCTCCTCGACCGCGCCAGCGGCGCTCCCGTCATTGTGGCCAGCACCGAGGGCGGCGTGGATATTGAAGCCGTTGCCGAGCACACGCCGGAGAAAATTTTCAGTGAGCCCATTCACCCGACGCTCGGTCTGCAGGCTTTCCAGACGCGCAAGATCGCCAAGGCGCTCGGCTTGAGCGGTGCGCAAATCGGCGCGGCCGGCAAGCTCTTCACGAATATGTTCAAGCTCTTCCTGGCGCGCGATTGCTCGCAGATCGAGGTGAACCCGCTGGTCGTGACCGACAAGGGCGAGATCCTGGCGCTGGACGCGAAGTTCGCCTTCGACGACAACGCGCTCTATCGCCAGCCCGAGATCGTGGCCATGCGCGATAAGAGCGAGGAGGATCCGCGCGAAGTCGCCGCCAGCGAATACAGTCTCAACTACATCGGGCTCGATGGAAACATCGCCTGCCTCGTGAACGGCGCGGGCCTCGCCATGGCCACCATGGACATCATCCAGTACGCGGGCGGCAAGCCGGCGAACTTTCTCGACGTCGGCGGCGGAGCCTCGAAGGACCAGGTGACTGCGGCCTTCAAAATCATCCTCAGCGATCCGCACGTGGAAGGCATCCTGGTGAACATTTTTGGCGGCATCATGGACTGCAACGTCATCGCCACCGGCATCGTTGCCGCAGCGAAGGAAGTCGGACTCAAGATTCCGCTCGTCGTGCGCCTCGAGGGCAACAACGTCGAGGCTGGCAAGAAGACGCTCGCCGAGAGCGGCCTCTCGCTGACCGGCGCCAGTGACCTCGCCGACGCGGCGAAGAAGATCGTTGCCGAGGTAAAGAAGGCGGCCTGATTCCTACGCCTCCCATGAAGATCAACGAGATCGCTTTTTCCACCTACCCCATCACGGATGTCGCGCGGGCGCGCAAATTCTATGAAGGCGTGCTCGGTTTGAAGGCGACCATGGATCAAGACATGGGCGACAAAGGTCACTGGATCGAATACGACGTCGCCAACGGCACGCTCGGCCTCGGTAAGTACGATGGCTGGAAGCCCAGCGGGGACGGCTGCACCGTGGGTCTCGAAGTCGAAAACTTCGACGATGCCGTCGCGGCCATTCAGGCCTCCGGCACCCCGATCAAGATGGGCCCTTTCGAGACGCCCGTCTGCCACATGCTCATGGTCTCGGATCCCGATGGCAACACGGTGATCATTCACAAACGCAAACCCGGCCACCACTGAGACGCCGCGTGCGCACCGGCCCAAATGCTAACTCCTAATTCCTAAATCTTAAATTTCCCGCATGTCCATTCTCGTCACTCCGCAAACCCGCCTCCTCGTTCAAGGCATCACCGGCGACTTCGGCTCCCGCCACGCCAAGCTTTCACTCGACTACGGCACGCAGCTCGTCGCCGGCGTCACGCCCGGCAAGGGCGGACAGACCTTCGAGCACAACGGCCACAAGGTCCCGATCTTTGACACCGTCGGTGAAGCCGCCAAGCAGACCGGTGCAACGGTCAGCGCGATCTTCGTTCCGCCGCCCTTCGCCGCCGACGCCATTCTCGAGTGCGTCGACGCAGGCCTCGATCTCGCGGTCGCCATCACCGAAGGCATTCCCGTCGCCGACATGGTGAAGGTGAAGGCCGCCATGCAGGGCAGGAAGACCCGCCTCATCGGCCCGAACTGCCCCGGCCTCGTCACACCAGGCACCGGCGAAAAATCCCACGGCGGTTGCCGCATCGGCATCGCCCCCGGCTACATTCACAAGAAGGGCAACGTCGGCGTCGTCTCGCGCAGCGGCACCCTCACCTACGAAGCGGTCTGGCAGCTCACCACGCGTGGCTACGGCCAGAGCACCTGCGTCGGCATCGGCGGTGACCCGGTCAATGGCACCAGCCATCTCGACGTGCTGAAAATGTTTAACGAAGATCCCGAGACCGAAGCGATCATCATGATCGGCGAGATCGGTGGCGAAAAGGAAGAGGAAGCCGCCGCGTGGGCCAAGGACAATGTGAAGAAGCCGATCGCCGCATTCATCGCCGGCGCCACCGCACCTCCAGGCCGTCGCATGGGCCACGCCGGTGCGATCGTCAGCGGCGGTAAAGGTACCGCCCAAGGCAAGATCGAGGCGCTCCTGGCCGCCGGCATTGCCGTGGCCGATACGCCGTCCGTCATGGCCGACACGCTGCTGAAGCATTGGGGCAAGGCGTAAGCCGGCCTCTCCCAACAACGCTCTCTCGTGCCCAAGCTCCGGCTTGGGCACGCGCGTGTTTACGAAGAACCTGCTTCGCCGTGCTCTACGGTTTCTTCGTGAGGTCGTAGCAGACCACGTGATCTTCATCCCGCAGGTAGAGACGGCCATTTGCGAGAACCGGCGCGGTCCAGCATGGGTAGTGCATCTGCGGCACCTGCCAGCGCGAGAGTTCCTGGGGACTGTCCGGCGTCGGCTTGAACAGGCCGAGCAACCCGGCCTCCCCCAGCGCAATCAATTTGCCATCGGCCAAAATCGCCGAGCCACGACCGTAAACTTCCGGCGGTCTTTCACCTTCGGGAATCTTCGAGTGGCTGGCATTTGGCCAGCCTTCCTTGCGCTCCCACGCGACTTTTCCCGAGCTCATCTCCACACAGCGGAAAAACGCGTCCGGTTCATTGCGCCCGCTGAAAGCGTAGAGGAATCCTTTGTCCAATACCGGGCGCGTCCAGTGGATCTCCAGCTGCAGGCCCTTCCACGCGCGTTCCACGGATTTGCCGCTCGGGTCGACCCGGAGAGCCACTGCGCCTGATCGATAGTAGGCTGAGGAAATCAGCACCAAGTCATCCTGCACGACCGGCGTCATGGCGGTTACCGACTGATCCTGCTGCGCCCGGAACCAATAGGAAAAATTAACCGTGCCTTTCTTCGGCTCGAGCGAGACCAATCCCTGGCGCGTGCAGACGAGCAGATGGCGCTTTCCGTGAATGGTGGCGAGTACCGGTGAGCAGTAGCTCGCCATCATGGCGTAGGCAGGATCGTTGATACTCCAAATCACCGTCCGGTCGCCCGCCCAGCCGTTCATCGGCTGCCCGGCCCACGATTTCTCACCCACGTTCTCCCATACGGTCTTTCCCGTATTGGCATCGAAGGCCACCACGCCGGAATTTGGCTGCCCGCCGATCTGCACGAAAAGCAAACCCTCTTCCAGCACCGGCGTGCTTCCTACGCCGAAAAACGCCTCGGGCACGGCAAAATCTCCTTGGGTATCGCGACGCCAGACTTCCTTGCCCGTGACGAGGTCGAGACAGACCAACACGCCTTCCGCGCCGAAGGTGTAGCAGCGATCCTCGGTGAGGAGCGGAGTGCAGCGCGGACCGTTGTTGTAGCCGAAAGGATCGCGATAGTCGGACTTGTAGCCGTATTTCCACATCGAAAGCCCAGTGCGCGCATCGCATGCCTCCACGATTTCCTGCTGCCCCACGCGATGATGAATGACCATCGTATTGCCGCGAATCGACGGCGCGCTGTAACCCTTCCCCACGGACTTTTCGAAAACCAAGGGCGGCCCTTGCGGCGGAAGCATATCGATCAATCCCGTCTCGGTAGAAACCTGATCCCTCGTCGGGCCCATGAACTCCGGCCAATCAGCAGCAGCGAGGGTTCCAGCCAGAAAAAGGGAAACGAGGGCGAAGGTCTTCATGGTTTCGAAAAAATGTCGGGCAAAGGAGCCGCCGCTTGTGGCTCGGCAGCTTGGTAATCCTCGCCGAGAAACTTTGCTAGACTCGCGGCGATCTGGGCCTGCTTCACGGGCGTGCAGTCCTTGCGCGCGCCGAGCGACGCCGTATCCGGTCCAAGCACGGCGCACCACCATTCTCCCGAGTGCGGCACTTTATCGTTATGATTGATCCAATCCTGCGGCGTCTCCCCGCGACCGTGGTCTGTGGTGATGACCAACGTGGTGGTGCCGCGATATTCCGGCATCGACTGCAGCTTGGCCCACAGTGCGCCGATCCAGCCATCCACCCTGTGCGCCGCCTCGAGATAGCGATCGTAGCGACGCGCGTGCGCCCATTCATCGGTCTCACCAAAGTTCACGTAAAGCACGCGCGGATGGTGAGCGTCGATAAACTCCACCGCCGCACGCTGGACGAATGCATCGTAATGCTCATCCGGCCACGGAGAAGGAATGTCCTGCATCCATTGCTCTAGCTCCGCGATGCGCGGCGACACCGCACCAGGCGTCGACTTCTGCATGGTGG
Organism: Chthoniobacter sp.; assembly: GCA_041287745.1. GTDB lineage: Bacteria > Verrucomicrobiota > Verrucomicrobiia > Chthoniobacterales > Chthoniobacteraceae > Chthoniobacter. The sequence continues at coordinate 2,199 of JBGGMZ010000107.1, read as the reverse complement.
AAAACATCGGCAGCTTGCTGCGATCGACATTGAGGATCTGCCGCAGCGTGGGCCACGCATTGCACGCGTAAACCTTTCCAGCCAGGCCGGGACGCGTATTCAGCCACTCCAGGACGTTCAAGTTCGGATTCGGAATCGGCTTGTTACTCGTAATGCGATCGTCCGGATGCCCGGTGAGAAACTCGCTGTAGCCTGGATACGAGATCCACTTCCCATTAGTCACATCGCCCAGACTGCCCGCATCCCGATTGCCGAAAATCTGCCCCTGCTGCGCGATCGTTTTCCAAAGAAAAGGCATCAGTCGCTCCCGCCGTTCTTCCGGAGCCGGCGCTCCATATCGCTCCGTGAGAGCCGCTGCGTCCGGCACCCCTCCCTCCTCCTTGTTCATCATCGCCTGCTCCGCGCCGCGGAACACCTCCTGCCAGCGCAGACCATCGGTCGTCACGAAAAGAATATGGCGTGTCTTCGCTTCCGCAGCGCGCAACACAGTGGCGCCGAGCAACAAGATGAGGCAGATACGGGGGAACATGCGGCGGCAGAATGAACACCAAGAACTGATTCGCCAATCTCCAAGCCGCGTGAAAATACTCTCCGCCACCATGTCTCTTCGGCTTCTCCCCGCTGCTCTCGTCGTCGCGACCCTCCCTGCCCTTGCCGCCGATCCGCGCGGTGATCACCCGGGCACCGAACCCTCCACCCCACAGGAAGAGCTCGCCAGGTTCCATGTGCCTCCTGGTTTCGAAGTCCAGCTGGTCGCCGCGGAGCCTGAGATTCAGAAGCCGATCAATCTCAACTTCGATTCCTCTGGACGACTTTGGGTCACCGGCTCCGAGCTGTATCCGTGGCCCGCGAAGGTGGATGCGAATGGCCAGCCGATCGACGGCTTCGACAAAGCCTATAGCGACATCGCCGCAGCCTTTCGCGCCGGTGACAAGGCGCCACCCGCTTCCGACACGGCGCGCGATACGGTGCATGTGCTCGGCGATTTCGATGAGAATGGCCACGCTCGCAAAATCACGACGTTCGCCGATGGCTTGAACATCCCGAGTGGTGTGCAGCCGCTGCCCCGCGGTTCCGCAGCCATTCCGGCCGCGTATGGCCTATTGCCAAATTTCGATCCCAATCCGGCCATGCAGAAGCTCATCCCGCTGGGCGGACGCCACATCGGCCATGCGCCCAAGGGAGACAGCGCCATCGTTTATTCCATCCCGAATATCTGGCTGCTCACCGACTGGGATGGAGACGGCGTTGCGGAAAGCCGCGTGCCGCTCTACTCGAACTTTGGTTTCCTCGATACGCACGGCGGCTCCTCCAGCTACATCTACTGGATCGATGGCTGGATCTATGGCACCCACGGCTTTCGCAATCACACCGAGGTCCGCGACTTCGATGGCGATGTGACCACACTCGATAGTGGCAACACTTATCGCTTTCGCCCCGACGGCTCGAAAATCGAATACTTCACTCACGGCCAGACGAATCCCTTTGGCCTCACCTTCGACCCCTACGGCAATCTCTACAGCGCCGACTCGCACTCCAAGCCCGTCTACATGCTCCTGCGTGGCGGCTACTACGAGGGCATCGGCAAGCAGCATGACGGTCTCGGCTTTGCTCCCGCCATCACCAGCGACGACCACGGCTCCAGCGCCATCGGTGGCATCGTGTATTACGCCGATGACAAATGGCCCGAGGAATACCGCGAAAATCTGTTCAACGGCAACCCCGTCACCCAAAAGATCAATCGCGACAAACTCGATTGGCACGGCGCCACGCCGAAGGCCATTCGCCAGCCGGATTTCCTCACTTGCGACGATCCGTGGTTCCGCCCCGTGAATCTCAAGATGGGCCCGGATGGCGCGCTCTACATCGCGGACTTTTATAATCCCATCATCGGTCACTACGAAGTGCCGCTCACCGACCCGCATCGCGACCACGCCCACGGCCGCATCTGGCGGGTGGTCTGGAAGGGCGGGAAAGGCGGGCAGACCGCGCCCGCCAATCCCTCCGACTTCACTCGACTCGGACCCCGCAGCCTTCTCGCCAGGCTCGGCGACACCAATCTCGAAACGCGCCGCCTGGTGACCAATGAATTGATCAATCGCATCGGACACGACGCGATTGCTCCGACCCGTGAAGTGCTTCGCGAGGGATCAGCCGAACAACGGACCCATGCCACTGCGGTGCTCGAAGCCCTCGGCG
>JBGGMZ010000106.1:0-13754 GCA_041287745.1 Chthoniobacter sp. | reverse complement strand
GTCATGTTAACGTGCATGCGGGCGACGCGCTGCTGAATGGTGGACTCGGTGGTGCAGCCGAACAGAAGGAGAGCAAGAAGGATAGCGAGGCGGCTCATGAAATCAGATCTCGGAATAGGACTCGGGCGTGAGCACCTTGTTGGTGATCTTCGAGACGATCTCCTTGTCGGCGTACTCGGGCATGGCCTTGAGCTTTTTCCACTCGTCCTCGCCGCCGAAGCGCTTCCACGCCGCAGCGCGGCCGGCATCATCGGGGAAGACGAGCATGTAGGTGAGGTTCGGCATATTCGAGCCGATGATGGTCTGGCCGAAGAACACGGGTGTCAGGCCTACGCGCTGGAAGATGGGCAACTCGTGCAGGTTGAACATCTCGATCTTTTTCGCTGCGGCGCGCTCGTTGTGGCTCTCGTAGATGCGGAGGTTCAGCAGGCGCGGTTGGGAGGCGTCGGGCTTGATGAGTTTCGGCATGCCCTCGATAGCGAGGTGCAGCGAGCTCTCGATGCGCTCGTAGACAGGATCGGCGGGTGTGGCGGCGAGGTAATCGGCGCCGGCTTTCTGGTGCTCGGGATCGGCCAGGAGCTTCGCCGGGAGTGAGAGGCATTGATCGGCCGACTGGAAAACGGTGAGGACATAGACGGTCACTTTGTCGTCCTTCGGCGCATCGCTGAAGACACCGACGGGTCCGAGGCCCAGTCGCTTCACCGCCGGGATGAATGCCTTGCTCAGGTAGTCGTCGAGCAATGGCTTCTTCGCGACTTTGAGCGAGTAGGCGCGCAGTTCGAAGACTTCGCGACCCTTGCCGGCGGTGTCGGCGGCGGCAGCGGAGTGGGATTCAAGAGCGGCAGTGCCGAGACAGGCGGCGACGGTATTTTGCAGGAAGGTGCGGCGTTTCATGGGAGGAGTGAAGGCAGAGTCGCGCATACTGCGTGTGCGAGGCGGGACGGAGCAAGAGCTTCCGTGAACTCGACACGGCCCCTGCCGCGCAAGGGAGTGGAGCCTAGGGGGTTCGAACCCCTGACCTCCTCAATGCCATTGAGGCGCTCTACCAACTGAGCTAAGACCCCGTGCGAGAGGGGTGGAAAATGCCTTTGCATCGACTTGCTGGCAAGTGGAATTTGCATCCTTTTTAAAGGGCGCTTTCGTAAAAGGCGAGATACCTCGGCGCAAGGTGTGCCCAGTCGTAATGGGCGTGGGCCCAATCAGAGAGAGCAACGCGCTGCGCGGCGTCCCAGCGCGGCTGGGCGAAGAATTCAGAGAGGAGCTGGCGGATGCTGCCGACGTCGGGTCGTCCGATGAAACCGCGACCGGAGGAGAGTTGCTCCGCCCAGGGAGTCTCGGTCGTGGTGAGGGCGGGAGTGCCGACCTGACAGGCTTCGAGTACTGCGAGCCCGAAATTTTCGGAGTGTGTGGGGAGACAAAACAGGTCCGCGCCCTGGAAGTAAGGCCAGCGAGCCTCACCCCACACAGCGCCGGTCCATTCGATCGGCGGAAGTTGCGCCGCGTGGTCGCTGGCAAATTGCTGAAGCGTGCGAACATAGGCCGTCTCGCCTTCCCCGACGATGACCAGCCGCGTGTTCTGCGCTATTGGCGCGGATGCGAGTGCCTGGAGCAGAAGGTCGAGCCCTTTCTTCACGTGGATGCGGGAAAGAAAAAGCAGCACACGTTCTTCGGGTTTCCAGCCAAGGTGCTGGCGTGCTCGCTCGTAATCGACGCGGGCACTGCTCGTCAGACCGAGTGGGAGCGGTTCGATGCGTTGCCGCGGAAGGAATTTTCGGAGCCGCTCTGCTTCCGGTGCAGCTGTGGCAAGCAGGGCGCGAGCGCGAGACAGATAGCCTTTTTCGACGAGATGAAAGTAGGGCCATTTCTTCCACCACTTGTGACGCCAGGCCCACGGCTCCAGCATGCCGTGCGGAGAGACGACATAGGGAATCCCTTGGGCGATGCACTGCTTCGCGAGCCGGGCATGGGCAGGCTGCCACAGGCCGTGGAAGTGAACCAACGTCCCGGCTTCCAGAGCCGCCGGTAGCGCCTCGGATACTTCGACACCGAGGTTGTCGAGTGCCCGACGAAGGCTTTGAATTGCCGAATCGAGACCGCCTACACGCTGTGCCGGTGGCGGGACACAGAAGACCAGCTTCACGGTTTCGGAAGAACTTCCCGGTAGACTGCCTCGTAAGCCTCCGCCATGCGGGCGTAGGAATACCGCTCCTCCACGAGTGCCCGCGAAGCGGCTCCGACGGCATGCAGCCGTTTACTATCCGCCAGCGCATTCATCCAGGCACCGTCGGAGCCCACGGAGATGGAATTGCTGTCGTCCAGGAATGGCATTTCGCTCAGCAGGTGACTCGCGATGGCGCAGGGCAATGCTGCAGACATGGCCTCAAGGATAGCGAGCGGCAGGCCTTCGTATTCGGCAACATGAAGAAAGACATCCGCAGCCATGAGCAGCAATGGGACGTCGTTGCGCCACGGCAGCCGGCGGATCGTCTTGCCCAGCTTGTGAGCCTCGACCCAGTCGTCCCATTCCTGGCTGAGTGAGCCATCGCCCACCCAGAGGAATTTGGCTTTCGGATATTGGCGCAATACATCCTGGGCGCGCGTGAGAAATTCCATCGGCCGTTTCTGTGGCACCATGCGGCCGACGGCGATGACCAGCAGCTCGTCATCGGCGATGCCGAGATCGGCGCGCTTCGTCTCCCGGACCACAGCGCGCCGCGCGATATCAAAGAGCGGGACGCCATTCGGGATCATGCGGATGCGCGGAGATTCGCCGATGAAGTCAGCGAGATCCTGCCGGCGGTTTTCCAGTACAGTGACGATCGGATTGTGATAGTTTTGCAGCGCCCGGCGGGCGATGAAGTCGCGGGCTGGGGCGAGCTTGGCCTTCAGGTAACCCGCCGTCTGCGTGAGATGAATGGTGCAGATATTCGGCAGGCGGGAGCGGCGGGCGGCGTGCAGCAGATCGAGGCCGTCCTCGAGATTCTGCTTATTCACGTGGAGGACGTCAGGGCCTGCTTTCTTCCATTCGCGTGCGAGCTGGCCTACGGCGCGGATACTCACATAGCTGGAGAGCGAGCGGCCGCGGCGGTCGTAAGTGTTGCGGTAAGGCGAGCGCAGGACTTCGCCGATACCGGAAAAGCTGTTGGCGAGTTCGTCCATCCGGGGATGATCCGAGGCCCAAAGCAGGACTTCATGGCCGCGTTGCGCGAGAGAACGACCAAGGTAGAGCAGATACAACTCGCCGCCCCCGCGTGATCCGGAACTGCTGCTGGCTAAGAGGATTCTCATGATGGAATGGCGGACTGAAATGCCTCGACCCATTTTGCCGCTCCTGCGGCTGGCGTCCAGTGCCGTGCGCGTCGTCGTGAAACTTGTCCCCAGCTATCACATAGCGACGGCTGGACGATAAAGCGCTGCATGCGATCGGAAAGTGCGGCAGCATCGCCCGCTGGAAAACGCAGCCCGTTGATTTCCTCTTCCACGAGATCGCACCCTGCGCCGACCATGTCGGAACAGACGATGGGAAGTCCGGCGCCGAGCGCCTGGTTCACCACCACGCCCCAGCCATCGTAGCGGCTGGGCAGGACGAATACATCGGCCTGTGCAAAGAAGCGGGGCAACTCCTCCGGCGCCTGGAACCCTGCGTAGGTGATGCGCTCGCGGATGTGCGCCGGCAGCGGAGCGAGAAGCTGGGGTAGTTCCGCCTCGCGCCCCACGAGCAGCAGGCGCGCGGCGCCGCCGAGCCGCTGGAAGGCTTCGAGCAAAATGTCCACGCCCTTGCGTGCGATCATCTGTCCGCAGAAGAGGAAGACGATCTTGCCGTCGTTGCGAATGCGCCGGGGTGCCGCGAAAAACGCGTCGAGGTCGCAGAAGTAGGGGATACGGAAGTGCTTCGGCTCAGGGAACCGCGTACGGTAATCTTCATCTGCAAAGGTGCCGATGGCGGCGATGCCCGTGGCGCGGTGCAATGGTTCGGAGAGACGCTGGTGCATCTTGCCACCCCGGCCGAGCCGCTCGCCCCAGAAAAACCAGGGCTTCTTCTTCAGCACCGTGCGCATGAGCAACTGGGCGGTAACGGACATGAGCGTGTTCATGACTACGACGTCGTAGTCATGGAGCTTCGGCAGCGGCCAATTCACGTGGCAGCGCGCCGAGCCGATCGAAAACCAAAATCCGCGGAGTATCTTCTCGTAAGACTCGAGTGGTTTTTCCGGCCAGGGCGAATCTGGAGCTGCGGCTTCCAGGTAAAAAACACTCAGGTCCACCTCCGGTCGCTGTGCGAGAGCGTGAAAGAGATCACGCTGATAGGGTGAGGGCACCACTGAAACAAATGCAGCCTTCATCTCCGGGGTGGGGTCGGGAGGCGGCGCGTTTGAGCGCTGCGCAGAGCGGCGCGCGAGAGAAGCCGCTGGGCCTGCGACGCAAGCAGACGCACGGCGTAAGTGCCGATGACGAGAGCCGCGACGGTGGGTAGCAGCGCGGTGGTGAAGACAAAAAGACTTCGCATCGAAATGACTGTGGCGAAAAATCCCGACGCATAAATAAGGATGCCGAGCTCGGAATTTTTCGGCGAGGCAAGGTAGCTCCACCATCCGGTGATCGAGCCGAAAACCAGCGCGATGGCGATCGTGGCCAGCATACCTCCGGACATGTAAGCTTCGCCTACGAAACTCGCGGAAATGGTCACACCTTCCACTCCGAGGGCGTCTTCGATGGAAGAGCTGAGGCCCTCCGGTTTGCCGGACCAGATCGCGCGCGGGATGGGTCGGATCAAAGCTTGATATGGGATTTCCCAGCCAAGGTAGTGCTGCTTGTGAGGGAAAACATCCACGAGCCGGCAGATGGCGTAGAGGTTGTAGTCCACGAACATGGTCTTCTCCGCGGATTGGGGTGGCTCGTAGTTGCCCTCCAGGTAATTGCGGAATCCCACGTTGCGGAATTGCAGCATGAAGTAAGTGGCAAAGATCATGACGAACCCACTGCCGACACAGAGCATGACCAATTCTTTCTTCCGGGCGAAAGGCAGCGCGAAGCTGTAGGCGATGAGAAAGGTCACGAGATACGACGCGAAGATGTTTCGAGTGCCGCTGGTGAAACCGTAGAAGAAAGTGAAGAGCAGTGCGCCGATTGCCAGGATGAGAGTGGCCATCCCGTAGCGGTGCCGCCGGGCGATCATAATCCCGGAAAGTGGTGGAATGAGGTAGATGAACAAGCCCAGCTCCACGAGCAGCGCTTTCCAGTCGCCGAGCCGCCCGCGCTGCCAGGGCTGGGTGAAGCGGGGATCCATGAACCAGCCCACCATTTCCACCACGTTGAAGTTCACCGCGATGAGCATGTGCGCGTAGCCGGTGAAAAAACAGGCCCAGAAGATGAAGACGATCCATCCAGGTGGGATCTCGTGGGTGAGCGTGTGGGCAAACGGCTGCTTCTTTGGATGAATGAAGTGCCGGCCCAGGAGCAGCCCCAGAAAGCCGAGATACACACAGAGGATCGCACTGTGGGTCGTCCTGACGTCGATCAATTCGTCGAAATGCGGCTGAGGGAAAAGGAATTCGAAAAGCGTGAGGAAGTAGAAGGCGAGAATCGCCATGAGATCCGCGCGGATGAGATTGCGCAGCCCCCCAAGGCGCAAATCCATGGCGACGCTTAATCCGAGGCTGATCAATATGCCGATGGAGGAAAAGCGCGCGAGAGATGAGGGTTGATCGCCGTTTGCCAAAAGCGCTGTGAGCGCCATTCCGAGTAGGGCAATGAAAGTGCCGTTGATATCGGGTTGCGGATGCTCGGACTCCTCCGGAGCGGCCTGTACGGTCCCAATGTGTCGGGAAGGCGGCGCGGTATTGCGATGTCGGGGGCGCGGAAAATTCATGAGAGGGCGGCGGTGCTAAATTCGATGAGCTTTTCTGTCGGCTCGCTCCAGCCAAAGCTTCCCTGAGCACGCTGACGATGCTCTGACCACCACGTGAGTTCCGCCGCGAGTGCTTCAGCATCGTCGGTCGGAAAAATCGAGCCATTGACGCGGTGGCGGACGAAATCCTTGCCCCCGACGCGATCGCTGACGATGGCCGGTAGTCCGCAATTGAGTGCCTGCGGGACGACGAGCCCGAAGCCTTCTTCCAGCGATGGAAGCACGAGCGCCGACCCTGCGCGGAAACCGTCGGCGAGCGTTTCTTGCGAGACGGCGCCATGAAAATTGAGCGGCGTCGCGCCGCGATATTGGTCGAGATCGTGGCGCGCTTCGCCAAGCACCGCGCCGTAGAACTCCATCTTCCAGTCGGGCCGATTGGCCTGCGTCAGCGCATCGAGCAGCGTGCGCAATCCTTTGCGGACGCCGACCTGCCCGGCAAAGACGATGCGGAACGGACCATCCGGTGCCGCGCTTGATTCATTGTGGAATACGCGTGAGTCGGCGCCATAGGGCACCAGCCAGATGCGCTTGGGATCGATACCGAGCGCGATGAGTTGATCGCGCACCACGGTGGAGGCGACACAGTGCCAGTCGGTCAGCGCGTATTCTTCGTTTTCGCGGGCAAAGTAGCCTTCGTCGTAGGGACAGACATCGGTCAGCTTCAGGCCAATCCGAGCGTACTCCGGCTCCATGATGCGCACCCACTCGCGGACCGGGCCGGTGGCGTGGTTTAGCACGGTCTTGATACCGAGCTTCCGCGCGGCGCGGAACGTATGCAGGCACTGGCCGGGCATGGCGTGAACGTAGTCACAGCCCTCGAGATGGGCACCGGTCCAGCGATCGAAGCCGTCATCCTGCCAGCGAAATAACTTCTTCGATTCAGGGCGCCACTTTTCAGGGACGAACTTGAGCAAGCCGTAGACGATATTAGTGCGCAAGCTGTGGGTGCGCACCGAAAGGCCGCTCGTGTCGCCCAACTTCCAAGCCGGATAGCCTGAGTAGTAGCTGCCGAGCGCGCCGTGACTCGCGAGTTCGAGCGCCATCGGATACAGATGGCAGGGGTTGGTCGCCGAGATGGAAATCTTCATGCGGCCTCGGCTCCGAATTTTGCGGTCCACTCTTCCTCCGAAGAGATTGGCGTGCGCACCAGTTCCATCCACGCGCGATATTTTCCCCACGGCAGGGGCTGGCGCTCCGACAGCGCGCGAGAAATGCCGCCCAGTGCGGCCAGCCACCACGCCGGTTCGCGCACGACCCAGTCGAGACCACGCTTCCACGCGTAGCCGAGCTGGCGGACGATCCGAAACAGGGCAACGCCGAAACACTGCGGACCCGGGCAGCGCAGCAGCACGCTCCAGAATTCGTTGCGCGCGTGGCGCTGATGAGTCCGGATTTCGTTGCGTTGCGTACCGGTGAAGTGATGGCGGATGGAAATCGATGTGTCGTGCCACACCTGCCAGCCCGCCGCGACACAGCGCAATGCAAAATCGGGTTCCTCGTAGGCGTGAAAAAAAAGGCCCGGATACCCGCCGAGACGATCGAAAACAGAGCGCCGAATCGCGGCGCCGGAATTGGCGTAGCTGCCGACGAATTGGGACCGGCCCAAATCCACCGCTGTGAGCGACTCGGGAAATTCATCCGAGCGCTGAGGAAAGGATGCGACGGCCAGCAGAGGGCGCTGCGTAAAGAGATCGCGCAGGCGGGCGATGCAATCCGATTCCAGGGGATAACTGTCGTCATCGAGGCTCAGGAAGACGTCGCACTTGCAAGCGGCCGCAAGCTCGTTGCGGGAGGGAATCGACCCTTGCGCTTGCTCATGGATGAGGAGGCGCACTTGCGAATGCTTCTCGCGGAGAAATTCCAGCGTGCCATCTTCACACCCGTCGACCGCGATCAGGATGGCATCCGGTGCGGGATTCAAGTCCGAGAGAGCGGCAAGCGTGCGGGCCAGTTCTTCACGCCGATTGTGAGTAGTGATGCAGACGGCGACGGTGAGACTCATGATCCGATCTCCCGCAAGACTTTCGCCGGATTACCGACCGCGATCACACCGGGTGGCAATGACTTGGTCACCACACTGCCTGCGCCGACCACGGTGCCGTCGCCTATGCTGACGCCTTTCAAGATGGTGACATGCGCCCCGATCCAGCATCGGGCGCCGAGCCGGGTAGGCGCGCTGATCAGTTGCCCATCTGCGGGAGCGGCTCCTGCGCTGACCGCGTGGTCGTGATCGGTGAGATAGCAAAAGGGGCCAATCATCGCGCGTTCGCCGATCTCGATGAGTTCATCGGCATCGAGCATGGTGTGGCGGTTGATGTAGGTACGTGGGCCGATGACGATGCGGGCGCGATCGCTGGTGGCCAGCAGGACGACTCCGCGATCCAGCGCCGCGCCATCTTCCAGCGTGATGCATTGCGCCCGTTGCCGCACCTCAATGGCGCGCAGCGAAACGTGCCCGTTGATCCGCATCCCCGAGGCGCGATAAAAAGCGATCCGAGCCCGCGAGGCCAGGCCTTCGAGGAAGCGGGTCAGGTCCATGTGCCGAGGAGTTCCTGCTGCCATGCGGGGCTCCGCTGGCGGAGAATGCTGACGCTGGCGAAAAGACGGTGGAGCAGCAGCTTGAGCGTGAGCGTCGGCTCGCGCAGGCCGAGGATGTCGTGCGCGACGAGGCGTTGATGCCGCACCCGCATGCGAGCCAGTTCACGGGTGTTGCGCTTGAAGGTGCTCGGCGCGTCGCGGTGCTCGAAGGTCGCGGTGCGGTGAAAATAGAGTTCGTGCGTGCGCCCCACGCGGGACGACAGATGCACATCTTCAAGAAAGCTGTAGCCCTCAAACTCGGGAAATTTCTCCCGGGCATACAGCGGGGTGCGATAAAAGACGCACGTGGAGTTCAACCAATCGGCGGGAATGAGATCGCCGGTCGATTCGGTGTAGGTGGGCAGGCAATTGATCGCCGCACCGAAGAGTTTACCTCCATAGGTGGGATGGTCGTAGCCGGCCTGCAGGCGGTAATAGAAGCGCAGGAGGCCGCCGGGGACCCGGTGTTGCATGCCGTCGATGCGAGCGGCGATGCCGCCGATTTTTTCCCCGGTATCTGTATCGAAAGCCGAGCAAATCTTCTCAAAGCTGTCCGATGGAACAAAGACGTCGTCGTCGACGAAGGCCACCAGCGGCGTGGTCACCAACTCGGCGCCCTGGTTGCGTTGCACGGCGGCGCTCGGCCTTTTCGCGCGTTCGTAGCGGACTGGCAACGGGGCCGCTTCGACCACGGTGCGCGTTTTGTCGTCCGGAGACGAATCCACGACAATGACCGCCGCCGGGGGCCGGGTTTGAGCCGCGATACTGGCCAGTGTCGTACGCAGCTCTTCCGCTCTTTCGTAGGTCGCGATGACCAGGCTGTAGGCGAGTGGAGCGGGCATGTGGGTTTAACGGCGGGCGGCGGCGAGCCTCTCCGCGCCCGTAAACCCTAGCAGGCGGTGCGCCAGCCGATAGCTTCGCGGCGCGGCCGGCCCGGCCAAATGGATGAGGCCACGCTGTTTTCGCTCCTGAAAATAGGCTGCTGCCTCGGGCAGATCGTGCTGCGCGATGGTCCGGGACATTTCAAAGAAAGCCTGTCCGGCGATGTGGGCATGGGCGGTGGTCCAGAGGTTGTGCGCTTGCATCCACGCTTGCAGGGCATCCATGAGTCCGGTGCGCACATAGATGACCTTCCGCGGATCCCGACGACAGACCGTCTGCTCGGACCAGATGCGATAAACGGCATGTGGCGTCGGCGCGAAGCGAAAGCGCAGGCCGGCTTCCAAGGCACGGAGATAGAGCTCGTGTTCCTGGCAGCATGGCTGGCCTTCCTTCCAAGCGCCGATCGCGTCGAGTGCGCTTTTGCGCCAAAAGGCGCCGCCAGTCTGGGGGATTTGCCAGGCGAGCCATTGGCTGTAGAGATCCAGGCTGGTGTCAATGGCGCTGGGCTCGCGGGTTTTCTGGCCGAGATCTTCAATCCACGTCGGGCTGTAGATGACGTCGGCGTCGCCGCCGCCATTCGTCTCGGTGAATTGCTGCGCAATCTTTTCGGGTTCGAGATAATCGTCAGCGTCGAGGAATTGCATCCATTCACCCCGAGCCGCCCGGAGAGCTTGGTTGCGGGCATGATTGCCCCCACGATTTTCGGTGACGATGACCTGAACGCGGTTGCCAAACTTTCGTGCGATCTCGGGCGATTCATCGGTCGATCCGTCATCCACCACGATCACTTCCTTTTCCGGCCAGGTCTGCGCGAGCGCGCTTTCGATGGCCTGCCCCAGCCAGCGGGCGCTATTGAAGGAGGGAATGCCGATGCTCACCAACGGCTTCATGAGAGTGCGAACTTTTTGTGCCAGACCTCGTAGAGCCAGAGCGCGTAAAGGGTTTGTGCGCCTTCCCAAGTGCCCGCTTGAAAGTCGTCCCACGCCGTGCGCAACAGCTTGCGGTCGAGATGAGCGAGGCAGGCGGAATTCGTAGCGAAGAGAGCGGATTCCACCGGTTCACGCAGCGGCCCGGTGAACCATTCGCGCAGCGGCACGGGGAAGCCGCGCTTGGGCCGGTTGAGCGGTTCGTGGAGCTTGCGGGCGAGGCAGTGGCGCAGCACGAGCTTACCTGGCCCGGCGGGCTGGAGTTTGAGCGGTGAAGCGATGCGCGCAGCCAACTCGGCCACGCGGACATCGAGGATCGGCGTGCGCAACTCGATGGATGCCCCCATGCTCATCTTGTCGGCCTTTTGCAGCAGGGATTCCGCAAGCTGCCAATCGAGGTCGAGCGCCAGCAGTTCCCCCAATACGTCGCGCTGTGGTCGGTAGACTTCGCCGGCGATGATGTCCGCACGTTGGCGTAGGCGGCGCAATTGGTCCGCAGTCAGCCCGTGCAAATGCCGGACATCCCCTGGGAAACCCTCGATTCGCAGTGTCACCGCTTCGCTTGCGCGGGTGTGATGGGCGCGAATGCCGAGACGCTGCCAGCGCGAAGGCCTCCCGGCCGGATCGGCCAGGGGCACGATCGGCTTGAAGCGGCGCAGCTTTTCCGAGCGCTTCAGCGTGGCCATGATGCCGAGGTAACGTGCGTCGTAGCCGGCAAAAAGTTCGTCGGAGCCTTCACCGGAAAGGAGGACTTTCACATGGCCACGGGCGAGTTCGCAAACTCTCAGGACCGCGAAGGCGGCGGGATCGCCGACGGGCTCGTCGAGGTGCCACGCGATCCTCTCGATGTTGTTCACCAAGTCGTCGGAAGTAAGCTCCAGTGCGTGATGCTTCGCGTTGATCTCCCGCGCAGTGGCGGCTGCGCCCACGGCCTCGGAATCCGGTCCGCCGAAGCCAACCGAAAAAGTCTGCATCCTGCCCTCCTGCAATTCCTGCGCGTAGGTCACGACCACCCGGCTGTCGAGGCCACTGCTGAGGAGGACGCCGACGGGGACATCGGCGCGCAGGTGCATTTTCACCGAGTCCCGCAGGACGGCGTCGAGTTCCTCCACCGCCGGCTCGAGCGCGGTGAGATCGGGGACCTCATCCAACTCGTAGCGCCAGTAGCGATGCGGTTCGAAGGATTGAAGCCCGTGCAAAGGCAGGCTGAGGAAACAACCGGCGGGCAATTTCCGGATGTGCCGGAAATGGGTGCGCGGGGAGGGGAGCGAGAACCAGGAGACGTAGTCGAGAAAGGCCTCGGGATCGGCATCCTTGCTGACCCAAGGGAGAGCGAGGAGGCTTTTCAGCTCCGAGGCAAAAGCGAGGCGGTCGCCCTGCGCCGTATAGTAAAGCGGCTTTTGCCCAAAGTGATCGCGCGCAATGAGCAGACGGTTCTTGTTCGTGTCGATCAAGGCGAAGGCGAACATGCCCCGCAACTTGGCAAACATCGCATCGCCGAGTTGCTCGTAGAGATGCACGAGCACCTCGGTGTCCGTGTGAGTGCGGAATTCGTGGCCGCCGGCGATCAGCTCGCGACGGAGCTCGAGATAGTTGTAAATTTCGCCGTTGAAGACGACGCCGATGGATTCGTTTTCATTCCAGATCGGTTGCCAGCCGCCTTCGAGGTCGATGATGCTAAGCCGTCGCATGCCGAGCGCCAGGCCCGGTGCGACATGCGTCCCCGCGCCATCCGGCCCGCGGTGGGCGAGAAGGTCGAGCATACGCTGAAGATGGGCGGCCCCTTCGTCAGCGGAGAGAGATGGATCGATGAAGCCGGCGATGCCGCACATGTTGGGTCACGTTTCTTAGCGGCCTTCGTGCCATTGGCCTAGAGCGAAGTTACACGCGAATCCATCTATCTTCTACGGCTGCGTTGCCGGGCTGAGCAGATACGAGAGGAGATCGTAAAAATCCGGGAGCGAAATCGTGGTTTCGAAGACGGGTGGCATGAGCGAAAGGGCGGAGGTGGTCTGCTTCTTGAGGTGCGACTTTTGTATCGTCACATCCTTGCCCGTTGGATCCGCAAAAAGGATGGCATCGCCCTGGTCTCGGACATTGGCGCCGATGAGAGTGTCGCCTTCCGTCGTCTCGAATGTGGTCTGGCGAAATAGCGGGTCGACGTTGCGATTTGGGTCCAGAATGTCTTCGATGAGCCGGGACGGCCCGCGAGCGACGACGCCGTCGAGGTTGGGACCCACATTGCCTCCCTGGCTGCGGAAACGGTGGCACACCGCGCAATTTTGCTGGAAGACCTGGGCACCGTGACTGGCGTCGGCCTTCGCCGCGGCAAAGGTGCGGGCGCGTTCGGCGATCAGGCCATCAAGTCGGGCATCTTCGGGTGGGAGGTCTTTCGTGAGGGCGACGGCGCGGTCGCGGAGCGGCTTCGGTCGGGTCAAGATGGGGCCGGCCACGGCTTTGTTGATCAGCACGCGGGGCGAGACCTTCCCTGCTTCAACGAGCTTGAGCAGTGCGTCGCAACTGGAATCCGACTTGGCGAGGGCGCCAGCCATGGAGATGGCGAGTTCCTGCGGAGCGGTCGGGATCGCTGCGAGCACTACGTCGTCGTGTCCGTTTTGTGCGAGCAGTTCCGCGGCGCGCTTGCGCAGGATCATGTGATGGGAATTGGTCAGCGTAGCGACGAGCAGGTCCTTGCTGGCCGGAAGGTTCGCAACGCTTTCCAGCGCGGCCTGGCGCAGGGTGCCGTCGCGTTTTTCGTCACTGGCGATTTTGGTCAGCGGTCCTAGCTTCGCGTCGAGCTTGAGATCGCGCACGGCATCGATGGCACGCTTTGTAAGCGCATTGTCGTCGGTCCCGAGAGCTTCCAGCATGGCGCGTTGGGACCATTCGGCGACTTCGATGGGGAGCTTGAAGTTGCGTTGCCGGGCGGCTTGCGAGAGCCCATCGGCGAGCGCGAGACGCTGCGGCAGCGGGACGTCGCCGACTTTGGTGACCAGCTCGACCAGCGTGCCGATCTTGTCCTCTGGAAGATTCAGGGCTGCGTGTTTCAGATATTCGCCCGCTCGCGGTGCCGCGAGCTTGTTGCTCTGCAGATGATCAAGCAGGAAAGCCGCGGCGTCGGGGCTTTTCACCGCGAGAGAGACGTCTGCCAGCAGGGTGGCGGCTTGCGGATCGGTAGCGGCCAGTTTGGCGGCGTCGCCATAGAGCCCCTGCGATTCCGTGAGGAAATCGCGCAGGCAAATCTTCAGCGCATATTGCGACTCCACGTCCTGGGGATCGAATTGCGGGGCCAGGGCGAGGAGTGGGCTGAAAGCCTCGGCGGAGGGATGCTGTGCGAGGGCGCGCATGGCGTTCAGACGCACCAGGGCGTCGGTGTCCTTCAGCTTGCTCACGGCATGCTGGGTATCGGCGCCGCTCCATTTCTCGCGTTCACCGAGGATGCGTACTGCCCCGGAACGTAC
>JBGGMZ010000105.1:0-11070 GCA_041287745.1 Chthoniobacter sp. | reverse complement strand
CCCCAAGCGACCGCAGAGCGACACCAAGGAGCCGGGTGTAACCTATTTCGTCAGCTGCGCGCTTGGACCGGCCGGGAGTGGCACCTGGGCTGGACCGCGCAGGTAGGAGATGAGGTCGCGGATATCCGATTCGCTCCACGGCAGGAGCAGGCCCTCGGGCATCATGGAGATTTCCGAGGTGGTGAGATTCTTGATCTCGTCGCGCGGGATGCTGAGCGTCTCATTCGGCGTCACAATGCTCACGATTTTCGGATCTTGCTGGTTGGCGATGCCGACCAGCGTGCGGCCGTCTTTCAGCTCCATCATCGTGGTGCGATAGGCATTAGGGATTTCCGCGTTCGGGTCGACGATGTTGTGCAGCAGGTAATCGACGTCGGCGCGGTTGGAGCCTGTGAGATCGGGACCGATTTTGCCGCCGCTGCCGAAGAGCGTGTGGCATACGCCGCAGGTCTGCGTGAAGATAAGACGGCCATGGCTGCTGTCCGGTGCAGGCCGCTTTTTGTCTTCGATGAGCGCCTTGTATTTCGCCTGCAGGGCGAGCTTCTCGGCCGGGGTCTCACGCGAGACGCCCCAGACTTTTTCCAGCTCCTTGGTGAGGTCCGGCTGGTTCAGGCCGCGCAATTGCCGGGCGATATCGGCGGAAAGATCCTTGGCCGAAAGACGATTGTCGCCGATCGCGGCGAGCAGCGCCCGAGCGTAGGCCGCGCGGGAGACAAGCGTGAGCAGGGCATCGCGCTTTTCTTCCGGCGATAGCGTTGCGTAGATAGCGAGCAATGCGTCCGGTGTCTTCGGATCAGCGTAGGCGGCGAGACCGCGGATGGCGGGCGCGCGCAGCGCAGAATCTTTCAGCAAATCGAGCAGCACGGGCGGCAGAGCGGCGTCTTTCACGCCGAGCAATGAATCGAGCGCACGGCGACGGTCGCCTTCGCTGGCGCCGGCGTTGGTCACGATCTTGCGCGCGGCTTCCAGCGCGCGGCCACTGCCGAAGGTCAGTGAGAGCGCTTCGGTAATGCCGCGCACGTCGCCGTTCGAGCTCTTGATGAATTTCGCTTCCACGGCATCCCAGCCGGCGGGCAGTGGCACGGTACGCTGGCCCTTGAGCGCCGCAGTGATGCCATTGAGAACGGCAAGTTGGCGCGATTCTTCATTCAGCTTGGGCAACAATTCCGCGAGCGCGCCGAGCGCCTCCGGAGTGCCGAGCGTGGCCACGCGGCGAGCGGTAAACTCCAGCGCATGCGGCAACTTCGAATCGACACCAATGGCGAGCGCGCGATGCAGGTCCGCGGTAGCCATGGGTTCGAGCGCATACCAGGCCATGAGCGGCAGGTTGTGATCGGCAGCGTCTTCGCCATGCTGATGCAGCGCTGCGACGATGTCCCAGCGTTTCTCGGGCGCCACCCGTTGCGCAGCACTGGCGAGATAGAGGCGCACAGTCGGCGAGGCATCTTTATGCGCGAGTTCGGCGAAGGCTGTCACGATCGCGTCGGAAGGCTGGCCATTTTCGCAGGCGAGCTGGATGGCCCACGAGCGGACGTACTGGCTCTCGTGCTTGAGCAATTGCAGCGTGTCTGCCTCCTTCAACCCGCCGATGGCGTGCAGCGCCCAAAGCGCGCGGAGCTGGCCTTCGTCGCTGGAGACGCCGTGATACTCGGCGATAAGCTTCATCATCAATTTCTTGCCATCCAGCCCGAGCAAATCACGCAGCTTTTGTCGCGCGGCCGGATCGATCTTCCCGGCCGCCGCACGTTCTTCCAGGATGCGGCGCGCGTGGCGGCTGAGCCACTCGTGCTGGTCGAGAAGCAGCATCACCAGTTCACCGTCGCTCTTCTTCTGCAGATCGACCGCCGTGGTCTTCGTGTCGCCGTAGGTTATTTTGAAGATGCGGCCGTTGCTCCGGTCGTGCACGTCGGGGTTGTTATTATGGCACTGGTTCTTGTCATACCAGTCGATCATGTAGCAGGAGCCATCCTGGTCGTACTGCAGGTTCACAATCTGCGACCACGAGTCATTGAAGAGAATGAAGTCCGGCGCGTGATGTCCGATATAACCGCTGCCACTCGGCTCGAGCGTGTCTTCATTGATGCGCGCGCCGTGGATGTTGTTCATGAAGGTCTGGCCATAATACTTCTCCGGCCAGCTTCCCCCTTGATAAACCATGAGCCCGGCGTGGGCGTGCCCGCCGCCGGCGGAATCGCTACGCCCGTTCCCCGCGTGCGGCGTCTTGCTCGCGTAGTGCACGTGGTCGGCGATGGTCTTGATGTCGTCGTAGAGGTTCGCGTTGAAGTGCTGCCCGGCCTGCCGCTGGTAGTGGCCGGCCTGGATCATGTGCCAGAGGTGCGGGATCACGCAGGCCTCGATGATGATGTGGCCGTATTGATTGAAATCGATGCCCCATGGATTGCTCGTGCCCTCGGAGAAGACCTCGAACTGGTGCTTCACGGGATGATAACGCCAGACGCCGGCATTGAGGCGCGTGCGCGCGGGATCTTCCGTGCCGGGCTTGCCGATATTGCTCTGCGTGAAGACGCCGTGGCAGCCATAGAGCCAGCCATCGGGTCCCCAAGCGAAGGTATTCAGCGTCTCATGCGTGTCGCCGAAGCCCCAGCCGTCGAGCAGGATTTGCGGCGGCCCGGAGGCTTTCGGCGTGTCTCCATCCTGCATGGGGATGAACATGAAATAGGGCGCGGCGCCGACCCATACGCCGCCAAAGCCGACTTCGAGGCCGCTGACGAGGTTCAGGTTCTCCGCAAAAACCGTGCGCTTGTCGAATTTACCGTCACCGTTCGTGTCTTCAAAGACGAGGATGCGATCGTGTCCACCGAAGATGTCCTTGAGTTGCGTCTCAGTGGGTTTGGTGAAATCGGTGCCGGGTGCATGGTCGTCCTTCGGCGGAGGATTCGTGCGGCGCGGATAGGTGTAACCCTCGGCGACCCACAGGCGGCCACGGTCATCGAGCGCGAAGGCGATAGGCTGCTGGATGTCGGGCTCGCCGGCGAAGAGCGTCGACTTAAAACCGGGCGGCAGGGTCATCTCCTTCGCCGCTTGCTCAGGTGGCAGTCCGGCAAATTTGTAGGCATCCTGCGGGAGCGCAGGCGCGGTCATGCTCGCGTTGGCCAGCTTGGCGTATTCACCGAAGTCTGGCTTGGTGGCGTAGAAGCGGAAGTCATCGAAATTCACGTGTCCCCATCCCCCGCTCTCTTCGTCGACGATGCGGATGAAGATTTCCTTGTCCTTGAGCGGCTGAAGGTCGACCAGCACGGGCGCCATGGTCTCGCTGCTCTGACCACGCGCGGTGAAGAAGACTTCCTTTGAGTCCGCCTTCACCAGTTCCACGCGGGTGCCGGGGAGACTGCCGCCACCGAGACGAAAAGCCGCCCATGGCGCCGTGACCTTGAACGGCACGGACGTCAACGTGCCGTGCGGCTTGTCCTGCGCCTTTTCGAAGCCACCGATCCAGTACTGGCCCTGCGGATCGGCATGCTTGCCCCGGCCCAGCGGCCGGTTCTGATCGATCTCGCCCTTGATCGGCTGGCCCGCGAACGCTTCGCCGGTGGCCGTCCAATCACGCAACGTGCCGTCTTCAAAATCGAAGTTGAGCGGCTTGCCGTCGGCGCCCAACGGGAGCACCCCGACAGGACGGATTCCCTCCGGCTTTCCCACCGTGGTCACGGTCACATTGATCTTCGCCGGAGCCGGCGCAGCCGCGTCGACGACCTTCTCCACGTAACCCGGAATCGGCTTGAGCTGCTCCTTGTTATATTCCTCCACGCTCACCGTGCGACTTTCGTTGAAGTGGACGAAGGTCCCCTTCTTGTTGCCCACCACGATGTCGGGCAGGCCATCGCCATTGACATCGCCGACGACGACTTGCGTGCCGACGCCGGAATCGGAATCGACGAGATGTGGGACGAAATCGACATCCTTCCCGTTGCGGACGAGCCCGAACCAGTAAAGCACCGCGGGCTCATTTGGCTCGGGATCGCCGTGATTTCCATGCGCCCAGAAGCGCTTGCCTACAACGATATCTTTCAGCCCGTCGCCATCGATGTCGGCCAATTCCAGCGCATGAAGCTGCGAAAAGTGGATGCCATAGCGATTTTCCTCCGCCTTCTCGCCCATGATCAGGTGCTTGCGGAAACTGATTTCGCCGCCCGTGCGCACCTGCTCCCACCAGGCCAAGCCGTAGCCGTGCGCGGCCACACTGCCGATGATGTCCGGCAGCCCATCGCCATTCACATCGTATGCGTAGAACTGGGCGCCGCCGCCAAAATTGACCGGGTGAAGTTTCCAGACCGGATCACCTGCGAGCGAGGCCGGCTGTTCCCACCAGCCGCCGGCTTCAATGATGTCGGGCTTGCCGTCGCCATTCACATCGCCGATGCCGAGACCGTGGGTGAATTTCGCCCAGTTGCCCTTCGGGGAGATCGGATGAAACGTCCACTTCTTCGTCGGGTCGCTCCAGTCGGCTTGGGCGTAACCCATGTAGCCGCCGCTATTGCAGATGATCTCGGGCTTCCCGTCGCCATCGACGTCCGCGAAGGTCGGCGATTCGTTGTCCACGGTGTCGAAGATGACGTGACGCGTCCATGGGCCGTCCTTGCCTTTCGGATTTTCGAACCACGAGGCGTCCTTCCCGGGGAATCCGTAGACCAGGATATCCGGCCAGCCGTCGCCATTGAAGTCGTAGACGAAAGCGAAGAAATTGTCGGAGTAGACGTTCTTCGTGCCCATCGCGCCTTCGAAGCCAGGGATGGTCTCTTCCTTTCCGTCCGCGCCGGGGCGCTTGAAGGTCTGCGTCGCCGGATAGTACTCATGGCGCACTTTGAAGTCCGGTCCTTCATACCAGTACGGCCCGGACACGATGTCCATTTTGCCATCGTGGTTGAAGTCGCCCAAGCTCGCACCTTCGGACCAGAAGTGTTCATCGAGGCGCTGTTTTTTGAAGGTGTGAAACTGGCGATCTTCGGCGATGGCCAGAGACGCGAAGAGGCCCAGAACTGTGAGGGCGCAGGTGAACGCTTTCATTGGGGATGAGGGGATAGACGGCGAAGAAACCGCCGGGTGGCAATAGAATCCCGATGTTGCCAGACTCGCTAGGTTCTTTCCGACAAAATTCAGTGCGAATGCGACATGGGCGGCGCGGCTATTTCAGTTGCTCGCGCAACCAGCCGGGGCGGTTCGTAGTGACGCCATCGACACCGGCTGCGGCCAGTTTTTGGGCCAGCGCGGAGTCGTCGACGGTCCAGGTATAAAGACGGAGTCCCGCTTCCTTGACTTTCGCTACCGCGGCAGCGTCGAGAGGGTACTTCGCATCGAGATCGAGGCCGCTCAATCCTGCATCCTTCGCCTTGGCGATGAGGCTCTCAATCGGTGGAAACAGGCCACTCTCCTTGTCAGCCTTCGGGGACACGATCCAGTAAATCGGTGCTTGCGCAAAGCGCTGCCGCGCCTGCTGCATGACCGGATGACTGAAGCCGATGATGACCATTTGCTCCGGCTTGCAACCCGACGCCTTCATTACGGTTTCCAGCGCGGGCAGCACTTCCGGTCCGCACTTGATCTCGATGAACATACGCTTGCCCTCCGGAATGGTAGCGAGTGCTTCGGACAGGGTCGGAATCTTCTCACCTTTCCACTGCTCACCTTTCAGGCTACCGGCATCCAGTTCGCGGAGCTCGGCCAGCGTGGAGTCAGCGATCTTTTTGTCCACGCCCGTCGTCCGCTTCGTCGAGGCATCGTGCATCACCACCACCTGACCGTCCTTGCTCAGGTAGATATCCAGCTCATCGGCATCCGCGTGCTGTTCCCAGCCGAGCTTGAAGGAGGCGACGGTATTTTCCGGCGCATCGTGCGACGCGCCGCGGTGACCGATGATCTCCACGCCGTGCGTGGCGACCGTGAGGAAAAGGGGCAGGAAAACGAGAGGAGAGAGGAAACGCTTCATGGATGGGGACGCAAATCGTATGTCTTCCCGCAGCAGCTGTTGAGCGAAATCCCATCCGTCGCGGGAGCCGCTCAAGCCTTCTCGCGGCTCAGAAAGGGTGTTTCTCATTCTCGCACCGCCGTGCTTTCATCGGCTTGTCACCCCATGAATATCTTCACCCGCCGCCAGTTTCTCCACACCACCGCGCTCGCCGGCCTCGCCGCCGTTCCGCAAGGCCAGGCGCAGGACAAAGGACCCAAGCCGGCGAAGATTCGCATCGGGCAGATCGGCACGAAACACGCCCATGCCGCGGGCAAGATGGACACAATGCGGAAATCGGAGGATTACGAAGTCGTCGGCATCGCCGAGCCGGATGCCGAACTACGTGCGAACGCTGAGCAAAGCGCCACGTATCAAGGCGTGCCGTGGATGACTGAGGAGCAACTGCTCAATGCCCCCGGGCTGCAAGCTGTCGCCGTCGAGACCAGCATCAAGGATCTGGTGCCCACAGCCACCCGTTGTATTGCCGCCGGCAAGCACGTGCATCTCGACAAACCCGGCGGCGAATCGCTGCCGGCCTTCAATGCGCTGCTCGACGACGCCACTCGCCGGAAGCTCACCGTGCAGATGGGCTACATGTTTCGCTACAATCCGGCATTCACGCTCTGCTTCCGTTTGCTCCGTGAGGGGGCGCTCGGTGAAATCTTTTCCATTGATGCGCAGATGAGCAAGCTCCTCGGTGCTGGTGAGCGGAAGGTGCTGCTGCCCTATCGCGGCGGCAGCATGTTCGAACTCGGCTGCCACGTCATCGATGCTGTGATCACCGTCCTCGGGCGCCCGGACAAAGTGACACCGCACATGCGCAGCGTCTCCGCGCTCGCAGATGGCTGGAGCGACAACGATCTCGCGGTATTCGACTATGCGCACGCCACCGCCACCGTACGGAGCGCCATGGTGGAAGTGGAAGGCGGCAGCCGCCGGAACTTCATCGTATGCGGCACGAAGGGCACATTGGCCATTCAGCCGCTTGAGCCTCCCGCCGCGCGCCTCGCGCTCTCCGCGCCGCACGGCGAATTCAAGAAGGGCTATCAGGACGTCAATTTTCCCAAGCCGGGCGGGCGCTACGATGCCGACTTTGCTGACCTGGCGAAAGTCATCCGTGGCGAGAAGGTCCTTGAGTTTACCCCAGAGCACGACCTGGCCGTGCAGGAGACGCTTCTCCTTTCCTGCGGTCTACCCCTCTCGTAGCAGCTCGTTTTTGCCTGGGAATCCGCGGCCAAAGTATTCCGTATTATTACGGAAACCGCTTGCTCGAACTCCGAGCACGGTATTTAGATGATGTGTAGCAGGAGGTCCCCCAGACCATGACTGGAAAAACTCTTTTGTCCCCCCGGACCGATTTAGTGACGCCGTCGCCCAACGGTTCGGCGTTGGAAAAGCAAAATCGCTTCGTTCTGCTCCATAGTCGAGACGGCGTGCAGACAGGAGAAGCCATCCGTCGCCCATGGTATCCATTTCTCGCTTCGGCTTCCCGTGCCGAGCGCGTCAGCGTTGCCTGCAGCCTGGTCGTGATGTTCCTCGGCGTGCTCACTCTGTTCGGATGGCTTACCGGACTGGAGGCACTGGCCAGCCTTCGACAACGCTACATCCCCATGGCACCGAGCACGGCGCTTGCATTCGCCCTGCTCGGCGTGGCCGTGATCTTTCAATTCCGCACGGGCTGGCCTCGCCGGTTTGCAGGGATTTTCACCAGCTGCGTGGCCGTGATGGCCGTCGTCAAGCTGGCCGAATCGGCCAGCGGTCACAGCCTTGGCCTCGATGAGATTTTCGTCGCCGCGCCGGAGCAATTCGGGCTGGTCCGCAAAGGGCGCATGGCTCCGCTGACGGCTTTCAACTTCGCCATGGCGGCCTCGGCGTTGCTCTGTCTCCTCCGTCCACGGTTGCGGCCTTACGCGGGCATTGCCGCATCCTTGGTCACTGCGTTCAGCGTGATCGTGCTCCTCGGCTATCTGCATGGCACGCCGTTCCTCTACGGCGGGAGTATCATCCCGGTGGCGCTGCCCACCGCCGTGGCATTTTTCTTCCTCGGCTCCTCCCTCATCGCGGCTGCGGGTACGACGTGCTGGCCGTTGCGTGCCATGAGCGGGCCATCCGCGGGTTCGTTGCTCCTGCGCTGGTTCCTGCCGTTCGTCATCGCCGGTATGCTCGTGAACGATTACCTCGAGACGAAGTTGCTGGAGCTGGGGCATTTCAATCCGGCGTTCGTTTCCGCCCTCGCCACGCTAATCTTCGCGTTGGTCATCACTGCCATCATTTCGCAAGTGGCGCACATCGTCGGCGGAGAGATCGACCGTGCGGAGGCGGAACGCAACGCGGCACAGGATGCCACGAAGGCACTGAACGCCGACCTTGAGCGCCGCATCGCCGAGCGGACCAGCCAGCTCAGTGCGCGCCATCTGGAGATGCAGGAACTCGTCGCCGATCTCACCCGCTCGCACGACGAATTGAAGCGCGCCCAATTGCAACTGATCCAGGCGGAGAAAATGCAGTCGGTAGGCAGCCTCGCCGCCGGTGTTGCGCATGAGGTGAAAAATCCGCTGGCCATCCTCGAAATGGGCCTCGGCTGTCTCATCAGCCAGCCGGATCTCGATCGGGAGTCGATCGAGATCGTCCACCAGGAGATGAAGGATGCGGTGAACCGGGCCAATGTCGTCATCAGCGGACTGCTCGATTATTCCTCCTCGAAAGAATTGGGCATTCGCAGCTGCTGCCTGGCCGAAGTGCTGCAGCGCGCGCTGCATCTCATGCGGCACGAATTCATCAACCGCAAGATCACCGTCATCCGGTACCTCGCGCCTGATCTGCCGCCCTGTCATCTCGACGTGCAAAAGATCGAGCAGGTCTTCATTAACCTCTTCACCAATGCCTGCCACGCCATGCCCAATGGCGGCACGCTGACCCTGACAACCGCCTTGAAGTCCATGACTGAAAGCGAAGTGCACTGGGACGCAGGCGATCGCTCCGGCAGCCGCTTCCGGTGCGATGAATCGGTCGCAGAAGTGCAAATCCACGACACGGGTAGCGGTATCGCCACGGATCAACTGGACAAAATCTTCGATCCGTTCTTCACCACCAAGCCGACCGGCCAGGGCACCGGCCTCGGACTCACCGTATCGCGCAAGATCGTGGACCTGCACGGCGGCCGGCTCGAGCTGACAAACGCTCCCGAAGGTGGCGCGGTGGCCACGGTGTTGTTTCACCTGCGGTGAAGGCTTCCAGAATCGAGGGAGCGAGGTTATATTCAGCTCCAAGTGCTGGTTTCGCGTTAGCAGTTACCTCCCCCTTTGACTTATGAAAACATGCCTACTCCTTGTCTGGTTGGTTCTCGCCGCTGTCCTTACACTCCCTGCCATCGCGGAAGATTCGCCAGCCAAGGCCTTCCGCATCGTCCTTAAGGCCTACGATGGGGACCCGCAAAGAACGAAGGACTACAGTAAGTTCAGTTTCCAGATCGATACCATCGACCTTCGGCAGCCCTCAGAGTTTCTCAATTTAGGGCAGATGATCCCCAACACCAAATTCAAGTTAGTGAAGTTTGTCTTCAAGGAGGCCTTCGACGAGAAGCAGAAAGAGCTGACGGATGTTTCCGAACTTTTGATCGTCAACACGATCACCGGCCAAACGGTGACATTGCCATTCAATAAGGTCGTGGATGCGTCGGCTGCGAACGCGCGCCCGGCGCCGGCAAAATAGCTGTCATGCACTCCTGATCGGTTCTTAACGGCCTTGTCAGAAATATGAAAGGAATCGCCAAGGTGCTCCGTATAGGTCCGATACACCAAATTATGAAATCCACCCTTCCCGCGCTCGCATTCTGCACAATCGCCTTCTTGGGGCTATCGTCGTCGCAGGCTGCGCCCAAGGCCGACTCGCTCGACAACCTCAAAAAGCTCGAGATTACCTGCCTCGCGCCCGCCTGGTTGCCCGAGGGATATCACGTGAAGAACGTTGAGCTCGACCATAGCGATCATGAAGGAGGGCGTGAGTTCGTCGGCTACAGCAGCGAATACGGGAACGGCAAGAAGGGGCTCTTCACCATCGAGAGCGCCCGCTGGGGCATTGGCGATCGCAACCTCGATCAAGATGAGCGCGCGGAGGAAACGCAATTCAACACGAAGCGCTACGGCCCGGTTTACGTCGTCTACTTTCCTCCAGGGAAAACCGGTGTGAAGAAGCGGATCTTGTCCAATTGGATCCAGGACGAAAACATGCGCGCAGAAATGAAACATGATAAGGCTAAGCTCGCCGTCAAAGGCCGGTTCCATGGCGTCTCCGGCTTCAACATGACCCTCGCGGAATTTGAAAAGATCGTGCAATCGCTCCACCCGATTTCCGAGGACGTCGAGACCAAGGCCAAGAAATGAAGGCGCTCCTTTTCCTGTTGGCTCTTCTCACCCTGACTGTATCGCTACGCGCAGAGCTACCGCCGAAAATGCCGGCGAAGGTCAGCACGACCGAAGACTTCCGTCAGCTCCTGCTCTCCACCAAGTGGATGTGGAAAAACGTCAGTGCCAACGTGCCTGATCGCGAATGCGTGTTTATGCCGGACGGCAGCTTTCAGCACCCGCACTTTGTGGCCAAGTTCCTGATTAAGGATATCCAGACTGTGGATCTCGTCCGCAAGGACGGAATCGCCACGCTGGTCTTCGACTCGAGTTATACGAAATTCGAAGCGCTGGACTTTGATCACAAGCGCCGGATCACCGGCTACCGGGCGCCTTAAGGCGTGGCGAGCTTCGGTTCGCCGAGGTGCTTCTTGAAGAAAGCGGAGGCGATATCGACGACTTCGTCGCACCACGGCTGGCTCATCCAGAAGGGATGCGGCGCATCCTTGAGCGTGTGCAGTTCAGTCTCGACTCCGAGCGTGCGGAGCTTGTCCTGCATTTCGGCCCGGCCAATCTTCAAGGTGTCCTTCTCGCCCTCAATGAAGATCGTTGGAGGCACGCCGGCACGCACGTGCTGCAGCGGTGACGCCTGCTCGTAAATCTCTGGCTTTTCCTGATAGGTAGCTCCGAAGAAGGCGACCGCTCCCGGGTTGATCTTGTCCTTATTTGACGCCATGAGGTCCTGCGAACCGGCCATGACAA
>JBGGMZ010000104.1:0-10950 GCA_041287745.1 Chthoniobacter sp. | reverse complement strand
AAACTTCACGACCTACGAGGAACTGGGCGCCTCCGTGAGCGTGTGGCAGGAAGGCCGTGAAATTGTCTCCCTGGCCGGCGGCTTTAAAGACCGGCAGCACGAGCAGGCATGGACGAAAAACACGATGGTGCTCTTTTGGTCGGCGACGAAGGGTCTCGCCGCGGCATGCCTGCTGCACGCCTGCCAGGAAAATGGTGTGGAGCTCACCACCCCTGTGGCCGAGGTGTGGCCGGAATTTGCCCAAGCGGGAAAGGAGCACGTGACGATCGCGCAGTTGCTCTCGCACCAAGCCGGGCTCGCCGCGCTGGCCACTCCCGCGCCGGTCATGGATCACGAGGCTGTGGCTGCCGCGCTGGCTGCATCCGCCCCCGCGTGGCCGCTCGGTGAGGGACATGGCTACCATCCGCGTACCTTTGGCTTTCTGGTCGATGAAACGCTCCGCCGCATCACCTCTGGGCGTACGCTGCGCGAGTACTGGTGCAGCGAATTCGCCGAGCCGCTCGGGCTCGAGGTGTGGATCGGTCTTCCTCCCGAGCGTGTCCACGAGCCGGCCTCGATTTTTCCTGCGAAAAATTCGCCTCCGAAAGGTGACTCTTTTTACGTGGCCTTTCTCACGCCCTCGTCGCTCACGGCGCGGGCGTTTGCTTCTCCGCGCGGTCTGCACAGCGTGGCGGCGATGAATGCGCCCGAGGCGCGTGCCGCTTCCTTCGGCGCTTTCGGTGGCGTCGGCACCGCTCGCGGTCTCGCGAAATTTTATGCGTTGCTCGCGGAAGGCGGAGCGCTGGAGGGGCGTCGCTGGTTTGAGCCGCGCACGCTCGATTGGATGAGCACCACGCTCACGCAGGCGCCGGATCGCGTGCTGTTGCTGGAGACGGCCTTTTCCGCCGGTTTCATGCGCGACCCGCAGGATGCGGATGGCCGGAAGCTGAGGACGAATTTCGGCCCATCGGTGAAAGCATTCGGACATCCTGGCGCGGGGGGAAGTCACGCTTTTGCCGATCCGGAAAATCGCATCTCCTTCGCCTACGTGATGAACCAGATGGAGCCCGGCGTCCTGCCTGGGCCAAAGGCGTTGCGCCTGATCGATGCGCTTTACGCGACCATTGCCGGGGAAAAGTGATGAACGGTGGGGCTGATCTAGAAAAGTACCTGCACGAAAAGATTCCGCTCACGGTGGCCATGGGCGTGCGTGTCGCGGAGTGCGACGATGCGCACCTCGTCCTGACCGCGCCGCTGGAGCCGAACCGCAATCATCTCGGCACGGCGTTTGGCGGCAGCCTGCACTCCCTCGCGACATTGAGCGGTTACAGCCTGCTGTGGTGGCTCCTCCGTTCGCCGGAGGCGCACATTGTCATTCGTGAAAGCACCATTCGCTACGAGAAGGCCGTGAGCGGGGAGTTGCGGGCCATCTGTCATGCGCCGGCCGCTGGCGAACTCGACAACTTTCGGCGCGACTTTTCGCGCAAGGGCAAGGCTCGGCTGAGTCTGTCAGCAACGATCGAGCACGAAGGGCAGGTGGCTGTGCAGTTTACCGGTGTATTCGTCGCGATCGCCGGCAGAAAGTGAGTTGGCGGGGCGTGCTGTGAGTAACTGGGGAGGATCCCGGTTTTCGAATACATAGAATTACTTACGTAGGGCTAACTAGTTTCCCTAATCCTCCATTTTCACGTGGAAGTCTGACCGTGATCATGCCACAGAGCGCGCGCAGTTAATACGTAGTATCCCGTAATTTCTCCTTCGCTCCGCTCCTCCCATCCACACACCGCTTTGCTGGCCTCCCTCTTCCCTTTCATCATCGTTATTCCACCCGGCGTCGTCGGTAAATCAGGGTCTACTGGCTAAAGGCCAGCTCCCGCCCACGCGTATGTCCGTGAATTTGAAGCGCCTATTTTACAATTGTCTTCAGAGTGAAATCTGCCACCCTGCATTCCAGAGGAACCCCATGACCTTTTTGGATCTGAGTTGGGCGCGCGTGGTAACTGCCGCAACAAGAGAGCTGCGGATGGGGAAGAGTTGTATCATGGCTCCTAGCATCACCCCCTTATGGTAGCATCACTCCTATCTTTCTTCTCAGGAGACGGTTTCATGCCGCACGGCCACTGTTATCTTTGGACTCCTGGTTTGATCCGGCTCCACGTTCTTTCCGATGGGTTCATTGCCCTCGCCTACTTCTCCATCCCGCTCACGCTCGGGTGGTTCGTCCGCCGGCGACGCGACATCGATTTCGGGTGGATGTTCATCCTCTTCGGCGTTTTCATCCTGGCTTGCGGCATGACGCATGTCATGGAGGTCTGGAATATCTGGCACTCCACTTACTGGCTTTCCGGGGTGGTCAAAGCGATCACCGCCGTGGCGTCTGTGCCCACCGCCTTCCTGCTCACCAAACTCATGCCGCAGGCTCTGCTGGTGCCCAGCCCGAAGCAATTGCAGGTCGTCAATCGCACCTTGGAAGAAGAGGTGGAGACTCGCCGTGCCGCGGAGGAAAAATTGCGGGAACTGAATGCCGAGCTGGAAAGCCGTGTTGCGCGCCGCACTGCGGACTTGGAGACGGCAAATGCCGAGCTGCGCCGCCTGCTCGAGGAGCAGCGGCGTGCCGAGGAATCACTGGCCCAACTCGCCATCATCGTTCAGTCCTCCGGTGACGCTATCATCAGTAAGAAGCTCGATGGCACGATCTCCAGCTGGAACCCAGGCGCCGAGCGCACCTTCGGTTACACGGCGCAGGAAGCGATCGGGCAGCCGATGATCATGATCTTTCCCAAAGACAAAATGGGGGAAGAGACGCAAATCCTCGATCGCGTTCGCCATGGTGAAGTCATCGGGCATTTCGAGACCGAGCGCGTGCGGAAAGACGGTGCGCGGCTCGATGTTTCCCTCAGCGTTTCACCGATCCGCGATACGGCCGGCAATGTCGTCGCCGCGTCGACCATCGCGCGCGATATCACCGAGAGCAAACAGGTCGAGGTGCAGATGCGCAGGATGATGACCGAGCTCGAACGCAGCAACCAGGAACTCGGGCAGTTTGCTTACGTCGCCTCACACGATCTCAAGGAGCCGCTGCGTGCCGTCACAAGCTGCGTGCAGCTCCTGCGCAAGGGTTATAGCGAAAAGCTGGATGGGCGCGGGCTGGAGTTCATCAATCACGCGGTCGATGGCGCCAAGCGCATGCAGCAGCTCATCGATGGCCTGCTCTCCTACTCGCGAGTGGAGCAGCAGGAGACCGAATTACAGCCCGTGGACTTCGCCGCGCCAGTCCAGCAGGCCTGTGAAAACCTGGAGACGGCCATTGCCGAAGGCAGAGTGCAGGTCCATGTCGCCTCGCTTCCGGCCTTGAAATGTCACGGTGCGCAGATGGTGCAGCTTTTCCAAAATCTCATCGGCAACGCCGTGAAGTTTCGCCGCGCGGAGGCGCCCGAAATTTGGATCAGCGCCGAGCGCAAAGAGGACGATTGGCTTTTCCTCGTGCGGGACAACGGGGTCGGCTTCGAGCCGGAGTTCAGCGAGCGGATCTTCGGTCTTTTCCAGCGGCTGCACACCCGGCGCAAGTACAGCGGCACGGGAATCGGCCTCGCCATTTGTAAAAAGATCGTGGAGCGCCACCAAGGCCGCATCTGGGCGGAATCCAAGCCCGACCACGGCACGACCTTCTTCTTCACCTTACCTACCTAATATCCCATGCTCTTCCCTACTCACGGCCCCGTGGATATCCTCCTCGTCGAGGATAGTCCCACCGACGCCCTCATCACACGTGAAGCTCTCACCCAGGCGCGGGTGCTCAATCGCCTGCATCACGTCGAGGATGGTTACGAGGCCATGGACTTTTTGCACCGCCGCGGCGCCTTCGCGGATGCCCCGCGTCCAGGCTTGATCCTGCTCGACCTGAATCTCCCGAAGAAAAGCGGCATCGAGGTACTGGCGGAAATCAAAGCCGATCGCAGCCTGCAGACCATCCCCGTAGTGGTACTCACTACCTCGCGGGCTCAGGCCGAAGTAGATGCAGCCTATCGTCAGCATGCAAACTGCTTTATCACCAAGCCCGTAGAATTCGAAGACATGGCGCGCTGCATTTGTGCGCTGGAGAATTTCTGGTTCTCGATCGTGACGCTCCCCCCTCCCGCTGCCGGGCAATGAACTCCCCCACCGACTATCCCGCCACTGCCAGTGCTGCAATCCTGCCTCCCGAAAGGGAAGAGGACCTAAAGGTCCTCGGCAGTGCTCTGTCGCATGATGTGGAGGGATCGGTCCGCGGCGTGAAGAGTCTCGCAAATATCCTGCTCACCCGGCATGCCGCGCTCATGGATGAAGACGGGCGCGCCATGCTGCGGCTCCTGGGCAGCGAGGCGGAGCGAGCGAGCCGCTTGCTGGATGGGGTGATGGATTGGCTCACCTTTGCCCAGCAGCCGCTGCTCTTCGCATGGCAGGATACGGCGCGCATCGTGCGGGAAGCTTTTGCCAGCGCCTCGAAAGGCTCCCAGGATCGGCAGATCGAATTTGAGCTGCCCAGCCTGCCTGCGGTATGGAGCGACGAAGTCACCCTGCGGAAGGCCCTGCACGAGGTGCTGGCCAATGCGGTGAAATTCACCGGCAGGCAAACGGTGGCGCGGATCGCGATCACCGCGGAGGAATGCGAGAGGGAAATCGTCTTGAGCGTGCGCGACAATGGTGCGGGCTTCGAACTCGAGCACAGCAAACAGCTCTTCAAGCTCTTCCGCCGCATGCACCGGAAACAGGAATTTCCCGGTGAAGGCGCCGGCCTGGCTATCGTGCGCGAGATCATGCAGCGCCACGACGGTCGGGTCTGGGCTGATGCCCAGCTCGATCAGGGCGCCACATTTCATCTCGCGTTTCCCAAGCCTTCGGAGGACGAGGCTACTCACTAGCCATGCCGGAACTTCCCATCCGCATCCTGTTGGTCGAGGATTCGCCGACGGATGCCCTGCTGATAGAGCACGAGCTGACGAACGGTGGGTTCGACGTGCGCATTACTCGCGTGGAAACCGAGGCGGATATCCGAGCCGAGCTGCTGCGTGAGCACGATCTCGTGATCGCGGACTATTCGTTGCCGGGCTTCACCGCCATGGATGTGCTCGATTGGTTCCGGCACAGCGGGGCGGATGCGCCTTTCGTCCTTGTCTCGGGCACGATCGATACCGAAACGGCCGTAAACTCCATGCGCCGCGGCGCGGCCGACTACATCCTGAAGCGCAATCTGCCCGCGCTCCCCGGCGCCGTGCACCGCGCACTGGAGCACCAGAAACTGCGCCGCGAGAAACGCGTGGCCGAAGAAAAAGTGGGCTTCCTCGCGCGCATGCTCAACCTCGCGCAGGACGCCATCATCGTCTGCGATTTCGACCGCTACCACGTTCAGTATTGGAACAAGGGCGCGGAGAAACTCTACGGCTGGACAGCCGGAGACGTGATGGGGCGCGAGATCCACCAGTTCATCCTCACCGACCATGCGGAAGCGGGCGAGATGATCAAGGGGCTCGTCGACCAGGGCGAGTGGAGCAACGAGACATATCGAGCGCGACGCGACGGACAGCAAATCGCGGTAAGCGAACGCGCGACCCTGGCGCGGGACGGCGACGGAAAACCCAGCGCCATTCTTTTCATTCATCACGATGTCACGGCCCGAAAGCGCGCCGAGGAGCACATCCGCTACCAGGAGGCGCTCATTCGCGAGACCGGCGAGGTCGCGCGCATCGGCAGTTGGGATCTCTTTGTGCTCACCAACGGTGCCTACTGGACCTCGGAGGTGGCCCGCATCCTCGAGCTGGCTCCGGATACTCCTGCGAGCATGGAGTTGTTCTTCGGTTTTTTCCGGGGAGGCTATCTCCGCAAAATTCAGTCGAGGCTGCGCATCGCCATGGAGCATGCCGTGCCCTTCGACGTCGAGGCGGAGATGGAGGCCGCCAATGGCGAACGCAAATGGGTGCGTATGGTGGGCCATCCGGTCGTTGAGAAGCAGAGCGTCGTCCGCGTCCGGGGTATCCTGCAGGACATCACCCACCGGAAGGAAGATGAGAACAAACTTCGCGACCAGGCCCGGCTGCTGGACCTCACGACCGATGCGATTCTCGTCTCCGATTTTGCCACCGGCCGCCTTCTTTATTGGAATCAAGGCGCCGAGCGCATTCATGGCTGGACCGCGGTGGAGGCGCTCGGCCAGACCGTTGCCAGTCTACTGCTGTTGGATGACGGCGAGGCGGACAAGATTCATCGGGCAGTCGGCATCGATGGCGAATGGAGTGGCGAGATTCGCGAGCGCACGAAGGATGGCCGCGAGATCATCGTGAGCTCGCGGGTGACGCTCGTGCGCGACGAGGCAGGCCAGCCCAAGTCCCTGCTGGCGATTCACACGGACGTCACCGAGCAGAAGGTGCTCGAGGCCCAATTCCTGCGCGCGCAACGCCTGGAGAGCGTCGGCACGCTGGCCAGCGGTGTGGCCCACGATCTCAACAACATCCTTTCACCCATCATCATGGCCACGCCGCTTCTGGCCGAGGAGCTGCCGCCGGATGTGCGCAAGTCCATCGTCCACACCATCCAGACCAGTGCCCGCCGTGGCGTGGAAATCGTGCGGCAGGTGTTGACCTTTGCGCGCGGGTTGAAGGTGGAGCGGGTGCCGGTGAACTGCGAAAAACTCATCGCGGAGATCGCCTCGATCGCCGAGGAAACTTTTCCGAAGGCGATCACGATCAACATCAAGGCGAAGCCCGGGTTGTGGACGGCCTCGGGCGATTCCACACAGCTTCAGCAGGTGCTGCTCAATCTCGCTATCAATGCGCGGGATGCCATGCCCGTGGGAGGGTTGCTCAATATCGTCGCGCGCAATTTCATGGTGGATGAAGCCTTGGCCGGCTCGTTCCCGGGAGCGAAAGCCGGGCCGCATCTGCTCCTGCAGGTCTCGGACACCGGCGTCGGCATTCCCAAGGAGATCATCGACAAGATTTTCGATCCATTTTTCAGCACCAAGGAAGTGGGGGAGGGCACGGGGCTCGGTCTTTCCACCGTGGTGGGCATCGTGAAGAGCCACGGCGGTTTCCTGAGTGTGGAGAGCGAGCCCGGTCGCGGGACTACGTTCAAGGTTTTCATTCCCGCGGCGGAAGTCGGGTGTGAAATGGTCTGCGAGCCTGAGGAGGCTCAGCCGGTGCCCGCGGGGAACGACGAGGTGGTTCTCCTGGTCGACGACGAGCCGAACATTCGCGGCGTGGCCGAGTTCATCCTCACGCAGGCCGGCTACCGGGTGCTGCTCGCGGGGGATGGAACGCAAGGCATCGCGCGCTATGCGGAGCACCGCAACGAAATCAAGGTGGTGATCACCGACGCCGTCATGCCTTTCCTCGATGGCGTGGCGCTCACCCGCGCACTGCGGGTGCTCGACCCGCAGATCAAGGTGATCGGCACCTCGGGCAACAGCGACGACCAACGCGCCAAAGAATTGCAGGCGCTGGGACTCCAGACATTCTTAACCAAGCCGTACGAGCGGCAGACACTGCTCACCGCCCTCCACCAAGTCTTACATCCTACAGAGTCGTGAAAACCGTTCGCATTCTTCTCGTTGATGATCACGCTGTCGTGCGCAGCGGGGTCCGATTTGTCATCGAAAAACAGCCCGGCTGGGAAATCTGTGGTGAAGCGCAGACCGGCCGCGAAGGCGTGGCCTCGGCGCGCGAGCTCAAGCCGGATGTCGTGATTCAGGACGTGACCCTGCCGGAGTTGAGCGGCCTGGAAGCGTTGCGGCAGATCAAGAAAGCGCTGCCGGACACGGAGGTCATCATGTTCACCGCCCACGAGATGGAGGATCTCGTGCACCAGGTCTTCGATGCCGGCGCCCGCAGTTATCTGCTGAAGACGGATGACCCCTCGCACCTGATTGAGGCGGTGCGGGCGGCGGCTGAGCACAAGGCCTACTTTACGCCGCGGGTCTCGGAAATCATCCTCCGGCGGCTGCAGAGCAACGCGCAGGGCGGGGAGCGCCCGGCGCCCGGCAATAGCCTCACTCCGCGCGAGCGCGAAGCGGTGAAGTTCATCGCGGAGGGCCGGACCAATAAAGAGCTCGCCGATGTCCTCGGCGTAAGCCTGCGCACCGCCGAAAGCCACCGCGCCGCGGTGATGCAAAAGCTCGGCCTCAAGACGATCGGTGAGCTGATCCGTTACGCGCTGCGCAACGGCATCATCGAGGTGTAGACGTTTTGACCGCCAGGGCGACCTGCTCGTTTTCGTAGAGAGTTCCTTGGCGTAGAATTTGCTGAGGTACGGACGCGGAATGGTCGGCAGGTAGCGGTTAACGCCATCGTGGGCCGAATGGGTTGATCCACCCGACGGGACCTTCAGAGGGAGGGAGGTTTCCAGCTCAGGTTTTCCCCTACAAATAGCCCGGGGATTTACGTACTGCCCGCACCTGTGAATGCAGGAAAACCGCTGGCCAGTGTTGCGGGCGACCGTTCAGACGATCGCATGCATCCTGCATCAATTCAGGGTGTATGAAAGCCCAGCACACAGCAGACCCCGAGAGGGCGGAGCAGGCCGGCATCACCATTCCTGAGGTGATGGTGGCCGCATGTGTCATGGCCATCGGACTGGTCGCGGTCTGGACCGCCACCGGCCAGTGCATCCGCCTTGCCCAAGCGCATCGCGAAACCATCGCGGCCACCGAGACGCTCATGCGCCGCGTGGAAGATTGCCGTGGGGCGGGCTGGAACACCATCGTCAGCGCAGACAGCATCAAGGCCAATCTCCTCCAGACCTCCGCGGCGGATGGCGGTTACCTGAACAATATCGAGGAGCAGATCACGGTGGCTCCGTATCCGCCGGTGACGCCGGCGCCCACCCCGATCGTGGTGCAACGGCACGCCAATGGGCTCGTGGAGATCATCTCGCAGCCATCGGCCGGCCTCTACCTGCGTTCCACGCTGGCCGTGCGGGCGGATCTCCAGGTGACCTGGACGAGCGGGCAGAACCAACGAAAGCGCCAGCGCATGTTTTCCACCGTGATCTCCATGGAGGGCTTGCTCCGATGAACGCACGGTCCTTCCTGGCGTCCCGGAATCGCGCCGCCTCCGCCGCCTTCACGCTGGTGGAGCTCCTCGCTTCCGCGGCCATGCTCTCCATCATCCTCGGGGCCGCCTTGGTGACCTTCATCGGCGTGCAGCGCAGCGTCACCACCTCGCTCTATCAAGTGAATGCACAGAGCGACCAGAATCGGGTGTTTGCTTACGTCCGGCGGGATTTGCGCGGTGCCTCGAATGTGCAGATCGCGGCGCAAGGCACGGAGCTCACGATCACCCTGCCGACACAGGCTGCGCCGACCTTGAATCTCAACCTGGGCCTCCCGCTGCTCTCGCTGCTCGGTCCCTCGCAGACGCCGAATGCCTCGGATACCATTCGTTATTACCGGCAGGGGACGAGCGTGATTCGCGAGCTGAATGGTGCGCCCACCGTGCTCTCCACTTCGGCCACGCTTTTCCAGGCGACCTTGAACGGTTCACTCGTGCAGATCGACGCCGCCTTTCAGCCGCGCTTCACCCTGGGCACGAGGGCCACGAGTTCCGCCGCCACCACCGCCACGGCCTACGTGCACCTGCTCAACGCGACGTCCAACTGAATCCTCCCTCATGAACACGATGTCTTCCCAGCGCAACGCCGAACGCGGCCACGCCATGCTCCTCGCTCTCGGAGTGCTTGTGGTCCTCGCACTCATGGCTGGTTCCACCCTCAATGCCGTCAGCGCCCGCTACAAGACGGCGCTGCGCACGGCCGCTTGGGAGGAATCGCTTCTCGCGGCCGAGTCCGGCGTGGACATGACGGTCGCGCAAATCTCCGGACTGCTGCCCGACGTGCAGCTCAACAGCAGTGGCGTGACACTTGGCACTTCCACCCCCTCGCTCGCATTGCTCACCGGGCTGAAGCTGGAACCGGGCGGCCTCAATCTCCTCAATGGCGTGACCGTTTCGCTCACGATGGATCCGCTGGTCCATGGCGGCGAAGGCGCGACGACCTCGAGCTCCACGGTGAGCATCGATGTCCTGCCGCTCGACCAGTTGCTCAATGGTCAACTGCTCAGCAGCCTCACCAGCCTTCTCTCCGGAAGCCAGGCTTCGTCCGTGAATATCCTGCGCCTGCGCTCCACGGGCACGGTCTACCTGCCCGGCCCGAGTCGGGCGGCGGATGTGTCCAAGCTCGATCAAAAGCTCATGCGCCTCGCGCTGGTCCGCGATCCGGCGACCGGCAAGAAGGTGAGCACGCCTTTCGTTTCCCGGCAGATCGAGGTGCTGCTCAAGCCGGTCTTCCCCTTCGAGCACGGCGTGGCCAGCGACGGCCTCTTGAACGCGCCGAGCCCGGGTACGATCTTCGACAGCTTCAATTCGGCGAGCTCGCTGACCAGCACCAACGGTCTCTATGACTCGGCGAAGCGCCGCTCGAATATCGAGGTTTCGACCAACAGTTCGAACATCACGGTGGGCGGCACGGTGAATGGAAATGTCGCGACCAATGGATCCAGCCTGGTGAAAGACGCGCACATCACCGGCACGGTAAACAACGGCTACTTCCGCCCGCTGCCCACGGTGAAAGCTCCGACGTGGACGGCGACTGCGACCACCGTGACCGGCACGAAAAACGTCACGGCCGGCACGCTGCTTTCCCCGAGCCAGTACAAGTTCAACAGCGTGAATGGCACCCTGCACGTCACGGCCAATGCGCTCAGCATTCTCGGTAATTTGCTCGGCTCGGTGCCGGTCGCCGGCAGCGTGGTCAGCTCCGAGGCGGATATTTATGTAACCGGTGATTTCACCGGCACGATCATTGTCGACCCCGGCGTGAAAGCGCGCGTCTACGTGCAGGGCAATGTGACCATCGGGGCCAATCAGCTGCAGAACAACAGCCAGCGCGCTGCCGAGCTGCAGATCCTCGGCGTTCCCGCCAGCGACGGCACCGCGCGCACGATCA
>JBGGMZ010000103.1:0-7271 GCA_041287745.1 Chthoniobacter sp. | reverse complement strand
GCCGTCCTTGATGAGGAAGGATTGGCGCTGGGTGAGCGGCTTGTCCTTGATGAAGTCCGTGCCGAAGGCCTTGGCCACCGCGCCGTCGTGATCGGCGATGAGGGTGTGGGGCAGATGATATTTCTCCGCGAAAGCCTTCTGCGCCTCGACGGTGTCTTCACTCACGCCGATCACCTGGACTCCGGCCTTCTTGAGGTCTTCCCACGAGTCGCGGATCGAGCAGCCCTGCTTGGTGCAGCCGGGCGTATCGGCCTTCGGGTAGAAATATACGAGCGTCGGGCCCTTGGCATAGACGTCCTTGAGATTGACGGGCTTACCGTCTTGATCGACACCGCTGACCTGCGGCGCGGCGGCGCCGACTTCGAGCGGGGCGGCATTCGCGATCAACGCGAGACCGGAAGCGGTGGTGAGGGTAGCGAGGAGGGTGCGGAGTTTCATGGTGTGTTGGGGTCAACCTTCGGAGAGAGAGGTTGATAGCAAATAGTTGAGAGTTGAGAGCCAGTTTTCGTCAAGCGGGTATCTCTGGCCAAAGTGAGACGTCCCAAAGGGCGTTTTGTTCATCGGTTTCGTCCGCCGACGGTGGTTCGGAGCGATCTACTATCAACTCTTTCGCAACGGGAGCCACGCGAGCACGCGCTGGATTTGCGCGTCCCAGTAGCCCCATTCGTGGGTGCCCGGGCCTTCTTGATAAGTCGACGGCAAGCCTAAGGCATCCAGATGCTGGTGGAAAGCGCGTGTGTCACCGATGAGCTCGTCTTCCGTGCCGCAGGCAAGATACAGCGCGGGCTTTGGACCGGCGGATGACGCCACGTTCGAGGCGAGCAGCCACAGGTTCGTATCCGCCGGCGCTTTCAATTCCGGGCCGCAGATGCCGATCCATTCATTGCGATCGATCCGCGCGAAGGGCTTGCCTGCCTCGCGCAGGCGGCGCGCGAGATCGAGCGCGCCGCTCAAGCTGGCTGCCGCCGCAAATTTATCCGGCTTCGCAAGCGCGAGCCGCAGCGCACCATAGCCACCCATTGAAAGACCGGCGGCGAAGTTGTCCTCGCGAGCATTGCTCAGCGGGAAATAGTGCTGGCAGAGGGCGGGCAACTCCTCACTTACGAAGGTCCAGTACTTCCCGCCGCTGGCCATGTCCTGGTAAAAGCTGCGGCCCACTGCGGGCATGACGACCGCGATGTTGCGCTCGGCGGCATAGCGCTCGATGGAAGTGCGGCGTGTCCAGATCGTATGATCATCGGATAAGCCGTGGAGCAGGTAGAGCGTGGGATACTTCTGGAGCCGTTTCCCGCCCTCCATCCCGATCTGCAACGTCGTCTGTTGGGGAAGAATGACGTGCGCGGCGCAGGTCAGGCCCAGGGTCTCGGAGAAGAAATGAAAATCGACAAAAGCCACTACAGAGAAAGTTGAGGGTAGGGAGTTGAGAGTGGAAAGCCGCAGTTCGGCCTGCGGTGGGTGTTAGACCCAAGCAATTCCTGGCCCAGAAGGAAACCAGTGGGCGGAAGTTGAGTGCGTGGCTCTCAACTATCAACCCTCAATTGTCCCCGCGGCGCCACGGATTTCGCTTCGCTAGAATCTTAACTTCCCCAGCTATTCCGCGCGGTGCTTGGAGTAACCGAAGAAGCCACGTTTCTTGATGATGTCCGCGACCTGCGACGGCACCATTTGCTCCCAGGATTCGTCTTGAGTGCCGATGCGCTTGAGCACGTCGCGGGAGAAGATGTGAAGATATTCTGGATTGAAGTTGTCGAGTTGGACGAAGCTTCCCCGGTCGGCGAGATAGCCGTAGAGCTTGCGCAGCTCAGGCGCGACCTCGAGGTTGTCCACCGTGGTCAGTTCGTCGGTCTGGTGCTGGCGCAGCGGATAAACGAAGACCTTGAGATCGTTTTTGAATAGCCGTCCGAAGCTTTCCAGAATGCCGCCCGGCAGCGCGGTGTAGTACTTCTCGTCGAAGAGCTCGATGAGGCTCGCTGCGCCGAGGACGATTCCGACCCGCTCCTTTGTGCGCCAGGAGATGTAGGCCGCGAGGCGGTAATACTCGAAGTAGTCCGAGATGAGCACGTGGAAGCCGCAGGCCGCGAGTAGATCGGCGCGGGCGAGGAAGTCGCGGCGGTCCACTTCCTGGCCGCCTGCCAGCAGATTGCGCATGGTGATTTCCATGAGCGAGAGGATCGGTTTGCCCGCGACCGCGGGGTCGGCGGAAAATTTCGCCAGCGCGGCGTTGTGCATGTCGAGGTTCACCTGCGTGACCGGACGAAAGCTGCCGCGCTCCACGAGCACCGCTTTTTTGTAAAGCGCATCGGACGGCTGGATGACCGCGCCCGAGGGATCGAACATGGCCGCGCCGCTCAGACCGAGCTGGACGAGCTTCATGGCCATGATGCGGTTGTCGACGTAGCGGAACTCGATGCCCTTGAAATCGATGAGGTCGATCTCGATGCGGCCCGTGGTAAGCTTGTCGAGCAGGCTCTCCATGAGCTTCTCCGGCTCGTGATGGAGGAAAAAGGCGCCGTAGAGCAGGTTCACGCCGATGATGCCGAGTGCTTCCTGTTGCAGGGAGGCTTCGGCGTCGAGCATGCGCACATGCACCACGATCTGTGAGGCTTCGTCGTGGGGGTGGGCCTGAAATTTTACACCCATCCAGCCGTGGCACTCGTTGCCGCCCTTGAAGCTGCGAGCCACGACGGTATCCGCAAAGGCGAAGAAGGAGGTGGTGTCGCCGCGGCTTTCCGAGAGGCGGTCGATGTTAAGCTGAAATTCGAGATCGAGCATGGCCTGCAGACGCTGCCGCGAGACATAGCGCTCGGTGTCGCCATAGATGGCGTCGCTCACCTGCATGTCGTAGGCCGAGATGCTCTTGGCGATGGTGCCGGCGGCGCCGCCCACCCGGAAAAACCAGCGAACCACCTCCTGCCCCGCGCCGATCTCCGCGAGCGTCCCGTAAAAGCGATTGTCGAGGTTGATCTTGAGCGCCTTGGCGTGCGTATCCAGCGCTTCACCCGAATTCGTGGTCATCATGGAAGCCAGTTAAGCAAAGCGTCCGAAAGGCGGCGAGTGCGGATGTGCGACGATTTCGCGGCGGCGTGGGAGAGGATTTTTAAAACGTAGAGACGCAGAGGCGCAGAGAAGAATTAAGCCACGGATGAACACGGATAAGCACGGATTGAAGAAACTCTCCCACATCTCCTTCTGCCATCCGTGCTTATCCGTGTTCATCCGTGGCTAAGAAACTCCGGAGATTCTTCGACTGCCAACGAGCGCGAATGGAAGGGGCTTCGTGGACTCCCTCTTTTGGTTGCGACCCTGCCGCGCCACGGCACCGTATTCACCAATCCTTCGACCGCATCTTCTTGATGTTCGAGCGGCGCTTCTTGCCTTCGAGGATGCGCTCCTTCACTCCGCGAGGGCGCTTGGAATTCTGCCGGCGCTTTTTCGCGATCTCGGCGCGGAGGGCGGCGCGTTCCGCACGGCGTTGTTCTTCGATCGCGTCCATCACGCGTGTCCAGGCGAGCTGGCGGTTCATCGATTGCGAGCGCGTGTCCTGCACGTTCACACTCACGCCACTCGGCACGTGACGGACCATCACTGCGGTGGAGACTTTGTTCACATGCTGCCCGCCGGGGCCGGAGCTGCGGGAAAACTTCTCCTCGAAATCCACCAGGTCCAGCTTGAGCCGGGCAAGTCGCGCGGCTCTGTGCGTGTGAAAGTCGGACGCGGGTTTCATCTCGAGAGTTTTGGGCAGTATGCAGATTTAAAGACTTCGCGACGAGCGGTCTGTTACCTAAAACGCAAAGGCCACTGCCCAGCCGTCATGATTCTTTCCAACGCCCGCCTCGTCTTTGCCGATCGTCTTGCTCGTGGTCACGTGCGGATAGCGGATGGAAAGATCGCGGCGATTTCCGATCATGTGCCGGAGGCGATGGCGGGGGAGCCGGTGGTTGACCTCGCCGGGCAATTTTTGTCGCCGGGCTTCATCGACATCCACATCCACGGCGCGCAACGGCGCGACACGATGGAGGCAACGCCCGAGGCCTTCGCCGCCATCTGCCGTCATCATGCGCGCGGCGGCACCACGGCGCTGGCGCTCACCACCGTCACGGCCACGAGCGAAAGCATCCTGCGCTTGTTGCACGCGGTGAAAGAGTATCGGCGGCAGCCCGGTGGCAGTGGAGCGCAAGTGCTCGGTGTGCATATCGAGGGGCCTTATTTTTCCAAGGAGAAGCCCGGCGCGCATCGGCTCGAGCTCATTCACGCTCCGCAGCGCGGGGAGTGGGAGCAATGGCTGGCGGTGGAGGTGGGCCTGGTCACGCAGATGACCGTGGCCCCGGAGTTGCCTGGCGCGCTGGAGCTTTTCGAGGAACTCGCGAACCGTGGCATCATTCCGAGTGGTGGCCATAGCGATGCGTGGGATGAAGATGCCGCTGCGGCTTTCTCCCATGGGATGCGGCACGCCACACACACGTTCAATTGCATGTCCACGGCACGCCGGCGCGGGCCATATCGTGTGGCGGGTCTGCTCGAGTTCGTTCTCAGCGAGCCGGAGATTCTTTGCGAATTGATCGCCGACGGGCACCACGTTTCGCCAACGCTCATGCGCATGCTCTATCTCGCCAAGGGGCCGGACGGCATCGTGCTCGTGACCGATGCAGCAGCGGGCGCCGGACTGGCCGAGGGTGAAGCCTTTCAGCTTGGCGACATCGACTGCGTGGTGCGTGGTGGTGTGAGCGTGCTGGCGGATGGACAGACGCTGGCTAGCAGCACCGCGGGGATGATCGATCTCGTGCGCAACATGGTGCAGATGGTGAACGTGTCGCTCGTCGAAGCCGTGCGCATGGCGACGCTGAACCCTGCACGTGCGTTGCGCAGGGAATCACGCAAAGGCGTGCTGAAAGTCGGCGCGGATGCGGATCTCGTGAGCTTCACCGATGATTTCCAGGTCACGCATACCTTTGTGGGCGGGCGGGATGTGATTTAGGCGGCGGCGAATGTCGTTTGGCGTCGCAAGCGAGGTCGGTCGCGCCTTCTGAGTTCGGCTTATTTCTTCGAGCCCACCCACACAAGAGCCACGCCACCGACGAGCGCCGCTACGCCCAGGATCGGCGGCAGGGGGACCGAGTGCTCTTTTTCCACGTTAGCGTCCACTTTCAACGGCCCGAGATCCACCACGCGCTTCTGCTCATGCGTAGTGAAATTGAAACCGCCGTAGGCGAGCGCAATCACACCGATGACGATCAGGATAATTCCAACAATGGTGGCAGGTTTCATAACTCATGTATGAAATCGCGTGAACGCCCTGTTGTGGCTGTGCGCGGCTGATCTTTTTAATGTCCGCGCATGAGCTGGCGGGCCTGCATCGCGGCGCCGTCGAGGCCATTGAGAGATTGCAGGCGGCCTTTGGTATCCAGCAACCATACAGTGGGCAGCGCATTAATGCCGAGGCTGCGGACCAGCGGGCTCTCCCAGCTCTTGCCGTCCCAAGCCGTAGGCCAGCTCAACCCACGCGACTTGAGCACTTCCAGCGCTGTCTCCCGCTGGGAATCGAGATTTACGCCGATCACGCGAATGCTCCCCTGTGGAAGCTGCGCGACTTCCTGCTGCAGTTTGGTCAGTGCCGCCATCGCGGGCGGCGAGCTTTGCGCAAAGAAGATGATGAACACCGGCTTGCCCTTGAGCGCGGAGACGTTGATCTCCTGCCCCTGGAGAGAAGTGAAGTTGAGCGGCACCTCCTGCCCGATGAGCCGCACGCGCTTCAGATCGTCCGCGATGCGCGCCTTGAGGTCGGGCTCCTTGGCCAGCGCCTGGGCGTCCTCGAGGAGCAGTTCTTTCGTCTTCGGCTGCATGTCGAAGAGCGTCGCCACTTCGGTATACAGCGCGGCGATCCGGCGGTCGGTCGGATAGTCTGCCTGAAAGCGGCGCGCCACTCTCAAGAGCTCATCGCGTTGCCCGGTATTACCCCGCTTCAGCGCGCGCATAAGCCGGGCCAGCTTGGCAAACTCAAGCTCGGGACGTTGTTCGGGAGTAACCGTTTTTTCGAGGCCATCGAGGATGCGTCTCGATTCCGCCCGTAGGTTTTCGTTGCCCTCGAAATCCGCGCGGATTTGCAGCAATCGAGCGAGGCGAAGCTGCGCCTCGAAGGCGTGCGGATCGTCCGCGTGGGCGGTGAGAAAACTGCGCAACGCCGTCTCTTGTTTCGCCAGATGGGTGATCACCATCGCGCCCGCGGCCTCCGCAGACTCCGGCTTCTCGCCGGGCCCCGCATCCAGCCCCACGATGGCCTGCCAGTCTTCCTCGGATGTGCCGGCCAGCACACTGCCGCCCGCCCCGGCGAAGACGAAGGCGGCGGCGAGAATGGAAGCGGAGCGGAAGCGATTCATTTGCGATGGGGAGGAAGGATGGTGGCGAAGACCGGGCGGTGGTCGCTGGCGTCGTTCCAATACGCAGTACGATGGGGATCACCAGACGGTATCAAGGGGAACGGCATACGGGATGCCCCTTGATTCCATAGGAGAACAGGCACCGCAATCGCAATCGCC
Organism: Chthoniobacter sp.; assembly: GCA_041287745.1. GTDB lineage: Bacteria > Verrucomicrobiota > Verrucomicrobiia > Chthoniobacterales > Chthoniobacteraceae > Chthoniobacter. The sequence goes on along the minus strand of JBGGMZ010000103.1, from coordinate 738 downwards.
CCGGTCTACATGCCGATTGCGGAGTCCGATCGACGAAGCCCTACACTTTCTTCCGGCGCAAATTGGCAGCCGCTTTGCAAGATTTGCACCTAGACTGGCCACTCCAGAACTCGCTTGAAAGCAGGACTTGGTCACACGCCGGGCAGCGCCGGAAACCGTCCGGAAGCACCTGTTTCGTCATGAACGGTTTGTCCAGATTGACGATGCCGGTGGGGAGAGCGGCCTTGAAGCCTGCCAGCAATTCAGCCGAGAATCGGAAGGCGGTAATGGCCACCGTGCGGAGTTTACGATCTCGGCGGATGAAAATTTCGCTGAATAGCCCCTCCAAAATCTTCTTCTGCTCAACTCGGTCTGTCATCCGTGCGAAGGCAAACGCCCCGCGCACCACGAGGGCGGCCAGTTCTTGAAGGCCGAGTTCCTTCGTTCGGTTAGCCCACATCTCCACCGCCGCCTTTTCTAGGGCTGCGATTTCCTCGCGAATCTTGGCCTGCCGCGCGCGGGTTTGTTGAATGGTCAGCAGATCGTTGGCGCACATGTCGAGTAGTCGCGTCTCCTGACGGCGCAGCTTTTCAATGGCGTTCGGCCGAGCTTGCTCTGGAAAGGAGCGGATGACTTCGGCGGAGCGTGCCACGGAATCCTCGATTATCGCGGTGAGCGTTTCCGGCGCGGTCAGCTTTTCACGGCAGAAAGCAACAATCAGTGCGTCCACCTCTTCACGGCCCATCCAGCCGTTGCCGC
>JBGGMZ010000102.1:0-13475 GCA_041287745.1 Chthoniobacter sp. | reverse complement strand
TCGATCTCGCCGTGAAGCAATTCCAGGAAGCCGCCAGCGAGATGATCGCCATGGACGTGACCAAGAAGGAGATCCTCTACAAGCTCGGTCTCGTCTTCGAGAAGATGGGCAGGAAAGACGAATCGCTGAAGTGCATGAAGGACATCTACGAAGTCGATTACGGCTACCTGGATGTCGCCCAGCGGGTGGAGCAGTCCTACGGCTCGTAGACATCGCGTGCGCATCGTCTGCCTGAGCGCGGAAGCGGCGGACATTTGCGCCCGGCTCGGTGCATGGGACGACGTCGTCGCCGTCACCGCCTTTGCCTCACAGACTGGCCTGGCGGTGCGTCCCATCATTAGCGGCTTTTCCACCGCGGATTGTGAGCGCGTCACTGCGTTGCGCCCGGATTTGGTCCTTTGCTTTTCCGACGTTCAAGCAGACATCGCGGCGCAATTAATTCGCCGAGGGTGCACGGTGCTCACGACCAACCAGCGAACTCTCGCCGAGATTGCGGACGCGATTCGCCTGATCGGGCGAACGATCGGACGCGCTACTGCCGGCGAAAATCTCGCCGCGGAATTTCTCGGCGAACTAAAAATGCTCAAGGGCGACGTCGACACAAAGGCCCGCGTCTACTTCGAGGAATGGCCGGATCCGTTGATCAGCGCCATCGGCTGGGTCGGTGAATTGATCGAGCACTGTGGCGGCATCGATGTCTTCGCCGCACGACGCAGAGCGGCATCAAAAGAGCGCGTCGTCGAAGCGCGTGAGGTCATCGCTGCCAATCCCGACATCATCATCGCGAGCTGGTGCGGGCGCCCAGTCGACATCGGAGCCATTCACGAGCGGCCCGGTTTTGCGGAAATTCACGCCATCCAGGAAGATCAAATCCACGCGATTTCCTCCGACCTGCTGCTGCAGCCTGGCCCGCGGGTATTGGAAGGTGCGCGTGAACTTCGCCGCATTCTCGACGCGTGGCGCACTTGCAACCTCGCCCCAGCCCATACACCGTAGCGCACTCTTTTCCCAAGAATCCGCCCTCCCCGGCGATTCTCCCTGCACATGTTCGCCGACTTCGCCAAAACCTTCCTCAGCATTCTCTTCGAGGGTATCCCCTTCCTCCTGCTGGGCTCGCTCATCTCCGGCTTCGTCGATGTCTTCGTCTCCTCCGAGCGCATCGCGAAGCTGCTGCCGAAGAATGAAACGATCTCCATTCTCGTCTGCGGGTGGCTCGGGCTCATCTTCCCCATGTGCGAGTGCGGCAGTGTCGTCGTCATCCGGCGCTTCATAAAGAAAGGGCTGCCGCTCTCCAGCGCCGTCACCTACATGCTGTCCACGCCCATCGTCAGCCCCATCGTGGCGCTCAGCACCTTTGCCGCCTTCAAGAATCAGCAGGCTTGGGAGATGACCATCCTGCGGCTCTTCTTCGGCTTCGCCATCTCCGTCGCCGTGGGGTTCATCGTCCAACGACTGTCCGCCACATCTCTCGTCAACCCCGGCGTCCTTGCGGAACCCGCCGGCCGCCGCCGCGCTGGTCTCAGCGTCACTGCGGCACCCACCACTGGCACCGTCGATTTCTCCGGCGCCGTCCAGGCTGCCGGTCCGCGGCAGAAGTTGCTCCTCGCCACCCAGTCGGCCACGGCGGATTTCCTCGACGTCACTTTCTTCCTCATCCTCGGCGCGGTGGTAGCGGCCGGTTTCAAGACGGTCATCAACCAATCGCTCATCCTGCCCTTCGCCACCAACCCGCCCGTCGCCATCGCGGCTCTCATGACGCTCCGCTCGCTGCTCTCCATCTGCAGCACGACAGACGCCTTCATCATCGCCACCTTCCGCACCTTTCCCTTTGCCGCCAAGCTGGCCGCGCTGGTCTTTGGTCCCCTCTTCGATTTCAAGCTCTTCTGGCTCTACAGCCTGCTCTTCAAGAAGCGCGTGGTCACCCTTTTCGCCATCGGTCTTTTCATCGTCGTCTTCCTCGTGAGCTGGCGCATCGCCGCGTTCTTCTAAGTAGCCATCCCCCGACTCCCACGGGAGCGTTGGGAGGAATGGGATGTCTGAGAGCCACGCACCTGACTTCTAACGAAACCGCCCCGACAGGATCCTCTTTTGAAATCCGTCGAACTTCCGCTATCCTGACCTCACGACTATGAACGCCATTTTTCGCCGTTGGCTTCCCTGCGCCACGCTTGCCACGTGGAGCGCCATTCTTCTGACCTTTTGGGCTTCGGGGCGCATGAAGGGGCTGCTCACCCCGGATTTCCGCATGGGCGCAGTCGCCGCAGGCATCGTCATGGGCCTCATGGCTCTCGTCTTCCTCTTCTTCCCGGCGGATGCCGCTTGCTGCTCTGCGGCCGAGTGCGGCCACGCCTTCTTCAAGCGGCCGATGGGCAAGGCCATCACCTTCCTCATCCTCCTTTTGCCGATTTCGGCGGCAGCGATGTTCAACACCGACAGCTACAGTGCTGCGGCAATCCGGAATAGCATCACCGTCACCGACGCCTCGCAGCTCGGCTTTACCCCGCGCACGGCGCCCCCCAAGCCGATCGACATGCCGTTGCCGACCAAAGACCCCATCAACGCTGCCGCTCCCGACGCACAGCCGGCTGCCGCTGTCGCCAGCAATACCCCGCCTGCACCTGCTGCACAGTCAGCTAGCCAAGCCTCACAACAGCCGCCACCTGCGCAGGATTATCTCCAGCGTACGCCAGACGGCCGCATCGTAGCCGAAGTGCTCGACCTCCTCTACGCAGCGCAGGACAACGCCCTGCGCAAAGACTTCGAAGGCAAGCCCGTGGAATTGATCGGCCAGCTCATGCCCGACACCACGAACAACGCCAGCGGCAAGCGCTTCAAGGCCGTGCGCATGTTCATGACCTGCTGCGCCGCCGACGCCCGCCCCGTGGCTGTGCTCGCGGAGTGCGAGGCCAAGCCGGGCGTGCCCGAGATGTCGTGGATCAAGATCACCGGCACCGCCACTTTCCCTGTGGAAAACGGTCGCCGCATCGCGGTGCTTAAGGCGGACAAAGTGGAGAAGTGCAATCCGCCGGAAGAGACGATGCTCTACTGAGCGAAGGCAATTTGCGCTTCGGCCGCAGCTTGGTGGGATGAAGGTGCGAAAATGGTGAGTTCTCTCGATGCGTTCTTCTGCCTTAATGCAGCCGCCGACTTTTATGTCGATTTGCGGATCTTAACCATTGAGATGAGCAAGGACTCGAGCGTTCGTCTGGAACGAAACGAGGTAGCACGGATCGCTCATGCACTTCATCAGTCGGGCCATTTGCGTCGACTGCGATACCATGCGGAAAAGCAGGCTTACGAAGAGTTCGTTTCCAGTTCTCCGGTTGAGGATGTGGATTGGTTCGAAATCACTCAAGAAGGGCGGACCGAGTTGGATCGGCTATACCTCGACGATTCGCCTTCTCCGTAAGCTGAATCGACCGCCGTGGGCAGTCTTTTAAGTCGGCGTTGAGAGAATGGAATGGCAAGACCCGGCGTTTCTACGCTCCGGCCTCTGTCCTCCGGGGGCCGCGGAACAGGCCCTCCAGCCGCAGCCATCCTCCCCCGGCTGAACGCGCTTCGCGCAGGGCCACCTGCATGTCCCGCATGGTCGCGTAGCGATCCTGAGGATCGAGCGAAAGCGCTTTCGTCGCCACGGCAATGAGCTCCTGCGGCACACGCCCGGCGGGCAGATGCTTTGGCGAATGGCGGCGCACCACTTCGACAACCGGCGGAATTCGACCCGCCACCACGTTGTCCAGCGTCTCCATGACCGTCGCGCCGCTGACCGGTGGACGCAGCGTGAGGATGGCATAGAGCAATGCACCTAGCGCGTAGACATCCGAGCGCGCATCCACCGCGTGCGACTGGCCGGCAGCCTGCTCCGGAGACATGTATTGCGGTGTGCCGAGGGCGGAGCCGATCTCCGTGCCGATCGCCTGGTGATCGTGACGCACCGAGCGGACCACCGTGCGAATGCTCAAGCCCTGCCCAACTCCGTTGGTGCTTTGTCCGAGTGGCTTGGCCAGTCCCCAATCCATCACCACCGTTTCGCCGAATTCCCCGAGCATGATATTGTCCGGCTTCAAGTCGCGATGCACGACACCCTTGGAATGGGCGAAGGCGAGCGCGTCGCAGACTCGGGAGAGAATGGACAGCAGATCGCCCAACCCATAGCGCTGCAAGGCGGCCGGTTCTTCCTCCGCCAATCGCTTGATCACCGCCGCCAGCGATTCGCCGCGAACGAGCTTCATGACGTAGAATGGCTTATCCAATTCGTTCACGTTCAATTCGTAAACGGGCACGATATTCGGGTGCTCGAGCTGCGACGTAATCTGCGCTTCTTCGATGAAGCGCGCCACGTCCTCGGCGGATTTGGCATCGAGCAGGATTTTCATCGCCACCCGACGGCGCATCGCCATGTCCTCGGCCTCCAGCACCGCGCCCATCCCGCCCATCGCGATGATTCCATGGACCTTGTATTTCCGCCCGCCGCGTAGCTCCAGCGGCAGAAAGCGCAGCAGGGCCTCGGTCTGCGGAGCGATCGTCTCCGACTCGTAGGTCATCGGCAGACGGCGCAGTTGGAGCTGCACATTGCCCACCCGCACATCCTGCTGCGGGAAAATCAACGTCGCTTCCTTCACCGCACGCCCGCCGACAAAAGTGCCATTCGCGCTTTCGAAATCCTCGATCAGCCAATCGTAATACGTAAGCGAGAGCTGCGCGTGCCGCCGCGATATCTTGTCCGACGGCAGACGAATGGACATCCCCACTTCGCGACCGATCACATAGTCCCCTGGCGGGAGCACCGCGCGAAAGATTTCCTCCCCATTGCGTACGGCGACGACCTCGGTGTGTGGGACATCCATGGTGCTCTTATCGTGCGGCGCCTGCTGGAAACTCTTTCAGGCGAATGTCTTTGAACTCCACTTTCTGCGGCGTGCCGGCGTGGAGTTGCAGCGCGATCACGCCGGAATCCGCGCGGGCCTTCGGGTCCTCGTCCGTCAATTCCACCGTGACCTTGCCGTTGAGCGTTTGCGTCAGATGGTTGCCACGCGCCACGATCACGAGGTCATTCCATGTGCCTGCGTGATAGGTGTAGGGCGTGCCTAATTTCTTCTCCATGATGCGCTCTCCCGTCGCCGCCGCCCGTACGCTTTCGCCGGCGTTGACGAGGTAGGGGCCGCTGCTGTTCGGCCCGCGGATGCCGAGCTCTTCATAAAGTGCGCCGTTGGTGTCACGCTTGGTCGCTTCCATCTCGTACTGGTAGCCGCCCACCCTCCACTGCGCAGGATCCACCACCCGGCTGCGGTACTGCACCCCCGAGTTGCCCGCGCTGATCTTATACGACATGCGCAGCTCGAAGTCCGCCGGCTTGCCATCCTTCCAGATCAGGCAGGTGTTCGTTGGCACCCGGGCACCGCTTGTCGGTGATTCGGCGAGAATCACGCCATTGCGCACAGACCAGTAATTCGTGTCTCCGTCCCAACCCGTGAGATCGCGGCCATTGAAGAGGGAGACGAAACCTTCTGCATCGGTCTTTCCGGCAAGAGTCGCACTCGCGGTCACATTGGAACCTGTCCGCGCGGTCCGAACCAGGTTCCCCTTCCCGGTCACCTCAATCACCTCGGCACTGTGAATGACGGCTGCCGTCCCGAGGGTGCCGACTCCCAGCCGCGTGCCGGTGCGTAGCACCCAATGATCCTTGGGCGTCATGTCGCTGTAATTCGTCTTCCATGAAGAAATCAGTTTGTCGTCGAGATAGCTCTTTAGGCCGTCTTCACGCACTTCCACCAGCGAGGTGTATTTGCGGCTTCGGTCCAGACGGAACTGGCGCGTCGTCGCGTTCCGGGAAGCATCCGCACCGCCGATCATTTGAAAGCCGAAAAACGATCCGTTGGCGCCCATCATCCATTCGAAGCTGCGATTCGATTTCGAAAGCATCTGCGCAAACTCTCCCACTCCGTCCAGGCAGGTAAAGCTCATGCGAAAATCGTATTCAGCCGGCGGATAATAGGGCAGGTCCAGTTTGCAGAGCGTGTTCTTGTTCGTCACCAAACCCGACGGGGTCTGGATGAAGATCCCCCCGGAGGTATCGGCAGCGACATCGACCAACGCGAGCAGGTTGATCGCATTCTTCCATCGTTCTTCCGAGGATACGACCGGCGGATGCTCGATGGTCGCCGCTTCCGCCGAGCTGAGCTCCTTGACACGCATATTGCGATACTGCATTCCGCCCAATTTTACGTTCTGCATGCCGATGTAGCCCCGCAGCGCTTTATTGCCGGTGAAGTCATTTACCAACACGCCGTTCACCTTGATCAGGTAGTGCTGGCCGATAACGTTAATCTCGAGCTCGTTCCATTCGCGCGGCTTTTGTGGGACAGTGGTCGGCGCTTTGATAAAACAAATGGCCCCTGTCATTTCCAACGGATTCGGCTCCTCAGAAACATCGATCTGGTAAGTGTCGAAATCCCGGAGTCTGCGTTGCTGCTCGCTGGGAAGTGGCGCCCGCACAAAAACACCCGAATTCGCACCCGGCGTAACGATGCGATACTCCGTTCGCAAAGTGAAATCCCCAAACGAATCGTGCATATAAAACCAACCGGCATTTTCCTTCTGATTTGCCTTCACCCAGGAAGTGGCCACGCCAGCCTGCATGGTAAATCCGCCTTCACCAAACTGCTGCCAGTCGCCGAGACGCCCGTCGTCGAACAGTGGGGTGAAGCCTTCGGCATCCGGCCCACGCCGGGGCGCGGGAGTCGCTCGTGCCTGCGTGTAAAGCGTGGGAGTCGATCTGGCCATCGCAACGGGGGCAACACTCGCCACCGGCGTCGCCGGTGACGGAGTCGGTGCTGCCCGGACGACCGGCGCGGGTGTGGCCACAACTGGAGCCGGCGCAGGAGTGGCTGGGGCAGCGGGGGCTGTAGGAGCCGCCTCGGCGATCGCAGAGGGCGGCACCGCCTTTTTCCATGGCTGCCAAAAGAATGCACCACCGGCGAGGAGAGCGACCACTGCCGCCACGGCAATCCACTTTCCGCCTGAACCGCCAGATTTGGATGGAGGCGTAGTCGTGTCCGTCCGTGACACCGTAGCAGCCGGGCGGGTTGAAGCCAGGTTCGCACCGGCACTGGCCTTCGCACCCGGCGTGGGAACAAACATCGACATCGCCGCCTGGTCGACCGGCGTCGGCTGCTCGAGACGTTCGCTCACCCACGCCATTTGCTGCATCAGTTCCTCGTAGCTCGTGTAGCGGTCCTCCGGCTTCTTGCGCAACATGCGATTCAGTAACCCAACGATGGGCGGTGGACATTCCGGCCACGCTTCCAGAATCTTCGGCTCGGGCTGGCTGATGTGCTGCAACATCACCGACATCGCACTGTCCCCCTTGTAAGGCGGCTGCCCGCAGATCGCGTGAAAGATCGTGCAACCGATGCTGTACATGTCCGCCCGGAAATCGATCTCCTTGGTGCCGATCGCCTGCTCCGGACTCACATAGTAGGGCGTGCCGAGGGTCGTACCCGTCTGCGTCAGCCCTGCGCCGTCCCCGCCCAACACCTTGGCGAGGCCGAGATCGCCCACCTTCACCGTTCCTTCGCGCGAGAGGAAGATGTTGTCGGGCTTGATATCCCGGTGAATCACGCCTGCCTTTTTCCACGCGTAATCCAGTGCCAGCGCCACATAGTGCGCCACCGCGATCGCCTCCCGCGCGTCCACCCGTCCCTTGCGATCAAGCCGATCCCCGAGCGACTCTCCCTCTACATATTCCATGGCGAAGTAATGCGCACCCTCATCCTCTCCCGCCGCATAGATCTGCACGATATTCGGATGATTGAGCGACGCCGCGGCGGTGGCCTCGTGCCGGAATCGAGCCACAAATTCGGCGTCTCCCGCGTAGTGCGCAGGCAGGATCTTCAGCGCGACGATCCGCCCCAGCGAGCCCTGTCGCGCCTTGTAGACCGCGCCCATCGCTCCCTGGCCGATCTTTTCCAGAATCGTAAACTCACCAAGCTGTGTAGGCTCCGTTGCACGCATTTTTACGGACTGTTGATGTAGGCAATTGATGGCGTGGGGGGAAGTGGATAGTGAAAATCCCCGCACCCGCCGCACCCACCCATCCATCGCTGCGAAGCGGACACTTCCAACGAACCACTACAAACAACAACGCTCAACCACCCACACCCACTTTCTCACCCCGGCGCGGTTGACGCTGCCCCGGTTCTCCCACAGTATCTCTTCCCCAATGCTCCCGGACATCGAAAAGCTTCTCGTCATCCAAGACCGTGACCGAAAAATTCGCGCGCTGAAACAAGAACTCAAACTCGCGCCGCTGGAGCGCAAAGATTTCGAGGACAAGCTCGCCGATGCGATCAAAAAGCTCGATGCCACGAAGCTCAAGGGCAAGGAAATCGAGGTGGAGCGCAAGAAGCTGGAAAACGAAGTGCAATCCAAGAAGGACACGATCGCGAAGTACCAGACTCAAAAATTTCAGACCCGCAAAAACGAGGAATTCCAGGCGCTGAACAACGAGATCAAGCGCTACGAAGGGGAGATTCAGACCATCGAAGACCGCGAGCTCGAGCTGATGGAAAACGCGGACAAAATGAAAGAGCAGGTCGCCGAGACGGACAAGGAAACGCAAGCGGTGAAGGGCCAGGTCGAACGCCAGTTGGCGAATATCGCGTCGAAGATCGACGCCGTCGGCGTCCAGCTCAAGGAGATCGAGGCGGAGCGAGCCAAGCTCGCAGTGGACGTGGAAGAAGACCTGCTCGATATCTACAACCGACTCTTCACCAGCAAAAACGAGGCTGTCGTCGCGCTGGAGCACGGTGTCTGCATGGGCTGCCACATGACCCTCACCACGCAGACGACGGTGCGCGTGAAAGGCAACCGTGAGATCGTGCACTGCGAGCAGTGCGGCAGGATTCTTTACCCCGGCGAGTAAAAGTGAGCGTGAAAATTGACTCGCGTTCGACGACACTCGCCGCAGTCAACTTCACACCTCACTCTTCATGAACCGAGTCGTCGGCATCGAAACTGAATATGGCTGCCTCGTCAGCGGCGAGGCCTTGCAAGGTCCCGACGCCTGGCCGGCGCGGGTGAAGAATTATCTCTTCAAGAAAGCGAAGGCCGGCGTCATCGACCTGCACTATCGCGACTACGAGGAACCGCCGGGCAACGGCGGTTTTTTGCTCAACGGCGGTAGGCTCTACATCGACATGGGGCACCTCGAGTATTCCTCGCCCGAGTGCCGCACGGTGGAAGATTCCGTGGCCTACGATCTCGCCGGCGATCAGTTGCTGCAATCCGCCCTCGAGGCGCTCGGCGTCAGCGAGGAGGTCTCGTTCATCAAGAACAACGTCGATCACCACACCGGCGCGACCTTCGGCTGCCACGAGAATTATCTCATGAAGCGCGAGCTGCAATTCAGCCCGCGCCTGCTCGGCACGCTGCTTTCCTTCCTCGCTACTCGCCAGCTCTTCACCGGGGCGGGACGCGTGGGGCAGGCCAGTCCCCTCGCCTTCGACTTCGAGCCCACCCCCAGTGCGGGCACGGTCCCCTTCCAGCTCAGCCAGCGCGCGGATCACATCGTGAACGACATCTACCAGTGGGTGCAGTTCAACCGCGCGATCATCAATGCGCGCGACGAGCCGCTCGCGGACTATCGCAAGTATCGCCGGCTGCACCTGCTCATCGGCGATTCCAATATGTCGCCCTTTGCCACCGCGCTAAAGGTCGGCACCACTGCGCTCGTGCTCACCATGCTCGAGGAAGGCAACCTGCCCGACGACGTGATCCTGCTCGATGCCGTGCTGGCCACGCGCCAGATCTCGCACGAGGGGACCGGCCATGCCGTGGTCCAGCTCGATGATGGCCGCACCCGCTCCGCCATCGATATCCAGCGCGAATTTCTCGCCCACGCCCAACGAACGCTGAAGGACCGAGACGAAGAGACCAACTGGATTCTCGACACCTGGGCTTTCACCCTCGATGCGCTGGCCAACAAACCCGAGCTCCTGCTGGGCGGCGTCGATTGGGTCTCAAAGAAATGGCTGCTCGAGACTTTCCGCGAAAGCGAAGGCCTGAGCTGGCAGGATCCGTGGCTGCAAAGCCTCGACCTCGAGTATCACAACATCAATCCCGCCAAGGGCCTTTTCTTCGCGCTCACCGCGGCCAAAGGCATCGGCGAATTCAACCAGCGCATGCGCCGCCCCGCCGCCATGAACGTGGCGCCGCACGACACCCGCGCCCACGGCCGCGGCATGGCCGTGTCCATCTTCCAGGACCGCAAGCTGCCCTACGTCATCAACTGGGATTCCATCTCGCTGGACAACACACCGTACCTGCCGATGCCCGATCCTTTCGAGACGTATACCGGGCAGGTCCAGACCCTGCTCGACGCGCCACTAGACCCGCTGGGCTAGTCTAGCTCCGTTCGGGGCGTGAAGCGAACCTCCCCGGAGTCCGATCATCAGACCTTTCCGTTCGCCCCTTCCATTGTTGGCTTGTCTGGAAGCTCCTGAAGTTTGCGCCGGGCTTCGCGGATCTTCACTCTCGCGATGGTGCCGCCCTCGTTTTTCAAGGCCGCCTCTTTCCAGTCGCCGTCGCCATCAAGCGACGTCCTCAAATCCTTGAGGTGCATCAGCCACCGCGCCCGCCATTGGACGTCTTTCTCCGTGATGGAAAGATGGCCATTGAATTTCTCCAGGATCGTGTCAGCTCGAGTCGTGAGCGAGAGAAAGCCATCGGCGTTGATCGGCTTGATCTCGTTAATCTCCGGTTCCGGTACGGCCACTACTTCGTCCTTCTTGGCTCTCAGTTCATCGGCCTTCTCCTTCACGAGGTCGATGACCTTTGACCCGGCGCCAAGAACCGCCATGTCCGCGAGTTTGCCGATCGCCTTTCCACCTCGGGCCAATTTTTCGAAAGTCTCGCCGGCGCTATCCTGAATGGTCCTGGCCTCGTCCGTCTGCTCTACCTTTCTCAGCATCTCCTGGCGGGCCACCTTCAGCTCCTTGGTCAGCAAAGCCAGACTGGTCGAGGAATCGAGATGCTTCACGTCCAGAGATCGCGTGGCGCAAAAGGCCTGGGCCTTGACGTCGCCTTTGACCGCTTTCATCACGATGTACATGGTCGCGTACTTTTGGTGGTCGGCGAAGATTTCCGTCATTGCCTCGTAGCTACCGGCGCGCGCCATTTCCAGGGTCTTCTGAGCTTGCGCGGCTTGGGCCCAATCAATCGCTTTAAAAGTAGCCTTGTTCCCGTATTCGACCGCTTTACCGGCCGCGTAGACGCCGGCCCCGGCGCCGGAGGTGATGCCGCCGGCGATGACAGCGGAACCCGTGGTTTGAACCGCCTTGGCGGTGGCGTGGATGGATTTTTTCACCGCCCGGTTGGTCGCCCGATTCGACTGGTTCTGGTAAGCGTTGACCAGAGCCTCTTCGTCCTGCGTTTTTTTGGCCGCCTTGTGAATCTGGTTTTCCAGGTAGGCCATTTTGATCTGCTTGCCCGCCTCGTACATCGCCTCGGCCGTTTCGATGCCGTCCAGGACCGCACCCAGGATCGGGACCACGCCGCCAATCGTCTTGGCGATCTCCGACGCACCGGAGTTATGCGCCAAACCGATGCCGGCTTTCGTCATGGACAGCACGCCTTTGGTCGTCTTGGCCGTGGTGATGATGAAGTCCTTCATGAACGCCAGCATCTTGGCCGTCTTGTCATCCTTCTTCATCTGCCGAAGAATCGTCTTTTCCTCGTCATCGTCGGAATCGGAGATCCCCTCGAGCATCTCGTTCTCGCTCTCCAGCATTTCCTTCGTGTTGATGAAACATTCCAGTCCCTCGGCCACCATCCGGGTGATCTCAAACTTGGCCTTGAGCGCCTCCGCGGTTTCGAAAGCCGACTTTTGGTCCTCGGTCGCATCTTCTCCCGGATCGACGGCCACGGGGATGAAGTTATTGACGATGCACGAGGCATCGAGAAACAGCTCGATGATCGGGAGGGCGACTTCCGCCAGGCCTTTCAAATCCTTGAGGATGCTGTTCTTCAGTTCCTCCCTCGTGGCCGCCTTGATCCGCTCATGCTCATCCTCGATCTTGAAGAGCTCCTCGACTTCGCGGTAGGCCTGCAATTCTTCGCGGAATTTCTTCGGAAGGAGCGCGGGGGGCATATCACCAAAGGCGCGCTTTCTTTCCTCTAGCGAGGCCCCCGCCGCTTCCAGAATCTCATCGCGTGCCAGCATCCGTTCCATCGTCTCCTGAGCCTGACGCAGGTTTTCCGTGATCACCGCGCATTTTGCCGCATGTTCTTTCTGCGCCTTTTCGTAAGCTTTGAGCTCATCGCCCTTGGCCTTGTCACCCGGGAATTTCGGTTTCTCCGGAAATAGATTCGACGCGGATTTATCGCTTCCCTTCGACAAGGCTGTCTCGAAATCCGCGTCCTTCAGGTGCTTGAAAGGAGCGAAGGCCTTGGCTTCCTGGTCGCGATCCTTCAGAGCTTGCTGGAGCACTTCCGCGGCCACGGCTTCTTGTTCCGCGGCGGCATAGCTGTCGAGCGCCTTCTTTTCGGCTTCGGCCGCCTGCTGAGTCTTTTTCGTCGCCGCCTCCATTTCGTCCGAGGCCTTCTTCAATTCGGGGTGGCCGGCGATGGCCTGCTCGTAATCCAGATTCTGCTGTGCCAGATCCTTCTCGGCCGCATCGAATTCCATCCGGGCTTCATCGCTTTCGGCGCGCGCGACCGCCGTGACGTTCGCCATCCGATCCGCGATCGCCTGCTTTTTTGTCGCCACCAGTTTTTGCGCCGCACCGAAGGCCGCCTCTGCCTTCTTTTCCTCCTCGCGTGCCGTATTCAGGGCGGTCCTTTCCGGTTCGAACCTGGCTTCTTCCAGTTGCTGCCGCTTGGATTCCCTGTAGTCATCCAGGCCAACGATGTTGCGTTGCAACTCTTGCTGCTCCTTTTTGAGCTGCGACTCCGCGGCGTTCAACTTGGCCTGGATCTCCTTCTTGTCCGTGTCGTCCGTGCTGCCCGCCAGCGCTTTCTTTAGGTTCGCGACCGCGATCTCCTGTCCCTCGACCTTCGTCCGGCAGTCTTGGATCCATATGTTGAAGTCGCGAAATTTCTCGAGCACCTCCTTTGGCACGGGGATGGAATTTTGGAGCCTGGTGACTGTGGCCCCTGCCGTGATGAGTTTCTCCCGCGCTTCCTTGACCTTCTCCTGGGCTTCGACGTGATCCACGATCGCCGACGGTACACCAAGCAAATTGATCTTGCGGGTTTGCTTCTTGAACTGGGCGAGCTTGGCCAATTTCGCTTCGTATTCCGCGCCCTTCTTTTTCAGGGCGGCTTTCTGGTCGTCGGGGGCAGTCGCCAGGGCCGATTGGTTGGCCTGCAAGAGGTCCGTCAGTTCCTGCACCTGTTTATCGAGCACCCGGTATTTGCCACTGGTCGCCTGCTCGAAAATGAGATGCTCATCCTTGGCCTTATCCCTCGTTGCTTTC
>JBGGMZ010000101.1:0-4142 GCA_041287745.1 Chthoniobacter sp. | reverse complement strand
GTTTACGAATTCTTTGCGGTGAGGAAAGCGGCGACCAAAGTCACAGCCGCGGTGAAAGTGGCGTGCAGCTTGTCGTAACGGGTGGCGATGCGCCGGAATTGTTTGAGCTTGTTGAAGAAGCGCTCGACGCGATTGCGCCCGCGGTAACGTTCCTTGTCAAAAAGGCAACTTCCCGCAGCGGGTGGGCAGCAGAGGGATTACCGGTTCGATCCCGTCAAGCGCCAGGCGTTCCCGAATGCGATGGGATTGAACCGGTGATTCCGCCGATCAATACGCGCAGCAAAAAGCTGCCCTACAACCAGCAACTCTACCGCGAACGCAATCGCGTCGAGCGTTTTGTTTTCATCCTCCTTTACGGGACATTGTTCGCGATCTTCATAGCCGGACTCGTTCTGGCGATCCTCGGAGTCCGATGGCGTGCTCCGGCTCCTTTGCTCTTTGGTTTCCTGCTTCTAGGAGGACTTGGCTGGCTCGCGTTCCACATCCTCCAGGCGAACTGGTTCGAACACTACGACCCTCCCACGCATGGATTCGAGTATCGGAAGGTATTTGGCGCACGTTACTCCTCGACGGTTCAGATCCTGCAGCAGAACTCCTGGGTGTATCCCGAGAACGCGATCGAGGCAGTCGCCTTCCGCACAGACCGCTTGCGTCCGGCCCACGTGCGACGGATGACCTACCTCGAGTTTGATCGAGGCGGGACCATCGCTGGAACCCCAGGCCCCTGGACGCCTCCCCTTTGGAAGTGGACGGGCGACGGCCCTCGGCCAGGACTGGTCGAGAAAAAGCGGCAATTCATGAACTGGTTCGTCGTGCCCGATGAGACCACGGAAATGTGGGTTGGCACCCAGCCCCGCTTCCCTGATCCGAAAGACCCGAGCCAGAGCGGCAAATTTCTCTCTGAAATCCAAATCCTCACCTGGCGGAATGATGGCTACGTCCAGTATTACTGGGAAGGGACTGCATTCAAAAGACCGCGGACGGCGATTCGTTTCTTTCCGTGAAAGTGCCTAACAGCTTTCCTCTGCCATCGGCGAGCCGCCCGAAGCTCCGACAGACGAGCGCACCCTGTGGATTCACCAGCTAAGTACGTCGCCCGACTTACAGACCGCGCGCCAGCGCATCGTTTCCCGTTATTTCACCCTCCTTCAATAGGCCCGGAATTCTTTTCGCGATGATCGCCTTTCTCACTCTGGCTTGCAGCGGTCCAGGAGCCTCTTCCACCATCGCCACAAACGTCTTTGTCGCCCGGTTCTGTACTGCGATTGTCGCCGTCGTCACCCTTGTAATTTTATATGATGGCGTTCGCCACCAACGTTGGAGCCATTCTCTATGGATTGGCGCGCTCATGCTTCTCTTGCACCCGGCTTGGACATTTGATGCCTATGGAGGAGACTGCGGCTCATCCACTCGCGATGCCGCCCTGACGGTGACCGCTATCTACGCCTTTCTTCTCATCAAACAGCATTTCACCCGAAGAACCGTCGCCCCTTTGAAATGACCGAGGAACAAATCGCAGAGCATAATCGCGCTTTCCAAGATGCAGCCGCAATCATCAAAGGCGAGATACCGCTTCACGAGAGCCCCGATCTGCCTGCGCCCGGCTGGTGGTTACGCCGTAAGCTCAAGCGTGCGCTCTCGCTCTTCGATCGCGTCCTCGAACTCAACCCTGAGAACTGGTCGGCGATGTGGCTCATGGGCAAGGTGCATCAACGCTGCCAGGATCAAGCAGAAGCGCTTTCCTGGTTCGAGCGGGCTTATCAAGTCAACCCTTCACAGCCGGATGTCGCTCGTGAGGCGTCCATGTGCGCGATGGATCTTGGGCGCCACGATGCCGCCATCACCTTCGCCTATCGCGCCGTTCAGGTCGAGCCCGCCAACCCCGGACTCCACGCCAATCTTGCCCTCGCTTATCTCCTCGGCGGGCGCATCCCGGATGCCCAGGCAGCGATTGACCGGGCTGTGGCCGCTGACCCAACCGACACGATTTCCCAGACCATCCAGGCGATCACACGACACTTTGCAGCCAATGGCCGCACACCCCCTACAACAACTCCAGCATTGCTCGGCTATTGGACCAAGCAGCGCAACACATAACCGGGCGCTCCGGCGCATCGCTGAGCATGCGGTCGCTATGCATCGCTACGCGTTTCCCGGGAGTAATGGCGCATGATTTCGCACGTTTCCGGTGAGGTCGTCTTTTCTGATGGCCTTCGATTCAGCCCCCACGAAGCACTGTCCGAAACGCACGTCCGCGACGCGCGCTCCCATTCGATGCTTCCCATCCCAGGCTGGACTCAGCATCTCCTCGGAGTTCATCCCTCAGAATACGGACTCTTCGAGGTCGAGGCCGTCTCCGACCGCGACAGCCACATTCAAGCTGTCTTGCTTGCTCACTCTCACTCCTTCTACCAGTCCGACACTCCCAGCGATTCCGAGCGCCGCACCTTTCACGAGGGTGTCATCGGCTCCGATCTGCTTGGCCAGCGCGAGTTCTCGTGGGGGGAGGCATTTTGCCGTCTCGACACCGGAAACAACAAGGATTGGCTCGTGATCGTTTACACCATCGGCCCCCAAGTTCCTCTTCCCCGCGCCGAGTTATTGCGACACCTTCGAGAGCACGAGCCCATTCCCTACACCCGCAACGGCTAACCCTGCGCCGCGGGGAGCAGCTCCGCAGTCTCTGAGCTTGGAATCTGCCTCTATGGCTAATCGGACCGCTGCAGCGAACTATCATCCATGAACGAAGCCGAACCATCCGCGCGCGACAAAGCGATCGCGATCTTTCGTAACTTGGTCGGCGAGCGAGCCGGCCAGCTTTCGGTCAGCATCCCCGATGCCCAGCGGATTGCGCAGGCGGCACTTGCCGATGGTTTCGACGATACCACGGCGCATGACATCGCCTTCCACATGACAGACTGGAACTACGATGCAGCGTTCGTGGCGGCATTTTTACTCTTCTCGGAGCGTTTCACGGCAGAGGAGATTCGCCAGGGCATCGACGGGGTTCTCGTCCATGCTCCACACTACCTGGCCGCCGCTGCCAAGCAACATGGCTACCCGATTCAAGACACTTTCGAGCTCGGCGCCCTCGACGGATGGCCCGAAGACGACGAACCCGAAAGCACGTAGCCAAGCACTGTAACGAACACATACCTGTGAACGAAGCCTTTGATGAACCCAAGCAGACGATCTTCACCACTCTTCAGCACGGAGGTCCGCTATATCTCTTGGTCGTGCTCCTTCTTCTCTGCCTGACCCTCTGGCACCTCTGGCTCTCAGCTCGTTCCATTCTCCGCCCGGCAGTTATCCTCCCCGCGAGTCTCCACGTCATCCATCTCCTTTCACTCCCGGTCATCATCTTCTTCTATCTTCTCGCCCGGATATCCACGAGCTTTCCGGGCCTGTTCATCAACGGCATCGACGCCGATGTGTCTCTCAAATACGGGTTACAAGAGGCGGAGTTCCTCGGATCCTCTGGTCTCATCGCCTTCTTTCTCACCTTGGTTCCAGCTTTGGTCGCCATTCACCGTGCAAACTCAAAAGGGCAGCCATAAGGGATAGGCATCGCCCGCGTTATCCATAAACGATGATGAAGTATCACACATTTTGGCCGCGCTTTTGCGCAGGCTTCGTCGACGGCCTGGTTTTCATCCCACTCGATTTGGTCGATGGATACCTTTCCGCTCCAGCGCGAGGTCCGTTCGTTCTCATCGTCTGGGCCGTTCTTTCCTATTCCGCATATTGGCTCTATAGCGTCTTGCTTCACGCCCGCTACGGCCAAACTCTCGGCAAGATGGCAACCAGGATTCGGGTGCTGGATCTCTCGGAGGAGCGCATTCCGTCGCTTCGCCAGGCGTTTATTCGCGACGTCGGTTACATCTTACTCAACACGTTTTCCCTCGCCTGGTTTGTTTACCTCGTCATCGCAGGTCGCTACAGCGGCGTGGCCGATGTTCCTACCGGGCCGGGGATGTTCCTCAGCTTCGCATCCTTGGGCTGGTTCCTTCTGGAGGTGATTACCATGCTTACCAACAACAAGCGCCGCGCATTCCACGATTTCATTGCCGGGACCGTCGTTGTCCGCAACGAAGCATGAACCAACCAGTCGTTCGGCTGGGGTGAAGTGAGGTGAGTTCGGG